>DASXTI010000001.1:0-6638 GCA_036505535.1 Thermoanaerobaculia bacterium
GAGAAGGCGCTCGACAAGCTTGAGCCACTCCTGAAGATCCCGTACTGGCTCTCGCCCGGCTGGCTCAAGGTCGACCCCAACTTCGACCCGCTGCGCAAGAACCCGAGGTTCCAGAAGCTCGTCGCCGGCGCGAAGTGATTCTCGACCGACATCGCGCCGCGATCAAGAGACGGGTACTTCGAGAAGCGGTCCGCAGACAGTCGGGGGGGCGTCGCAGACAGTAGGGCCACGAAGGGCCTCCACGGTTGTCGAAGGTTGGTGGCGGTGCAGGGATTCGAACCCCGGACACAGCGGATATGAGCCGCTTGCTCTGACCGACTGAGCTACACCGCCAGGGCGCGGAATATTAGCAGGAGAGGCGAGGAAGGAATAAGTTCCAAGTTTCGAGTACCGAGTTTCGGTTCGCCCCCGGGATCACCGCTCAACCCGGAACCCGGAATCCGGAACCCGTCACCCGTCGCTATTCCGCCTTCCAGCGACCTATACTTTCTCCATGGCCGGTCTCTCAGACAACTGCGGGAGGTGCGGCCAGGAGTTCCCCTACGCCCTCCGCCGCTGCCCGATCTGCCGCAAGGCGATCTGTGACACCTGCGCCATTCGTATGGGCGGCAGTTTCTTCTGCGGCACCGACTGCGCCCACGCCTTCTTCTTCGGCGAACAGGAGGAAATCGACGAGTCGGAAATCGGGCGCTACGAAGATGGAGAATGAGCACTCCTGAGCCCGAGGTCCCCTCCCGGCCATCCCGCCTCGGCCGGTTCTTCTGGCGCGATCCCAACACCCAGTTCCTGATCCTCGCCGCCGCGGCGGGCCTACTCGGCGGTTTCGGCGCTATCGCGTTTCGATTCGCCACCCACTGGCTCACGCGGCTCGCCGTCGGAAGCGAGGACATCGTGCGCGGCGCCGAGGGGCTCGAGGCGTACTTTCGCGTTCTGTTGCCGGCGGCCGGTGGCCTGGCCGGAGGACTCATCGCCCGATTCTTCTTCGGGGAGAGAGGTCCGAGCGGCATCTCGCACATGATCGAAGTCGTTTCGCTCGGGCGGCGGACCGTTCGTCTGCGTGCTTCGCTCGCTCGCGGCCTTTCGTCGATGGTCGTCATCTCCTCCGGCGGCTCGGAGGGGCGGGAAGGCCCGATCGTCCAGATCGGCGCCGCCTTCGCTTCGGCGCTCGCTCGCGCCTGGAAGGTGTCGCCCGAGCGGATGCGGATTCTCACGGCCTGCGGGATGGCCGCGGGGGTGGCAGGCACGTACAACACGCCGATCGCGGCGACTCTCTTCGTCCTCGAGGTCGTGGTCGGCTCCTTCTCGATGGCGCTCTTCGGTCCGGCGGTGGTCTCCGCCGTCGTCTCGACGATGGTCGTAAGAGGCGTGCTCGGGGACGAGCCCGTTTACCAGGTCGCGCCCTTCCGCGTCGAGTCGCTGCTGGAGTTTCTTCCGTTCATCGCCATCGGAATCCTCGGGGGATTCGCTTCCGCCCTATTCGTGCGGGCGCTATCGGCGGGCAAGAAGGTCTTCGCAGCGACGAAGCTCCCCGTCTGGGCCGCCATGGCGCTCGGCGGCACGGCCGTCGGCCTCATCGGGATCTTCTTGCCGGAGGTCTTCGGCAACGGCTTCGAGGCGACCAACCGGCTGCTGCACGGCAACCCGACTCTGCTCTTCCTCGTCGTCCTGCTCGTCGGAAAGACCGTCGCGACCGCCGCGACGATCGGCTCGGGCGGAGTCGGCGGCGTCTTCACCCCTTCGTTGCTCGTCGGGGCCACGCTCGGAGGCGTCGTCGCCAAGATCGTCCAGGTCGCCCTTCCTCACCTTTCGGCGCCCGTCGGCGGATACGCGCTTCTCGGAATGGGCGGACTGATGGCCGGCGTGACGCGGGCGCCCCTGCTCGCCGTGATCATGATCTTCGAGCTGACGCAGAACACCGCCGTGCTGGTTCCGATGATGGTCGTATCCGTCCTCGCGGTCGCCTGCGCGCGCGTTCTCCAGCAAGACTCGATCTACATCACGAGCCTGCGGTCGGCCGGGATCGTCTGGGAAAAGACGCCGGAGGCGACGGCGTTGGCCAGCCTGAGGGTGTCGGACATCATGCGCCGGGACGTCTCCCTGATCCCGCGCACGACGCCGTTGCCCGAGATCGTCGCTGCGTTTCTGCGGTCGCGGAGTCTCTTCCTCTATGTCGGAGACGAGGAGGGGAGGCTCGTCGGAGTCGTAGACATCCACCACATCAAGGAGTCGTTTCCGGAGCGGGAGCTTTCCAACGTCGTCATCGCGGCGGACCTGGTTACAGAGATCCCCACCGTGACGCCGGAAGAGCTCCTGACGAGTGTCAACGAAAAGCTCTGGTTCCGAGACGTCGGGCAGCTGCCCGTCGTGGATTCCGCCGAGGGCCGGCGTTTCCTGGGGATCGTCACGCAGCGAGACCTGCTCGCCGCCTTCGACAGCGAGGTCCTGCGACGCAACCGCCTCCTCGCGCGCGTCCGGACGGTCGGCGAATCCGGCGGTCAGATGGATTACCTGGAGCTGCCAGAAAAGCATCGCTTGATCGAAGTGGATGTGCCGTCGTGGATCGAAGGCCGGACGGTCGCCGAGGCGGCGCTGCGGTCGCGATACGGCGTCTCCGTGCTCGCCGTGAAACGGATGACGAGGGACGGTATCGAAAAGGGCTTCGTGCCGGCGCCGAACGACCGATTCCAGCACGGCGACGTCCTCGTCATCCTCGGCAGCGAGGAGGGGATCGCGCGGCTTCGCCAGACATCGCGGGAGCCCCTGGCGGCAGGTCCCTAGAGGCCTTCAGAAGGCTCGCCGGATTGCCCAGCGGGAAGGCCCGAAACTTCATCCCCCGTCAGCCCGGAGTGCTATCCTGAGGCTCACCTGGAAAGAACGCGCCTGGGCCCCATGACGAAGAATACACAGAGCGAGCTGGTCGCTCTCCGCGGTAAGTGGTTCAAGGAGCGGACGCGCCTCTACGACCGGGAGACGGGATTGCCGACCGTCGCCGTCTTGATGGACGACCTCCGCGCACAGCTGCAAGAGAAGGGCAACCTTTCGGTCCTGGTCTTCCGGCCGAGCTCGGAAGGGCACGTCGAGGAAGTCTGGGGCTGGGAGGCCTACGACGACCTCCTGCTCGACTTCGTCCGGCGGCTCAAGGCTTTCCAGACCGATGGGATCGTACCCGGAGGAACTTTCTGTCTCCCATATGTCCGCTCGGACGAAATCATCCTCTTCGTGACCCCGGATGGCGGCGGCCTGACGGAGGGTCCCACCGCGCTTGGACAGAAGGCGGCCGAGCTCGACCAGCTCATTCGCGGCTACCTCGCCGAACGGGCCGACGTCTCGGCGCGGTTCCGTTCCTTCGTGGGCGCCGCGCGGATCATGAAGGACCCCAAGCACCGCATCGAGCGGCTCGTCTATCGAGGCATCCAGGACGCGCGCGACCAGGTCACGCGCCAGACGGTGCGCCAGGAGATCCGGGGCGGGGAGCTGCTGCAGGACGCGATCTCGCGCTCCGACATCCGGCCGGTCTTCCAGCCCGTGTTCGACCTGGCGACCGGCGCCATGATCGGGATGGAAGCGCTCTCGCGCGGACCCCGGGGAAGCGAGTTCGAGAGCGGCGAGACCCTCTTCTCGCTGGCCGAGCGCACGGAGCTCCTCGTACCTCTCGAGCGGGTCTGCCGCAAGCGGTCTCTCGAAGCTGCCGCCGAGGGGAGCAGCCGGCGCCAGATCTTCCTCAACCTCTCGCCGGCGGCGGCGTCGGACCCGGAGTTTCTCGGCCCCGTTTTCCGCGATCAGGTCCGTGCCCTGGGCCTCGAGCCCGACCGGATCGTGTTGGAGATCACGGAGCGCACGTACGCCGTGTACGAAGGGCTCTTCCGCGAGGTGCTTTCCAAGTTCCGCTCGCAGAACTTTCGCATCGCAGTCGACGACGTCGGCACCGGCTATAGCAACCTCTCTTCGCTCGCCGACATCGAGCCGGACTACCTGAAGTTCGACAACGTCTTCGTGCGCGGCATCGACCGCCGGCAGGTCAAGCAGGATCTGCTCGAGGCGCTCATGAGCTTCGCGCGCAAGATGCACACCAAGGTCATCGCCGAAGGGATCGAGACGCGCGAAGAGCTGCGGGTCCTCCAGTCGCTCGGCGTTCCCTACGGCCAGGGATTCCTGCTCGCCCGCCCGATGCCGGTCAACGAGATCGAGCGCTTCGCCACGATCAACATATAAAAGGGGAGGTTAGCTCAGCGGTAGAGCGCCTGTTTTACACGCAGGATGTCGGGGGTTCGATCCCCTCACCTCCCACCAGCTCGGCTTCGTTTCTCTCCCTCCGCGTCGGTCGCCGATGGCGTGTCGAGAGGGGCGCCGGACTAAACCCCGTACCTCGGTTTTCGCACTCTCGGACGGCCGCGGCTCGTTAGGGATGGCCGTGGATGGAGGAGGGAATGGATAAGAGACGGATGCGGGCGGTCGGAGTCCTGGCCATCGGATTCACCGTTTCGGTCGCGGCTTCGGCGCAGAACAGCGATCAGCGCGGGGTAGAAGTCTCCGACATCAACCGTAGCGTCCGACGCCTGCACCGACTTCTACGAATTTGCCAACGGGAGCTGGCGGGCGGCGAATCCCATTCCCGCTTCGATGCCCCGCTGGAGCCGCCGGTGGGCCGCCGGGGAGTCCACCAAGGACAAGCTTCGGGAGATCCTCGAAGAGACGTCCGCCGTCAAGAACCATCCCAAGGAGAGCACCGAGCAGCTCATCGGCGACTTCTATGGCGCCTGCATGGACGAAGCCCGCGTGAACCGCCTTGGCGCCAAGCCGCTTGCGCCACTCCTTGCAGAGATTGACCACATGAAGAACGCCGTCGACGTGCAGCGAATGATTGCCCGGTTCCATCGAATCGCCATATCGGTTCCTTTTGCGCTCGCCGGCGGGTCCGACAATCACAACCCGACGGACGTGATCGCCCAGATCTATGCCAGCGGGCTCGGTATGCCCGACCGTGACTACTACGTCAAACCCGAGCCGCGCTTCAAAGAGGCCCGTGAGAAATACCTCGCCCACGTCGCCAAGATGTTCTCGTTGGCCGGCGACAGCGACACTCGAGCGAAGGCCGACGCGGATACAGTCATGCGCATGGAGACGCAGCTCGCCCAGACCTCTCTGGACAACGTCGCGCTGCGGGACCCGAAGGCGACCGACCACAAGACGGCGTTCGCCGATCTTCAGAAGCTGACGCCCAACTTCGATTGGACGGGCTACTACCGGCAGGCCGATCTTCATCCGGGAGACGTGAACGTAGCCGAGCCGAGGTTCATGGAGGAGTTCGATCACCAGCTCAACGCCATTCCCGTCGCTGACTGGAAGGTGTACCTGAAGTGGCACCTCCTCAATTCCGCCGCGCCGTCGCTGTCAGACGCATTCGTTCAGGAGGACTTCGCCTTCAACGGCGCCTACTTGAGCGGCGCGAAAGAGATGAAGCCGCGCTGGAAACGCTGCGCGGAATCGACCGACCGGCTGCTAGGCGAAGCGCTCGGCAAGAAGTATGTCGAGAAATACTTTCCGCCCGAGGCCAAAGCCCGCATGCAGGAGATGGTCCAGAACCTGCGCGCGGCCATGCGCGAGACGATCGAGGGCCTGGACTGGATGAGTCCCGAGACAAAGCAGCACGCCCTCGAAAAACTCTCGACCTTCAACCCGAAGATCGGATATCCGGACAAGTGGAAGGACTACAGCCGCGTCGCCATCCGCCGCGCATCGTACTGGGACGACGTCGTCGCAGGCCGCGAGTTCAACGTTGCGGACAATCTGGCGACGATCGGCAAGCCGGTCGATCGCGGAAGGTGGGGCATGACGCCGCCCACCTCGGACGCCTACTACAACCCGCTCTTGAACGAGATCGTCTTTCCCGCCGGCATTCTCCAACCGCCAGCCTTCGCCATGCAGGCCAATGACGCCGTCAACTACGGCGCGATCGGCGTGGTCATCGGCCACGAGATCAGCCACGGCTTCGACGATCAGGGCGCGCAGTTCGACGCTCAGGGCCGCCTGAACGACTGGTGGACCGAGGAGGACTTGAAGAAGTTCCAGGCGAAAACCGCCTGCGTCGTCGACCAGTACGAGAACTACTTCGTCGAGCCGGGAATCCACCACAACGGGAAACTCGTGGTCGGCGAGAGCATCGGGGACCTGGCGGGCGCGAAGATCGCCTATCGCGCCTTCCAGATCTCGCAGCGCGGCAAGCCGCCGCTGCCGACCATCGACGGCTTCACGCCCGACCAGCAGTTCTTCATCGCGTGGGGACAGTTCCGCGGCGACGCCGTGCGTCCGGAGTTCGCGCGGACGATGGTCCAGGGCGATCCGCACCCGATCGGCAAGTTCCGCGTCGTCGGGCCCCTGTCGAACCTGCCCGCGTTCCAGAAGGCGTTCTCGTGCAAGCCGGGGTCGCCGATGGTCCGTCCGGCGGAGCAGCGCTGCGAGGTCTGGTAGCTCGGAAGGCCGACGGATCGTCGGGCGCGCCCCAAACACGGTGCGGATCTTGCACATCCGAACCGTGTGAAGGCCACACGGACAGCCCCGGATCCTGCCGTCAAGGACCCGTCCGTCGCCGACCCGGCGGCGTCCAGCCCGGACACGCTCGCCCCCGGGGAGATCCGCCA
>DASXTI010000002.1:0-4525 GCA_036505535.1 Thermoanaerobaculia bacterium
TCCGAAGGACCTTGCCGCCTGGCTCCACATCGACAAGGACGGACGCGTCACCGTCTTCACGGGCAAGGTCGAGATGGGGCAGAACATCCGCACCTCGCTCGCGCAGCAGGTCGCCGAAGAGCTCCGCCTTCCCATGGGCGCGATCCGAATGGTCATGGGCGACACGGACCTGACCCCGTGGGACGCGGGCACGTTCGGCAGCCGCACGACGCCGACGATGGGGCCGCAGCTTCGCGCCGTGGCTGCGACCGCGCGCGAGGCGCTGATCGACCTCGCGGCCGAGCGCTGGAAGATCGCGCGCGCCGGGCTCGCGGCAGAGAACGGCCAGATCGCCGACCCCGCGACGAAGCGGACGATCTCCTATGGCGAGCTGACGCGCGGCGAGAAGCTGGTCAGAACACTGCCCGCCGACGCGGCGGCCGTGCCAGTCACACCCGCATCGCGCTGGAAGGTCGCGGGCACGCCCGCTCCCAAGGTCGACGGCCGCGACTTCGTCACCGGCGCGCACCGCTACGCGTCCGACCTGACCCGACCCGCCATGCTTCACGGCAAGGTCCTGCGACCGGCAGCGTTCGAGTCCGCGCTCGTCTCGTTCGACGCCGCGAAGGCCGAGGCGATCCCGGGAGTCAAGGTCGTGCGCGACGGCGACTTCGCGGGCGTCGTCGCGCCGGATCTGCCGACGGCGGAGCGGGCTCTCGCCGCGCTCCATACGGAAGCCAAGTGGAAGGAGACTCCTGGCCAGCCGTCAAACGCCAACATCTTCGAGTATCTGAAGAAGAACGCCGACGCCGGCGAGCGCTCCGAGCCGCGCGTGACCGGATCCGTCGAGCAGGCGATGGCATCGGCCGACGTCAAGCTCGCGCAGACGTACACGGTCGAGTACATCGCGCACGCGCCGCTCGAGCCACGCGCGGCGGTCGCCGAGTGGGGCGAGGGGAAGAGCGGCGTGAAGCTGACGGTGTGGACCGGCACGCAACGCCCGTTCGCGGTGCGCGACGAGCTCGCCGCGGCGTTTCGCGTGCCGGGCGAGAGCGTGCGCGTGATCGTCCCCGACACGGGCTCCGCCTACGGCGGAAAGCACACCGGTGATGCGGCGGTCGAGGCGGCGCGCCTCGCGAAGGCCGCCGGCAAGCCCGTCAAGGTCGTTTGGACGCGCGAGGAGGAGTTCACCTGGGCGTATCTGCGTCCGGCCGGAGTCATCGAGGTCAAGAGCGGCGCGCGCAAGGACGGCACGCTCGTCGCGTGGGAGTTTCACAACACCAACTCCGGCCCCGCCGGCATCGCGACGCCGTACGACGTCGCCAACCAGAGGATTCAGTTCCATCCGGTGAAGTCGCCGCTTCGCCAGGGCTCGTATCGTGCGCTCGCGGCGACCGCCAACCACTTCGCGCGCGAGAGCCACATGGACGAGCTCGCGCACACGGTCGGGATGGACCCGCTCGCGTTCCGCCTGAAGAACCTTTCCGACGCGCGCCTGAAGGCCGTCTTCGAGGCGGCGGCGGAGAAGTTCGGCTGGGGAAAGCGGAAGGCGGAGCCGCGGCGCGGGTTCGGGATCGCCGGCGGCGTCGAGAAGGGCGGCTACATCGCCCTCTGCGCCGAGGTCCAAGTGGACGCCGAGCGGCCGTCGCGCCGCGTCCGCATCCGCCGGATCGCGGCGGCGTTCGAGTGCGGCGCCGTCGTCAACTCGGGCGGCTTGCGCAACCAGATCGAGGGAGCGATCGTGCAGGGGATCGGTGGCGCGCTCTTCGAGGCGATCCGCTTCGAGAACGGCCGGATCACGAACCCGCACTTGTCGCAGTACCGCGTCCCGCGCTTCACGGACGTGCCGCCGATCGAGGTCGTGGTGCTGGACCGCAAGGACCTCCCGTCGGCGGGCGCGGGCGAGACCCCGATCGTCGGCATCGCCCCGGCGCTGGCGGGAGCGATCTTCGCGGCGACGGGCGAGCGGCTGAGGGCGCTGCCGCTGACGTTGCCGTCGACGTCGTAAAGCGCCGGATCCCCCTCTCCCCACGGCAAACGGTTCGCGTGAGGGTCTCCGCGGCGCTGGCGGGCGGGTTTCGACACCGTTGACGAATGACCCGGCTCGCCGTTGCTGCCGGTCTATCGCCTGGGGCGTGTGAAAGAATGATCGGCAACCAGGATTCCGTCTCGCGGGGTTGGTGCCCGGGGTGGCGCCGGACCGACAGGAGGAGGCGAGATGAAGAACTATTCGACTCGTGCCTTGGCTCCCGGAACGGATAGGCCCGTTCGAATCTTGCCGCTCTCTCTTCGGGGCGGCGTCGCGGGAGGGCTGATCCCGGTGCTTCTCGCTGCCTGCCTGGCCGGGCTCGCCGGATGCGCGACCGGCAGCCAGGCCCGGAAAACCGCGGCGACCGGCTTCCTCGGAGAGAACAAGGCACTGCTCAAGCCCGGCAAGGCGGGAGAGGAAGAGCTGCTCATCTACAAGAACCCCGACGCAAACTGGGTGGGCTACAAGAAGATCGTTCTCGAGCCGGTCACGATCTGGAGCAATCCGAAGTGGAAGCTCTCCGACGGCGAACGCAGGGACCTGCAGAAGCTCGTCGACAGCTTCCAGGCCACGCTCCAGAAGAAGCTCGCCGCCGACTACGAGCTGGTCGATCAGCTGGGGCCCGGCGTGATGCAGATTCAGATTGCGCTCACCGGAGGCAAGAAGGCCATCACGATTCTGAAGGTCGCTACGAAGGGCGTTCCGTACGGAAGCGCCCCGAGCTATCTCTGGTCGTTCATCACGGGCAAGCCTCCCTTCGTCGGCGAGGCGTCGATCGAGTTCATGGTCAAGGACGGCGAAACGCAGAGCCTGCTCGCGGCGGGAGCGGACCGGCGCGTCGGGGCGGACACGATCGTGGCGGAAAAGACGGTCAACACGCAGTATCTGAATTCCTGGGGAGACGTGAAGTACAGCCTCGACTACTGGACCAACAGCGTGGTCTACCGGCTGTGCGTGCTTCGGGAGGGGACGAACTGCGTCGCGCCCAAGAAGGGGTTGAAGCTCCCGGGCTGACGCGAACGACTCGGTGGTCCCCGCGCGGGGCGAGGACTCGACTTCGGCCTCGCGAAGCCCTCGACCTTCGTCGAGGCGTCAGCCGCGCCTTCTAAAGCCCGTCATCCCGAGCACAGCGAGGGATCCCAGGCTCGACCCGAATAGATGCCAATCGAGTCCCGGATGAACGCCGCGCTTCGCGCGACGTTGTCTACATGACGGGGGTCTTCCTTCGGTGGTCGACTGTCTCGTCGCGGAGCCTGACCCGAGCGAAGTCGAGGGGCTCCTCGGAATGACCGCGCTATGGGCACGGGGGAGAGGGCAGGGTGAAGGGGGCCTTGTCCCCCGTATAGAATCCGCCCCAACTCCCCAACGTTTTAGAGAGAAAGAGAGGACTTCATGAGAATGCGTACCATCCTGGCGTCTCTGGTCATGTTTCTCGCGGGCCTTGCCCTGTGTTTCGCCGCCGGCCCGCAGATGGGCACCTGGAAGCTGAACGAGGCCAAATCGAAGTTCGCGCCGGGAGCGACGAAGAACAACACCGTCGTCTACGAGGCGGCGGGCGACAACACGAAGGTGACCGTGGACGGCGTCGACAAAGATGGCAAGGCGGTTCACAGCGAATGGACGGGCAAGTTCGATGGCAAGGATTACCCGGTCACGGGAATGGCGAACGAGGACGCTCGCTCCTACAAGAAGATCGACGATCGCACGTTGGAGTTCACGGGCAAGAAGGACGGCAAGGCGTTCGTGACCGGCAAAGTCGTCGTCTCAGCCGACGGCAAGACCCGCACGGTCACCGTGACCGTAACCGATTCGAGCGGCAAGAAGACGACAAACGTCGCGGTTTACGACAAGCAGTAGGCCGTACGTCCGTCATCCGCCCTCTTCCCCTCTCCCCCGCGTCGCGGGGGAGAGGGCAGGGTGAGGGGGCCCTCTCCCGGTAGTAGGCTCCTCCCACGGTGAATCGAGCGATCGTCATCCTCGACTTCGTGTTCGATGACGGGCTGCTGTTCGTCTCCCTCGCCAACATCGGGGACGCTCCCGCCACGGACATCGCCGTGGAATTCGATCAGCCCGTCCGCACGGCAGACGGCGGGGAGCTCGGCGCCATGCCGCTCTTCCGGCGGCTGACGTTCCTGGCGCCCGGCAAGGACATCATGGCCTTCGTCGACTCCAGCGCCGCTTACTTCGGGCGCGGCGAGCCGGAAAAGATCGCCGCGTCGATCCGGTGGAGCGATCCGGACGGAGAGGCCCGCTCGGCGGTGATTCGACACGATCTCGGCGTCTACCGCGATCTGCCGTTCGTGCCAGGTCGTCCCCGACGTTGACACGCGGCCCGGAGCGCCGATCGGTTACGCGAGCTCGAGCCCTTCGTGCGTAATCTCGAGCGTCTCGATCGCGACGTCGTTCGCCTTCGCGTTGAACGACGGCCCTTCGTACTTCGTCGGCCAACCTTCCCGGAAGTTCCAGCGGAGAACCTCCTGGTGTGAGTCGTTCAGCAGCACGATCGAGCCGGCCTTC
>DASXTI010000003.1:0-3906 GCA_036505535.1 Thermoanaerobaculia bacterium
CGGCTCGCGCGTTTGCTCCACGCTTCCTCCAGACACCGCCTCACGACGACGCCCTTGCGCTTCGCTACCCTTCACCTCCATCAGGTTGGGTGGGGGACTCTCACCCCCAAAACAGTTGAACGTGCTCGGCACACAAAAAAAACCGCGCCCGAAGGCGCGGTGTGAAGAGGAGGAAACCTCAGAAGAAGTCAGCGAGAGCGGGGTTTTCCGGAGCTCGAAGGCGGCGCGCCGCGCGACGGCGCGGGTGCAGAGCGCGGCGGGGCGGAATGGGATGGCGGGGCCGGTGCTCGCTCGATCGACCGCGGCGCATCGCTGCGCGGCGCAATATCGCGCCGCGGCTGCGGGATCTCGCGCGGGGCGGGCGCGGAATAGCCACGCTCCCGGGGAGAGAAACTACGGTCCGGTGGAACGAAGCCGCGGTCCCGTGGAGAGATGCCGCGGTCCCGCGGAGCGAATTCGCGTGGAGCCGGGGCGATTTCACGGTCGCCTCTGCGCGGGAGATCATTCATCCTCCCACCCGGGGCGCGACGGCCGGGCACCGCGCCCTCGATCACGCGGCGCGCCGGCGGAACCTTGGACCGGGACCTCCAGCCTTCGCCGTGCCGGTCGAAGGTCTCCGCCCGGGGCGCGGCGCGACCTACGCCCGGAGCGGATTCGGATCCGACGCGCCCTCGCCAGCTCTCAGAAGGAGAGGTCTCGGGTCGCCGGGGCGCAATGGCCGAAGGAGCCCGCCAGTTCTCACGGCCCCCGGGCGCGGCATCCCGGGTGCGGTTATCCCGGTTCCGGTCGACCGGGCGGGACATCCCAGAGAACCGGTCCGTCCGCTCCGATCCTGCCCGGTTGCGCCAGGAATCCTGCGGTCTCACGCCGGGTTCGGGCCGGCGAGCTTCGGGCCGAGCGCCTCGGTCGGGCAAGTCCACCGTTCGGCCGCGCTCTGGAGCGCGGTCGATCACGGTGCGTCCGGTCGACCGATCCGTCGTAATCCGCGTGCCGCCACCCGTGTTGCCGACGGGTCGTCCGCGTTCCACCACCGTCGTTCCGCGGGGGGCCACGTCCATGGCCCCCGGTCCGGACAGTCGGCCGCGCTCGGCGACCACGGTGCGCTCGCGAAGCGCATCGATCGTCGCCTTCGGCAGCGTCCGGTCTCGCGCCAGAACCGGCTCCAAGCGGGACGAATCGGGGCGAGCGGTGCGCTCGATCGTGCGCGGCGCCTGGCGAACGAACTCGCGCAGCGAGTCGCGGACACCGGCCGCCCCCCCGCGCGCGCTGACGACGATCGGGCGCGAAGTGACGGCGACCTGGGCTCCGAGCCGAGCCGCAATGCGGGAGCCCGGGATCACCTGCATCCGCGCGTTCGTCACGCCGAAGTTCGACCCGCCGACGAAGTTCCAGCCGCGGAAGTCGACGCGCCGCGTCGAAAACACGCCATTGATCGAGACGAAAACGTTGACGCGGTTGAACACATTGATGCCGGGAAAGCCGAAGTTCCACCAGGGCGAGTAGAAACCGACCGGGCACCAGCCCACGAAGCCGCCCGAGAAGCCCCAGTAGACCCACGCCGGCGAGTACAGGTAGCCGGGAGACCAGCACCAGCTGTTCCAGCCCACATCCCAGAACCAGTTGCCGTAGTGAAAGGGATACCAACCCCAGGGATCCGACGACCACCATGTGGCGCCGAGAGGCGTGTAGTACCAGCTGCCGTAGGAATAGGGCGTCCAGCCCGCAGAGACGTGCGGACGCCAGACGTTGGAGGAGTAGGTGGAGTTGTAGTCCCAGTCGCCATAGCCGTCGAGTGCGGCCACGTCGCTCGAGTAGTCCTCATTGACGTAACGGCTCGAGGCGCTCCGGGAGGTGTCGTAGGTCTGCTCGAGCCGGTCCGCGGCCCAGATATCGAATCGATCTCTGGAGAAGTCCCCGCGGGCGATCTCGGGCTCCTGATCGCCCTGGACGAGCAGGTAGTTGCCGGCGCGAACGGTGTAAGAGCCCGCCGGCGTGCGGACCTCGACCGAGCCGGCGCGCACGACCACCGAGGTACCGCGCCGTGGATCGGAGTTCACGCGCACGCGAGAGCCGACGCTCGCGTAGACGGTCGCGTCCTGGGTGTCGATTCGGGGCGCTTGCCGATCGTCGTTGCCCGCGGCGGAGAGAATGACGGAGCCCTCCGAAAGATCGATGGCGGAAACCTCGTCATCCGAGCCCTGCTGCGCACGGAGCGAGCTCAACTTCAGCTGCGTCCCGCCCCCTACGTGCAACACGTTGCCGTCCGCCAGGGCAATCTCGGCGCGCGCCGGATCCTCGGTGCGCACCTCGTCTCCCGCGGAAATGGGCAGGTTCCGCCGCGCCTGCACGGTGCCGTTTAAGCCGGAGATGACGGTTACCTCCCCCGAGGCTTCGCGGATGTAGGTATAGGCGCTGCGGCCTTCGGCATTGGCGCCGCCGCTTTCATAATCGGCAAAGACCGCCCCGGCCATCAGAAGGGCCATGGAGGCGGTCAGCAAGATTCGTTTCGTGTTCATTCAATGTCTCCCGGGTCTTGCAGGTAGCGATCCGCATGCCATCCGGCCGGCTTGCCCGCTGAGTAAGAATGTGCTCTAAATCAAGGACTTATGGATACCGGCCGAGCGCCTCTGACAGGCTCTGTGTCACGTCCGGGAGACAGGGGTTCGAGGGGCGAGGACATGCCGCCCGGCCCTAGCAATCGACGCTCTCCTCCTGCGGAGTAGCTCAGCTGGCCATCCGCAACATCGTCCGTTACGGCGATCCACGCCTGCTTGCTTCCAACGCCGAGGTCGATCTCGCGGGAGAGGATCCCTCCGATCTGGTGGCCGACATGGTCGAAACCTGTCACGCCGCGCCAGGCATCGGATTGGCCGCCCCCCAAATCGGCATCAACAAGCGTATAGCCGTCGTCGACCTTTCGGTCGGAGCCGACCCGGACTCCGTCATCATCCTGGTCAATCCGGTCGTTCTGGACAGCTCGGGAGAACAGAGGGAAGAGGAGGGATGTCTGTCGGTTCCCGATCTCGCCGAAAGAGTGATTCGCCCGGCCCGAGTCCGCGTTCGCGCCCAGGATCTGTCCGGAGAAGCGAGGGAGTTCGAGGCGACGGACCTGCTCGCGCGCGCCCTGTGTCACGAATTGGATCACTTGAACGGCATGCTCTTCGTCGACCGTCTCCGGGGATTGAAGCGGGAGCTGAGCTGGCGAAAGATTCACCGCCAGAAGGAAAAGGGGATCTGGTGAGCTTGAAGCTCTTCAACACGATGGGCCGCCGCTTGGTCGAGTTCTCGCCGCTCGAGAAGGGCCACGCCCGCCTCTACACCTGCGGGCCGACGGTCTACAACGTCGTCCACATCGGCAACCTTCGGACGTTCTTGTGGGAGGACGTGCTGCGCCGCCACCTCAAGTCCAAAGGATGGCGGGTCACGCACGTCATGAACCTGACGGACGTGGACGACAAGACCATCCGCGGCGCCGCCGAAGCGGGCCTCTCCCTCGCCGATTTCACGGCCAGATACATCGAGGCTTTCTTCCGCGACATCGACCGGCTGGGCTTCGAGCGCGCCGAGCGGTATCCGCGCGCGACGGAGCACGTTGCCGAGATGCGGGAGATCACGGCGAAGCTCCTCGAGCGCAGCCACGCGTACGAATCGGAAGGCTCGATCTACTTCCGCATCGCGACCTTTCCCGGCTACGGGAAGCTCTCCGGCATCGATCTGACGCAGGCGCGCCGCGGCGAGCGCGTCGCCGACGACGAGTACGAAAAGGAGGACGTCAAGGACTTCGTCCTCTGGAAGGCGGGCAAGCCGGGCGAGCCGACGTGGCCCTCGCCGTGGGGAGCGGGGCGTCCGGGCTGGCACATCGAGTGCTCGGCCATGAGCATGAAGTACCTCGGCGACCGGTTCGAC
>DASXTI010000004.1:0-43620 GCA_036505535.1 Thermoanaerobaculia bacterium
CGGCGGCGAGCTACTCGCGCCGGGCCGTCGTCTTAGTGCTCGGCCGTACCGACCGCGACGACAGCCGAAACGATCCCGCGTCGGTGCGGCGCTATCTCGAGCGCCTGCACGTGCCGCTCTACGTCTGGTCGCTCGCGGGCACAGGACGCGACCGCCCGGCGGCTGCATGGGGGTCCTACGAGGACATCTCCTCCGTCGCGGCCTTCCGCCGCGCCGTCGGTCGAGTCCGCCAGGACTTGCAGAGCCAGTCCATCGTCTGGCTCGAAGGACGGCATCTCCCGCAGGAAATTACGCTCGCGGACGGCTCCGAAGGCCTCGACCTCGTACGCTGAGGCCTTCGCGCAAAGGCGGGCGGGGACGAGCCGTCCACCATCGGCAGACCCTCGTCAGTAGGCAACGCTGGCCGCAGGCCAGCGGTAACCCCCGCCCCTACGTTGGGGACGTCGTAGGGGTGGCCCTTGCGGCCGCCGGTTGCGGCGGTAATCGAGCATCGCGCCATGGAGGGACGTCAGCGGCCGCGGGACCGGCCGAGGACCTGAACCCAGAGGACCTGAGGGCCGTCGGGCATCTCTCCGGACGTGACCCCGAATCCCACCTCGGAAAAGAACGGGTTCAAGATGTTCTCACGGTGCTCCGTGCTCCCCATCCAGCCCGCCATGACTTGCTCGACCGAAGTCTGGCCTCTCGCGAGGTTCTCGCCGACCCGCTCCGCTCTATAACCTTCGCGGCGGGCGCGTTCCGTCACCATCGTTCCCTCGGGGCTTGCGTGGCCGTAGTAGCCGCGCGCCCGCATGTCCTCGGCGTGGCGCTGCGCCGCGGACTCGAGGGCTCGGTTCAGGCGCAGTCGGGGTAACGTCCGTTCCGCGCGTCTCCGATTGACCGCTGCGAGAAGCTCTTCCCGAACGCGCGCGAGATTGCGGAGTCCCGCCGTCCGGGCGGCGAAGGCGTCCTCGACACTGGTTCCCACGTAGATGACGTAGACGGGGATTTCGTCGAGCCGCGCCGCGCCGATTCCGACATCATGGTTCTGTGCGCTCATCACATCGTTCCAGATCTCGTCGGCCTGTTCGCGCCAGGAGGACACGACGAGCGCGGCATCCCCGTCCGTTCGAGCCACGATCTCGGCGACCGCGTCGGCCCGGTAGCCGGCGCGTCCCGCCGCCGCAAGAATCTGATCCCCGGACGCAACCGCTCCGTCGAGGTTCTCTTGCGAGGCGATCTCTTCGGCGCGCGCCTGGGCGGCCCGGCAAAGCGCCTCCGAGCGCCGCAGCGGCGAGAGGTCCCGCTCCATGCGCTCGCGGTTGATCTCGGTAAGAAAAGACCGACGGACCACCTCGAGGTCCGTCGGCGACGGCGCGATCCCGAGGAGGAGCATGATCGCGAGGGGGAGAATTACGGCACGACCTCCAGCGCCTGCGCGAGGTCGGCGACGATGTCCTCCGCGTCCTCGATCCCCACGGAGATCCGCACCAGCCCGGGCGTGACGCCGAGACGGTTGCGCTCCTCTTCGGGAATGGAGGCATGGGTCATCGTCGCCGGATGCGAGATGAGCGTCTCGACGCCGCCCAGGCTCTCCCCGAGCGAGCAGAGCCGCACCCGGGAAAGGAACGCGCTCGCCGCCTCCAGCGAGCCGAGCTCGAAGGAGATCATCGAGCCGAATCCCTTCATCTGCTTCTTCGCCAGCGCATGTTGCGGATGGTCGGGAAGGCCAGGATAGTTCGTTCTCCTCACCTTCGGATGCTCGGAGAGATAGCGAGCCACCTCCCGGCCGTTGGATTCATGGCGCTCCATGCGAACGGCGAGCGTCTTGATGCCGCGAAGCACGAGCCACGAGTCCATCGGCGAGAGGATCGCGCCGGAGCTGTTCTGGACGAAGCCCAGCCAGTCGAGGTGCTCTTTGCTCTTCGCGACGGCAACCCCGCCGACGGAATCGGAGTGGCCATTCAGGAACTTCGTCGTCGAGTGGACGACGATGTCGGCGCCGAGTGCGAGCGGCTTCTGCAAGTACGGCGAGGCGAACGTGTTGTCCACGACGACGATCGCGCCGTTGCGGTGCGCGAGCTCGGATAGGAACGCAATGTCGCAGAGCTGCATCGTCGGGTTCGTGGGCGATTCGAGATGGAGCATCCGCGTCTGCGGACGTATCGCCCGCTCGACCTCCTCGGCGCAGGACGTATCGACGAAGGAGAACGCCACGTCGTACCGCGCCAGGATCTTCGTGAACAGGCGGTACGTTCCGCCGTAGGTCATGTTCGAGCACACGACATGGTCCCCCGCCTTCACGAGCGTCGACACGGCGGTGATCGCCGCCATGCCGGAGGCGAAGGCGCGGGCGCCCGCGCCTCCCTCGAGCGTCGTCAGGTTTTCTTCGAGCGCCGCGCGCGTCGGGTTCTGGGTGCGCGCGTACTCGTAGCCCTTGTGCTTGCCGAGCCCTTCCTGGACGTAGGTCGACGTCTGATAAATCGGAACCGCGACGGCTCCCGTCGTCGGATCGGGCGCGTTGCCGGCGTGGATGCAATCGGTACTAAAGCCCATATGTTCCTTCTTGGCGATTGTTACCAGTTAGTAGTTGGTAGTCGGTAGTCGGTAGTTGGTAGTCGGTAGCTCGATCAACCACTAACTACCGACTACTAGCTACCGACTACGGACGTCTCCAATACTCCCTGCCCTGGATACCGCTCCGCTCCGTCGGGGAACAGCGTGACGACCGTCTTGCCGGGTCCGAGCCGCCGCGCGATCCGGAGTGCCGCGGCCGCAGCCGCCCCCGAGGATCCGCCGGCGAGGATTCCCTCCTCGCGCGCCAGGATCCCGCATGTCTCGAACGCCTCGGCGTCGCGGATCATGATCACTTCGTCCACGACGCTGCGGTCCAGGATCGGCGGGAGGAAGGAGAGGCCGATGCCCTCGACCTGGTGGCGGCCGCGCGGACCGCCGGCGAGGATCGAGCCTTCAGGCTCGACGGCCACGCGCAGAAGCCGCGGATTTCGGTCGATCAAATAGCGCGCGACGCCGGTGAACGTGCCGGTCGTTCCGACTCCCGCGACCCAGGCATCGATCGGTCCGCCGACCTGCCCGGCGAGCTCGGGGCCCGTCGTTTCGTAGTGGGTGAGCGGATTGACCGGATTGGCAAACTGGTTGGGAAGGAAGGCTCCGGGAGTCTCGCGGACAATCTGCTCGGCCCGCCCGATGGCGCCCGACATCATCTCTTCAATCGGCGTGCGAACGACCTCGGCGCCGAGCGCGCGCATCAGCCTGGCCTTGACCGCTCCGTAGCCTTCGGGCATCACGACGATGCACCGGTATCCTCTGACCGCAGCCACCATCGCCAGCGCCACGCCGGTATTGCCCGACGTGGGCTCGACGATTGTGCCGCCCGGCCGCAGCAGCCCCCGCGCCTCGGCGTCTTCGATCATGCCCAGGGCGATCCGATCCTTGACGCTTCCACCCGGATTGAACCATTCGAGTTTGGCGAGGATGTGCGCCGCTCCGCGCGCGAAGTTCTTGAGCTCGACGACGGGGGTACGACCGACCGAGTCGAGCAGGTCGGCCGCGACGCGCGACGGGGACTCCGGGGACAGCTTGAGCGTCACCGGCTTCGACGATAACAAAAAAGCCCCGGCACAGCCGGGGCTCCTAAGTCGGTGAAGAGAGGACTCAGTAAGCCTGCTGCGCGCGGCGTGCCGAATAGCACTCGCGGCAGTACACCGGCTTGCCGTTTGTCGGGTTGAACGGCACCTGCGTCTGCTTGCCGCAGCCGTCGCAGGTCACGTCGTAGAAAGTGCGCTCGCGCCCTTCGCCCGAAGCGGACTTACGCTTGTCGCGACAGGGCTTGCACCGCTTCGGCTCGTTGGTAAAGCCTTTGCGCGCGTAAAACTCTTGATCGTCGGCCGAAAACAGAAAGGTTCCGCCACAGTCGACGCACGTGAGGTTTTTGTCCGTGTATTGCTGCATCATGGAATTTACAGATCTCCCGGGTTTACCCCTGGGCCGGGCGGTTGTCCGCGCCGGCGAAAAAAAAGGTGAATCGTATGGACACTGGTGAAGAATTCCGGCGCCGCGCGCCGGAATAAAGCATCTCTCTAGGACCAACCCCCTTTCGCAAGCGCGAACGCCTCCCCGCAAGGGCGAACGGATGGGGGAAGGAAAAACATAAAAGCTGCAGTTGGAATGTGCGGGTTCTTCGTAAAAGCTGCGGCAACGTAGCATGGAGATTCCAGCCGTTGCAAGAAGAATCTGGGAAAAAGGTCTCGAGTCTCGAGACTCAGCTCGGGCACTCAAGACCTGAGACTTCAGACGCGAGACCCAAGGCAACCTCCTTTAGAAGGAGCAGGTTAGCTAGGTACCGACCCGCCCTTCCAGAGGGGAAGAAGCGGTTGCATAGCGCTTCTTTGCGATCCGGCCGGCGAGATAGGCGTCGCGCCCCGCTCGCACCGCGTCGCGCATGGCTCGCGCCATCCGCACCGGATCTTTCGCACCGGCGATCCCGGTGTTCATCAGAACTCCCGCGGCGCCGAGCTCCATCGCCACACAGGCATCCGACGCCGTACCGACGCCCGCGTCGACGATGACGGGGACTTTGGCCCGTTCCAGGATGATCGCGATGTTGTTCGGGTTCTGGATCCCGAGGCCCGAACCGATCGGCGCTCCGAGCGGCATGACCGCGGCCGCCCCGGCCTCTTCGAGCTTGCGACTGACGATCGGATCGTCGGAGGTGTACGGGAAGACGACGAACCCTTCCGTGACGAGAATCTTCGTCGCTTCCAGGAGCGCCTCGTTGTCCGGCCAGAGGGTCTGCTCATCGCCCAGAACCTCGAGCTTGACCCAGTTGGAGAGACCGACCTCGCGCCCAAGCCGTGCCGCGCGCACCGCATCTTCGGCGGTGTAGCAGCCGGCCGTGTTCGGCAAGAGCGTCATCGAGCGGGGGATGAAGTCGAGGAGGGACTCCTTCGTGCGGTCGGTCAAGTTCACACGCCGTACGGCGACCGTGACGATCTCGGCTTCCGAGGCCTCCAACGCCGCCTTCATCAGGGGGAACGTGGCGTACTTGCCGGTTCCGACGATCAAGCGCGAGCCGAAGGTGCGGCCTCCGAAGGAGAAGGGATCGGCGGAGGTAGCCGTCGCGGCGGCGGGCTCGAGGGTGGGTGTCGTGGCCATTGGGAGATCTCCAATCCGGCGATCTTACCGGTCAAGCAGAAAAACGTTGTCGATCAGCCGCTTCTTCCCGAGGCGCACGGCGGCAGCCAGGGCGACACCCGGCCCGACCCGTTCGACGCGGCGCATGGTCTCTCCGTCGACGGCCTCGACGTAGTCGACGTGGAAGCCGTCGGTCTCGAGCTGTTGCCGCGCCTGCTCCTCGAGCCGACTCGCGCCGACCTCTCCGTGCATCGCCCGCCGGCGAGCGGCGAGGAGTGTACGCGAAAGGTCGGCCGCTCGCCGCCTCTCTTCGGGCGAAAGATACGCATTGCGGGAGGACAAAGCGAGGCCGTCCTCCTCCCGCACGGTCTCGCCGACGACGAGGCGCACGGGGAAGTCGAGGTCGCGTACCATGCGTCGGATGACGGCGAGCTGTTGGAGGTCCTTCCGGCCGAAGACGGCAACGTCGGGCAGGACCTGCAGGAAGAGCTTGGCGACCACCGTTGCGACGCCCCGAAAGTGACCGGGACGCTGCGAACCTTCGCCTCCCTCCGAGACGCCGCCGACCTCTACGAAGGTCGAAAAATCGGGCGGATAGAAGCTTGCGGCGTCGGGAAGATAGAGAACGTCGACTTCCTCTCCCTCGAGCCGCCTGGTGTCCTCTTCTTCCCGACGCGGGTATCGCGCGAGATCCTCCGCCGGGGAAAACTGCAGGGGGTTGACGAAGATCGAGACGACCGTCATCCCGCCTTCCCGGCGCGCCAGTCGGACCAGCGACAGGTGCCCCTCGTGCAGCGCTCCCATCGTCGGAACGAAGGAGACGAGCTTGCCGGAACGCCGGGCCTCGCCCACGAGCCGGCGCAGGGGCTGCAGTTCGCGGACGGTGATCATGGGGCAGTTGCCGATTGAAGATTGTCGATTGAAGATTGAGGGCCCTAATCGCCAATCGCCAATCGTCAATCGGCAATCGGCAATCGCCAATCGGCAATCGTTAATGCACCCTTCTCAGCGTCGTCGCCTTGCCTCCGCTGAATGACTCCTCGCGGGACGGAAACTCCCCACTCTTAACATCCCTGGTGAACGCTCGCGCGGCATCTTCGATCGCCGTCGCGAGGTCCGCGTAGCGGCGCACGAAACGCGGACGCAGGTCCCGCGTCAGGCCGACGACGTCGTGGAAGACGAGGACCTGGCCGTCGCAGCCGGCGCCGGCGCCGATGCCGATCGTCGGAATCGGGATCTCCTCGGTGATCTCGGCCGCGAGCGACTCGGGGACGCACTCGAGTACCATCGCAAAGCATCCCGCCCGCGCGAGCGCCTGCGCGTCCTCGCGGATTCCCCGCGCGGAGTCGGCTTCCCGTCCCTGGACTTTGAAGCCGCCGAATTTCCGGTATGACTGAGGCGTCAGGCCGACATGCCCCATGACGGGAATGTCGGCGGCGAGAATTGCCTCGACGGCGGGGAGGATCCGGCGGCCTCCTTCGACCTTGACGGCCGCGCATCCGCCGTCGGCGAGGAAACGGCCCGCGTTCTCGACCGCCCGCGCCGGTTCTGCCTGATACGAGAGAAACGGCATGTCGCCGACGACCACCGCGCGCTTGGCCGAGCGAGAGACGGCTCGGGCGTGGCGGATCATGGAGTCCATCGTGGCGGTCAGCGTGTTGGGCTCGCCGTAGACGGTCATCTCGACCGAATCGCCGACGAGCAGGACGTCGACGCCCGCCGCGTCGAGGAGCGCCGCCGTCGGCGCGTCGTAGGCGGTCATCATGGCGATCCGCTCGCGCCCCTTGGCCGCGACGATCTGGGGTATCGAGAGGGACTCTCGTTCTGGAAGGAAAGCCATCCGTCCGCTCCTTTCCTTTCGGTCGACGTCCCACTGGGGCCCGGGAACCGCAAGGTCCCCGATCAGAGCCGTCCTCGGGATCGCCGCCGATCAGGGCGACAGGGGCATTATAGCCGCGCGCTGGTCCTAGGGTCTAACCCGATGGGATCACGACCGGCCCCCTACGGCGACGTGTGGTTCACGAAGAACTTTGGCAACAAGCTCGAGGTCGATCCCACCTTCGACTGGCTGCTCGTCGCAGGAGCAAAGTGATTCAGCTAGGTCGCCTCGGCCGCCTTCACGTAGTACTGGACGCCCTTGCGGGCCTTCTGGATCTGGCCGACGAGGTCCTCGAAGTCGGCTCGCCGGTTGACGAAGTCGATCTCGTTGGTGTCAACCACGAGCAGAGGCGTTTCCTCGTAGTGGTAGAAGTAGTAGTTGTAGGCCTCGATCAATTGCGCCAGGTACTCCGGCGTCACCGCCTTCTCGAGGTTGCGGGCCTTCTTTCGAATCCGCTTCAAACAGGTCTCGATCGACGCCTGAAGATAGATGACCAAATCGGGCTTGCGGACCGATTCGGAGAGCAGCGTGTAGAGCTTGTCGTAGATCAAGAGCTCCGAGTCGTCCAAGTTCAGGCACGCAAAGATCTTGTCTTTCGGGAAGTGATAATCGGCGACGACGAGGGTCGAGAAGAGGTCGATCTGCGCGATCTCCTGCTGCTGTTGATAGCGCGCCAGCAGAAAGAAGAGCTGCGCCTGGAATGCGGCGCCCTTCTTCTTCTTGTAGAAGTCGGGCAGAAACGGATTGTCGACGTCCTCGAGGATCTTGGTTCCGTGGAAACGGCGCGCGAGCATTTCGACGAGCGACGTCTTGCCGACCCCGATGGGGCCGTCCACCGCTACGTGGCGCAAGTTGACGTCGCCCTCGGTGGGAATCGGCATCGCCGGGATTCTAGCCCACGCGCGAGACCGGAGATCTCGTCAGTACGTCGGCGATGCCGCACAGACACAGCGTCACGGAAACGAAGCCGTTGGCGGTGAAGAAGGCGGCGTCGATCCGCGAGAGATCGCCGGGCTTCACGATCGCGTGCTGGTAGACGAGAGCCGCTAAAGTCGCCAGGATGCCGGCGCCGAAGATTTTGCCGGCACCCGAGAGATACCAGACGGCGGCGAGCAAGCCGACCATCAGAAGGTGAAAGAGCGCCGAGACGAGGAGCGCCCGCCGCGCTCCATAGCGAGCCGGGATCGACGCCAAGGCCGCCCGGCGATCGTGCTCTTCGTCCTGGAGCGAATAGATGATGTCGAACCCGGCGGTCCAGAAGAGCACC
Source organism: Thermoanaerobaculia bacterium (assembly GCA_036505535.1). Classification (GTDB taxonomy): domain Bacteria; phylum Acidobacteriota; class Thermoanaerobaculia; order UBA5066; family Gp7-AA6; genus DAHUXD01. The sequence continues at coordinate 8,280 of DASXTI010000004.1, forward strand.
GCGAGCCCCAGCAGGATGGGCAACCCCCCGACCGATCCGCGGACCGCGATCCAGCCTCCGACCGGCGCGAGCGCCAGGCACAGGCCCAGAACGAGGTGCGAGAGCGACGTGAACCGTTTCGTGTAGGCGTAGCCGAGAAGCAGCGCGAGGGCGACGGGCGAGAGCAGCAAAGTCAACCGGTTGAGGCTCGCCGCGGCGGCCACGAAGAGCACGACCGAACCTGCGAGGAAGACGCGCACGAAGGCGACCGACAGCGTCCCGGCAGGGAGGGCCCGCGTCGCCGTGCGGGGGTTGGCCGCGTCGAGCTCTCGGTCCGCGAGGCGGTTGTGCGCCAAGGCGGCGCTTCGTGCCGCGACCATGGCGACGACGATCTTCACCAGCGTCGAGGCCTTCGGCCAGGCCCCTGCGGCGAGGAACGCGGAGAGAAGAGCGAACGGAAGCGCGAAGAGAGTGTGAGAGAACCGGATCATCTCCAGCGTCGTCCGGAACGACCCGAACAGGCCCACGCGGGCGCTCACCGCGCGCGGCGGGAAGGTCGGGACGGAGCGCCTTTCCATCGAAACTGCTCGCCGCGAGGCGAAAGACCGAGCATCCGCGCCGCACGGACGCAGTACGCGTCGAGAAAACGGGAGACGGATGGAGAGTCGACGTAAAACGCCGGCAATGGGGGAGCGACAACGGCGCCGGCCAGAGTCGCCTTCCGCATGTTCTCGATGTGTACGAGCGAGTAGGGAGACTCGCGGAAGGCCAGAATCAAGGGGCGCCGCTCCTTCAGACAAACGTCGGCCGCGCGCTGTAAGAGATCTCGAGCGATCCCGTTGGCGATCGAGCCGAGCGTGCCGCCGCTGCATGGAATGACGATCATGCCCGCCGCCGGATAAGACCCCGACGCGATCGAGGCGCCGACATCGGCGTTGTCATGAACCGCGATTCGGCGGGTGAAGTCTTTCGGCGCCTCCAGCTTTCGGACCCAGGTCTCCGGCGACGCGATATCTTTCGCGATTTCGTTTCGCGCCACTTCCAGTGCCGCGTCGGAGATGACCAGGTGCAGGCGCGAGAGTCCCCCAGAAGCCAGCGCCACCTCGATGAAGCGCCGCGCGAGCTGCGCTCCAGAGCCGCCCGAGATCCCGACGATGATCTCTCGTTCCGGCACGGGCGTGAGTCTATACGGGCGCCCGACAAGAAATTGGACAGGCGTCAGGACTCTTTGACACGTCGCCGCGCAGTGGCGGGTCAAGGGGTTAGGCCCGCCTGTCGAGCGGAGACTGCCAGAACTTCTGTCACCCGCTCAGATGCCCGCTGCGGCACCTTCCGGTACTAACCCTCCCCGCCTCCGGCAGTTGGCTCTTCTTTCGCCGGGCGGCACAGCCTTCGCGATCCACCGGTCTCAAATGAAAGGAGGTGCCGATGGAGAACGCCTGATCGCAAGAACTCGATGAGGACAAGTTTCCCCATGATCCCGATTTCATCTCGCTTCCCCGCTTTTCGAATTTGAAGAAGGAGTCTTCGATGCAACCGTCCAAGATTCGCGCCTCTTGTCTCGTCGTTCTGCTCTGTCTCGGCGCCGGGGCGCTTCTCTTCGGGGAGAGCGCGGAGCCGGCCTCCCCCGCTAAAAAGATCAACATCAACACCGCGTCCGTGACCGAGCTCGCCTATCTGCCGCGCCTCGGCGCCAAGGTCGCCGCCCGGATCGTCGAGCACCGCAGGGAGAAGCCCTTCGCCCGGCCCGAAGAGCTCATGGAGGTCAAGGGAGTCGGAGAGAAGCTCTTCCTCACACTCAAGCCCTACCTCGCGGTCAGCGGCCCCACGACCCTCAACGCCAAAGTGCGTCTCTCCTCCTCTTCTTCTCGTTCGTCTCGCCGGTCCACGGCGAAAGAGAAGCCAGCCGCCTCCGTCCCGGTGGGCAAGGGACGGTGAAACCCACGCCCGCCCGGGGCCCAAAAGGCCCCGGGCCTCTTCCTTCGGGCATCGCGCTCCACGAGCTGCTGCTGGGGATGGCGCTGGCGGTCTCGGTTCTCGTGGCCGTTCTCCCCGGAGTCCTGCAGTTGCGGCAGGCGATCGCGGTCCGCTCGGCTGTGCACGAGACGACCGTCGCCTTCTATCGGGCGCGGTCCTACGCGATCTCGCGCAACCGCAACGTGGGTCTGAAATTCCGCAAGAGCGGCGAGCGCTGGGAGTGGGCGCTGTACGCGGACGGCAACGGGAACGGCGTGCGCACGGCGGAGATCGCAAGCGGCGTCGACAAGTATCTCGGCGTCTCCTATCCCTGGGTCCGCAACGACGTTTTTCCCTCGATCCTGACTGGGACACGCGTGCCTGACCCGGGCAGCCCGGGCAGCTATCTCGACCGGATCGAGGACCCCGTCCGGTTCAACAACTCCGACATCTGTTCTTTCTCGCCGATGGGGGAGAGCACACCCGGCTCCGTCTACCTCTGGGACTCGCACAATCGGATGGCCGTCGTCCGCGTCTTCGGCCGGACGGCGAAGGTCCGCACGCTCTACTACCGCCGGGGAGAGAGAGGCTGGACGCGATGATCATTCGGAACGAGCCCGAAGAGCGGATAAGCGGCGACGTCTCCGCCGTCGCTCGACCAGAGAAGGGCTTTCTCATGCTGACTCCCCGCCGGGACGCGCCCCCGTGCGAGGACGCATTCCGTCAGGCGCGCACCGGCGCCGACCGAGACGCCGTCCCACAGGGTCGACCCGAGAATCATGCTTCCGGGCTCGGCCGAGACCCATCCGAGGACGCTCGCCTCCGCCTCGAAGCCGCGAGGCGCTTCCCGGCAGACAACACGCGTCCGGTCATCGAAGTGCCCGCTTCCCTCCGGGAAAGGTCCGCCGCAATCGAGCGCTTCGAGCGACGCGTGGAGGAAATCGCCCGGGCGGCCGAGGTCGCCAAACGCGCCCTCATGCAGGACCCAGCCGATTTCCTCCCGCCCTTCGTCGAGGAGCGGCTGCCAAAGATGCGCGACGAGCTCTGTCCGTCCGGGAGGAATGAGCGGGAGCAGACGCGGGGCCAGGACGCAGACCCCCGTGTAGAGAAGGGGGTCTGGTCCGTGGACGCCGAAGGCCGTGATGCGATCCCCTTCGGCTTGAAGCGGCGTGTAGTACTCCGGGTTCCTGTTTTTCGCGACGAGGAGCGTCGCGGCGCGCCCCGATTCGCGGTGACGGGTCAAGAGCCGGGCGAAGTCGGGCTCGATGGCGGCGTCCGAGTTGACGACGAGAAAGTCTCCGTCGGAGAGGAAGGCGTCCGCGTTGCGGAGCGCGCCGGCGGTCCCGAGGATCGCCGGCTCGAAGAAAAGCGAGAACTCCGCAAGATCCGACGCCTCATGGCGCAGGTGGCGCTCGATCTGGTCGCCCAGGTGATGGAGATTAATCGCTACTTCGCGGACGCCGGCCTTTCGAAGCCTCCAGAGGTGAGCGGAGGCGAGTGGAACGTTCAGGAAGGGGAGAAGGGGCTTGGGGATCGCTTCCGTCACGGGCCGGAAGCGTTCGCCCCGGCCGGCGCAAAGGAGAATGGCTCTCATCTGGATCGTGAAACGTAAAACGAAAAACGTAAAACGAAACCATTCATCGTGGTCTCCATTTGACGTTTCATGCTTAACGTCTCACGATCTCCAGACCATATCCGCAGGCAAGGACGGATCCTCCTTGCGCCGCCGTCCGTAGAGCTCCGCGTAGGAATAGGGAATGGCTTCCGCGAAATCGAGGCCCAGCAGGAGGAAGACCCTTCGGATAGCGGTGGGATCTCCCTCGACCTCGACGAAGTTGCCGATCGGCGTCTCATCGAGAGCCACGACGCAGCTTTCGCAGTCCCACTCTTCCCGGCGCTTGTCGTAGCGGAACCGCGGCTGCAATCCGATCCCGTCGAGAATCGCCTCCAATTCGGCGGCGTCGGAGACCTCGACCTCGCGCTCCTCCCGGATCTTTGCGCCCGCTTCGAATCGGGCGGGCCCTTTGTAAGTCAGAATCGAGCGACCGACTGCCCGGCGAAGCCGAACGGTCCGTCCACCCCCGGAAAGTTTCCGCGACGGGTCGTCGTAGAGGGTATTGGATTCTTCGTGGAGCGGCGTACGCTGCACCGCCCTCGCGGCCCGCAGCTTCTCGCGAATCGCGGACAGGTCGGAGGCGGCGAGCTTGACTTCGATCTCTTCGCGCGACCGTGACTTTAGAGCCGTCACGCGAGCAGTCGGCGTGCTATCTCCTGGGCGCGCTTTCCGTCCACGCGCCCGCGATGTCGCGCCATGACCTCTTTCATCACCGCCCCGACGTCCTTTGCCGATGCGAGACCCTTCTCCCGGATCACCGTGCGTATGGTTTCTTCGATCTCGGCTTGGGTCAGGCCCTTTGGAAGATAAGCCTCGATGATCGCGAGCTCTTCCTCTTCCGCTTCGACGAGGTCCTGGCGGCCGCCGCGCGCGTATTGTTCGATCGAATCCTTGCGCTGCTTGACGGCCCGGCGCAGAACGGCCTCGATCTCTTCGCTGGTCAGATCGCGCTGCGCCTGGATTCTCTCGTTCTTCAGCGCGGCCAGGAGAAGACGCAGCGTCGCCACGCGACGCTTCTGACCGGCCTTCATGGCTGTCTTGAGGTCTTCTTCGATGCGCGCCTGCATGGGCGGAGGCTATCACCGCGCCGCAGGCGGCGCGGGTTCGAGAGTCCTGGTCTCTGGTTTCACTCACCACCAGAAACCAGAACGAGGAACCAGAAACCTCGGAGGCGATACGCTACCAATCGTGAGGCGCTTCTTAGTCGGCACGGCCGGTCACATCGACCACGGCAAGACCGCCCTCATCAAGGCTCTGACCGGCATTGACGCCGACCGTCTCCCGGAAGAGAAGCGGCGCGGCATCACCATCGACCTCGGCTTCGCGCACGCCGAGTGGGATGGAGCCCGCGTCTCGTTCGTGGACGTCCCGGGTCATGAAAAGTTCGTCAAGAACATGCTCGCGGGGGCGGGAGGAATCGAAGCCGTCCTCCTCGTCGTCGCGGCCGACGAATCGGTGATGCCGCAGACGCGAGAGCATTTCGAGATCGTGCGTCTCCTGGGCGTGAAGGCGGGCGTCGTCGCCGTGACCAAAATCGATCGGGTCCCTCGAGAGCTCGTCGAGGTGACGATCTCCGATGTGCGAGACCTCATGCGCGGCTCCTTTCTCGAGGCCGCTCCCGTCGTTCCCATCTCGTCCCGGACCGGAGAAGGTCTCACGGAGTTGAAAGCCGCGCTTCTGGCGGCGGCGCGCGAGGCCGACGCGGAGACCCGAGAAGGCCGCGTCGCGCGTCTTCCGATCGATCGCGCGTTCTCCATTTCCGGGTTCGGGCCGGTCGTCACGGGGAGCCTCGTCTCGGGAACGGTCTCGCGGGATCAGAAGTTGGAGCTTCTTCCGGAGCGTCGGCCCGTACGCGTCCGCCGCGTCGAGGTGCACGGACGGGAGGAGGCAGTCGCGCGCGCCGGCGAGCGGGTGAGCGCGAATTTAGTCGGCGTGGAGCTCTCCGATCTACGTCGCGGGCTCGTGCTCGCCACGCCGGGGGCGCTGGCGACCTCGATGCGCCTGCTCGTCAAGCTCGAACTTCTGGCCGATGCCCCGCGCGTGAAGAGCGGAGACCGTGTTTCCTTCCATCACTTCTCCACGGAGTCGCGCGCCCGCGTTCGCGTTCTTCAAGAGGCCTCCATCGAGCCCGGAGGATTCGCAAGGGCGGAGCTTCGGCTCGGAATCCCGGTTGCGGCCGCACCCGGGGACCGGTTCGTCGTCCGGCGCCTCTCGCCGGTCGAAACGATTGGCGGCGGCGCCGTCCTCGATCCTCTCCCGGCTCCCATCCACGGGCGGGGGACTCCGGAATCGCGTGCGGCGCTCGAGATCCTGGAGACCGGGTCCCTCTCCGATCGCCTGGTCTTGTGGATCGGGCAGGCGCGGGAGCGCGGCGCCGGCGAGGAGGCCCTGGCGCAACGGGGGGGGATTTCCACCGACGTGGTGCATGCCGCGCTGGCCGCGCCGCTCAAGGACGGCCGGATTCACGCGTTGCGACGCTCGCCCGACCGCTACATCGCCGAGGCCGCGCTCTCCCGGCTTGCGGCGCGCGCGGCGGCGGAGCTTGGACGGCTCGTGGCCGCCGGCAGCGGTGCCATCGGAGCTTCGCGGAGCACTCTCCTGCAGCGGCTGCTTCCCGGCGCCGACCCGCGCTGGGCGGAAGCGATCGAAGCGGCTCTCGCGACGAGGGGGGTGCTCGTGATCGTCGGCGAAGAGGCGCGGCCGCCGGGCCGCGACGATCTCGCGGGGCCGGAGCGAGAGTCATCGGAACGGATCGCGGCGCTCTATCGAGGAAAGGGGTTGAATCCTCCGTCTCCAGCCGAAGCCGCGGACCTACTCCAACACCGTCGAAAGGTCGTCGAAGGCCTGATCTCCTATCTCGTGAAGAAGGGAATTCTCGTGAAGCTGCCGGGCGGCTGGATCATCGCTCGCGAGGCCGTCGAAGACGTCGTGAAAAGGCTGCAGGCTTCCGGGAGGTCCTCGCTCGACGTCGGCGAGTTCAAGCAGATGTTCGGCCTGACGCGACGCCTTGCGATACCTCTTCTCGAGCACCTCGACGCGGTCAAGGTGACGCGGAGGGTCGGGGACCGGCGGGAGATTGTAAGAAGTCCGTAGTCCGTAGTTCGTAGTCTGTAGTTTGGAGTCAACACATTAGTAAATGCTTATGCGTTTCTATCCCCAACTACAAACTACAAACGACCAACAGTTCCTACGGCCCGATCGCCCGCCGTAACGTAGCGATCTGCTTGATCTCGTCGGAATAGGAGATCTGGCCTCCGAGCGCAAGCTCGTTCCAGGATTCCACCGGTGCGCCGGCCGACTGTGCGGGACGAATCACCCACGTGTTCATCGCCTTGCGGAAATAGGCGAGAAGCACCGGATCGCTGACTTCCAGCGGGATCGCGCGCTCGATATGCCCTGTCTTGTCCACCTTGACCCAGAACTTCACCATGAAGGGCCCCTTGTACGAATCGGCCGACCACGGGGTCTTCTGGGGGACCGGCGCCGTGTCCACCTGATCGATCGAGACGGAACCGTCTGCCGGTGCGCCCGGGTGGCGGCCGTCGAGCCAGTCGGCGTCCGTCGACCATTCGAACGGGGATGGGATGGGCGTCGTTGGGGTGACCGGCACAAACGCCATCTGCAAGACTCTCGGTGCGCGGATTTCCACACGCAGATCGAACCGAAAGACGCCCCACGTGTCGACGGGCTGGCCCGCCTTTCGGGCGGGGGAGAAAGTCCAGCGCGAAAGAGATTTCAGCGTTTCGCCGGCGAGCGAAGGAATCGGATCGCGGTCCCGCCGCGCCGACAGCACCTTCCCGTTGGGATCGACGTGGATCGAAAGGAACATTCCGGCGGCGAGCTCGGAATCGACGAAGGGAAGCTTCGCCGGCAAAGCCGCGGGAACCTGAGCCGTGCTGCCGAAAGGGTTCTCGGGGGGGAGTTTGGCGATCCAGACGAGGGGCGTGTCGACGATACGCAGGGCCGTCGAGGGTGTGGGAACGGGTGTCGGCGCGAGGACCGCCGGTGGCGCGGATTGGACCGCGGGCGCATTGGCGGGTGTCGTTGCGGGGGATGGTGTCGGTGTCGCCTCGGTCGAGTTGGGCTGAGGCGTCGGGACGCCCGCGGATGCGGCGGGCGGAGCCTGTCCCTTCGCGGCCGAGAACATCGACGGGGCAAGCAGGGTCACGGCCAGCAAGAGCCGTGTCGTCAGTCGCATGGAGTTGATCGGAAGTATAGCGGAGGCGCGCCTCCCTCTTTTTTTGGACTGTAGGGGAGGGGCTCGTCGCCTCCCGCGGGCGACCGCAAGGGTCGCCCCTACGCGCTCGGGATGGCGGAGTAGCCGCGTGACTTCGCGGCCAACCAATTCGGCCCGGATCCGACGTCGACGGCGAGCCTGACCTTGAGCGGCGCCGCTCCCTCCATGACGTCTCGGACGATCCGCTCCATCTCGGGAACTTCTTCGACTGGAGCTTCGAGGACGAGCTCGTCGTGCACCTGGAGCACGAGGCGAGTGGTGAGGCCGGCCTTCTGGAGGGCGGCGTCCAGTCGCACCATCGCGATCTTGATGATGTCGGCGGCCGCGCCCTGAAAGGGCGCATTCAGGGCCATGCGTTCGGCGTTTCCCCGCACATTCGGATTCGACGCGGCTATCTCCGGGATCGGCCGCACGCGGCCGAAGAGGGTGGTCACCTCCCGTGTGCGGCGCGCCTGCTCGAGAATCGAATCGAGGCAGGCCCGGACCTTGGGAAACTGCGCGAAGTAGGAGTCCACGTAGCTCTTCGCCTCGGAGGTCGACACGCCCAGCTCCTTGCCCAGCGTAAACGGTGCCATGCCGTAGAGGAGCGCGAAGTTGATCCTCTTGGCCGCAAAGCGCATTTCGTGACTGACGAGGTCGGCGGAAACGCCGAAGATCTTCGAGGCGGTCGCGCGGTGAATGTCCTGCCCCTCCTCGAACGCGCGAATGAGAGCCTCATCGCTCGAGAGGTGCGCCAGAATCCGCAGCTCGATCTGAGAGTAGTCGGCCACGACGAGCTTTGCGCCGGCACGGGCGATGAAGGCTTTACGGATCTGCCGCCCGGCTTCGGTGCGAATCGGGATGTTCTGCAGATTCGGATCGGAAGAGGAGAGTCTCCCCGTCGCGGCGACGGTCTGCCGAAACGAGGAGTGCACGCGCCCATTGGCGTCGGCGAGAGCCGGCAGCGCATCGACGTACGTCCCCTTCAGTTTGGCGATCTCCCGGTACTCCAGGACGAGACGCGGGAGTGGAAAGCCCCGCTCCGCAAGCTCGTTCAAGACCTCGACGCCCGTCGAGGACGACCTTGTCTTGGCCGTCTTCTTGAGAACCGGATAGCCGAGTTTCTCGAACAGGATCTGGCCCAGCTTGACGGGCGAGTTCACGTTGAATTCTTCGCCCGCTTCGGCCCAGATCTTCTGCTCGAGCTCGCGGAGCTCCCGTTCCATGCGGACGGAGATCTCTTGCAGCAGTGGAATGTCGATGGCGACTCCGGCGATCTCCATCTTCGCGAGAACGGGGGTGAGCGGCCGTTCGATCTCGCGATAAATCCACTCGAGAGCCGGCCGTTTCGCAAGCTCCTCCCGAAGCGGCTCGGCGAGCAATGCCGAAGCCGACGCGCGCTCGGCCAGCCACCGGTCCGCATTCGCAATCTGGTACGCGTCGGGCAGCGAACAAGCGAGGACCCCCGCTTCTTTATCCGAGAGGAGCCTCTGGCCGAGCCGCTGGAAGGCCATCGGCTCGAGCTCCGGGCTCGCCAGTCCGGAGGACAGAACGTACTGCGCCAGGCAAACGTCGAAAAGGTCCGCCTTGACGCCGCGGCCCGACCGGGCCAGGAAGGTATCGAGGGTCTTCGCATCGGCCATTGCGAAGGGGAAGCCGGGTCGGTCGAGGGCGGCCCAAAGCTCCGCTATCCGCGGGGCATCCTCCTCCGCGATCTGCGCCGTGCTCCCGTCGGAGATCGCGAGCAGGGCACGAGGGCCGCGGGTGAGCAGGGCCACCCCCGCACGGCCCTGCGGCGCGGCAAAGGTCTCCCCCTCCGCCAGCCGCCGCGACACGACGTCAGGCGGGGCTGCGGACTCCCCGTGGATCTCGGCGGCGAGCGAGTGAAACTCGAGCCGAACGAAGAGATCCTTCAGCCTCGGAAAATCGGGCTCCGAGCAGGCAAGCGCCTCCGGTTCGAAAGGAATCGGGAGGTCGACCGGGATCTCGACGAGCCGCCGCGAGAGCAGAGCCGCCTCCTGATTCTGCCGGAGGTTCTCGCCGACCTTCCCCTTGATCTCTTCCGCGTGTTCGAGAAGGCCGCCGAGGCTTCCGTACTGCGCGATCCACCTCTTGGCCGTGACCTGGCCGACGCCAGGGACGCCCGGGACGTTGTCCACGCTGTCACCCATCAGGGCAAGAACGTCGGCGACCTGCGAGGGCTTGACCCCGAAGAATTCCTCCACCCCCTTCTCATCGAGGAAGACTTCTTTGCCGGTGTGGAAGACCCGTACGTTCGGACCGACGAGCTGGAGCATGTCCTTATCCGCGGTGACGATGACGACCTCGAACCCCCCGCGCGCCGCTTTCGCCGCGAGGGTGCCGATGACGTCGTCCGCCTCGAATCCGGGGAGCTCTAAGATCGGGATTCGATAGGCATCGAGAAGGCGACGGATCTCGGGGAGTTGGGAGGCGAGATCGTCGGCCATGGCGGGGCGGTTGGCCTTGTAGTCCGCGTAGGCGTCATGCCGTTGGGTTCGCTCGGGGCCATCCCACGCGACGGCGCAAAGTTTCGGTGAATGCTCGCGCAGCATCTTTCGCAGCATCGTCACGAAACCATAGATCGCGTTGGTTGGCCGCCCGGCGGACGTGGAGAGACGCTGGATCGCGTGGTAGGCGCGATGGATGTTGGACATAGCGTCCACCAGATAGAGCGTCGGGCGCGTTTCGGGCATCGAAGCCGGATTCTATGGCGCGACGCGGGAACCGGGCTGATTACCGCGAAAGGGTACTTTGGCGCGGCATCGGGGAACGGCGCGGGAGAAAACACGTTGGATCCGCGACCGGCGTTGTCCTCGAAGGTGAGTCCCTTGAGGTGCTTGCGCGCGCATCAAAGCCGCCCGAAAAGAAAATCGCGCAACCCGTTTCCGGTGTCGCGCGATCAACAAATAAAAAATATCAAAATCGCGCGCGCCTGTCAAGAAAAATCCGACCCGGTATCGCTCGCGAGTAAACCTCTTCTCTTCTGAACGATAGGAGTGGAGCGAAAACCTCAGAACCGTTTCCGCACGATCGCGACGACGCGAGATCGCAGCCTCTGCGCCTCCTCCTGCAGGACCGCGGTCTCGCGTTGCATTTCGGCGACCAGTCTGGGATCTTCGATGCCCGACAGATTGATCCCCACGTTCAAGAGCGCCCCCTCGACACACGCGTCGAGCAGCAGCGCCGCGCCACCGACGTCCGACACGGCGTTCGAGTTTCCCTTCTCGGCGAGCTCCGGCAGAGCGGCCAACAGGCGCGCTGCGGCCCGGGCCGTCCGCATGGGGACCTCGGAGGCGTGCCGGTTGGCCAGCGCGACCTGCCGCGTGCGGACCGCCTTCTGTTCGTCGGTGTCCTTGGGCAGCCGGCGGGCCGCCATCACGCCGTCGTAAGCGTCCGAGTCCTCGCGCGCCAGCCGGACGAACTCCGTCCGCGCGAGCTGAGCGGCTTCGGCGATCTGGCGGACGGCCTCGTGGGAGGCGGCGTACTTCTCCTTCGACAGCGTGAGTGCCGAAACCATCTCCGCCAGGGCGGCCCCCATCGCTCCTGCGACCGCCGCGGCGGTGCCTCCGCCCGGCGTCGGCGCGTCGGAGGCGAGGGCCGCGAGAAAACCGTCGAGCGTGAGCTGCGCGAAATCCGTCACGACCGGCTATCCCAAACGACGCGGCCCCGCAGGACGACGGTGGCCACGAGGTTGATACCCCAATGATAGATGAGGTGCCGGTCGTCGGGGGCATCGATGATTACGAAATCGGCCGATTTTCCGGGCTCGAGCGAGCCCACTTCGGAGGCGAGTCCGAGCGAAGCGGCCGCATTCAAGGTCATCCCGGTCAACGTCTCCTCGGCCGAGAGCCCGGAATCGAGGCAGGCATGGGCGGCCACCGCCGGAAGCGACTCGGTATAGCAGGTTCCAGGGTTGGCGTCCGACGCGACGGCGACCGGCACGCCCGCTTCGATCAAGGCCCGAGCCGGGGCCCGGCGCGAGCGCATCCACCACGCCGTTCCCGGCAGGATCACGGCGACCGTACCGGCACGCGCGAGCGCCGCGATCTCCTCATCGCCGATGAAGAGAAGATGGTCGGCCGAGGCGGCACCGAGCTCCGCGGCGAGCATCGCGCCTCCCGACCGCGCGAGCTCGTCGGCGTGCACGCGCAGTCCCAATCCTGCCCGGCGCGCGGATTCGAGAATGCGCCGCGATTCGGGGAGGGTGAAGACGCCCTCTTCGCAGAAGACGTCGCAGTAGGCCGCCAGCCGCTCCTTCGCGACGCGGGGAACGATCCGGTCGGCCACGATCCGCACCCACTCCTCGCGGTTCTCGCGGAATTCCGGAGGGATCTCGTGCGCGGCGAGAAGCGTGGGGACCAGTCGCGGCACGCCCTCTTCGGTAAGCGCCGCGATGACCGCGAGGGCTCGGATCTCGTCTCTTTCCGTCAGACCGTAGCCCGACTTCGTCTCCGCGGTCGTCGTGCCATGCGCGAGCATCGCCGCCAGGCGCCGCCGGACAGTATCGCGGAGCTCCTCGTCGGTGGCGGCTCGCGTCGCGCGTACCGTGGCATGGATGCCGCCGCCGTCGGCAGCGATCGCAGCGTAGCTCTCCCCGGCCAGCCGCCGGCCGATTTCCGGGCCCCGGTCCCCCAGCCAGACCGGATGAGTATGCGCGTCGACGAGGCCGGGAATGATCGAGCGGCCGAAGGCGTCGATGCGAGCCGATGCCGGCTGCCCGGAGTACTGCCGCGCGTAGTCGCTCTCGGTTCCGACGAAGACGATCCGGCCGGTCTCGGCGCGGATGGCCGCGTTGCGGATGCGGAGGATCTCGCCCTGCGCCTTTCCGCGCCGCGCCGAAGACCCCAGGGGCGTGGCAAGGCAGGAGATGTTGCGGATCTCCAGAGATTGTCGATTGTCGATTGTCGATTGTCGATTGGGGCGTGAGCGTGACGAATCGGTCGTGCTCACAAATCACCAATCGGCAATCGCCAATCGGCAATCATCAATCATCAATTCCTCTATCCCGCTGTCTCTTCCTTATCCGCCTTGCGCGTCATGTAGGACATCGGCCGCTCTCGGTCGTCCTCTTCGCGGTCGAACTCCAGGACCTGTTGGAACAGCTGGATCATCTTCTGGAGCTGCAGGCGAAAGTTGGCGCGCTGGATCTTCAGTTCGTGAATGGCCTTCTCGATCTCCGCGGAGCGCTGAAGGGCGTTGTGCGTCAGCCGCTCCGCGGAGTCCTGAGCCTCGCGCACGACCAACTCCGCCTCTTTGCGCGCCGAGGCGCGGATGTCTTCGGAGGCCTGTTGCGCGGAGAGAAGCGTCTGCTTCAGGATTCGCTCGCGCTCTCGGTGCTCGTCGTTTTCCTGCTCCAGGGAGCGCAGGCGCGTCTCTAAATCCGCGTTCGCCCGGGCGAGAGCCTCCATATCTTCGGCAACATCCATGAGGAACGTCTCGACCTCGACCGGATCGATGCCTTTCCACTTCCGTGAGAACTGGCGCTTCTGAATCTCGAGCGGGGTCACCCGTGGATGCATGGAAACCTCCTGGTCAAAAAGTCGCCGGAACGAGGAAGAGGCGCGACAAGAAAACTTTGAGAAACAGAATGAGAAGCAAGAGAACGAGCGGTGAAAGGTCGATGCCTCCCGTGCGAGAGGGCGGAATCAATTTGCGGAACGGCCGCAGCATCGGCTCCGTGGTGCGATAGAGGAACTGAACGATCGGGTTGCGAGGATCCGGATTCACCCACGAGATGACGGCCGCGATGATGACGAGCCATTGAATGACCGTCAGGATTGCGAAGACGACCTGAAGCACCGCCGCCGCGAACGCGCCTCCGAGGTTCACTCGGCCGCCCGCGGCCCGAAGAGGGCCGTCCCGATTCGAACCTCGGTCGCCCCCTCTTCCACGGCGACGGCGAAATCATGGCTCATGCCCATGGAGAGCTCGGGCAGGGGCCGGGCGAACTCCTTCGCTATGCGGTCGCGTACTTCGGCGAGGTGCCGGAAATAGGGGCGCGCCGTCTCGGGATCGGGGTCAAAAGGCGGAACGGCCATCAGCCCGCGCGCTTCGAGGTGGGGGCAGCCGAGCACGGCCTCGAAAAGGTGCGCGGCCTCTTCGGGCAGGACTCCCGACTTGGACTGTTCTTTCCCGAGATTGACCTCGAGCAGAACGGAAAGCGCCCGGCCCTCCTCGGAGAGCAGCCGCTCCAGGCGGACCGCAAGTCTTTCCCGATCTAGGCTTTCCACGGCTGAGAAGTATTGTAGCGCCGTCTTGGCTTTATTGGTCTGAAGCGGGCCGATCAGCCGCCAGGTCAGACCCGGAAAGTTGGCGCGGAGCGCCTCGATCTTTGCCGCGCCTTCGGCCACCCGGTTCTCTCCGAAGAGCATGAGACCCGCTCGAGCGGCGTTGGCGACCGTCTCGACGGAGTGCCCTTTCGTCACGGCCATCAGCGAGATGTCCGCCGGTTGGCGTCCGCGACGCAGCGCCGCCTCCGCGATCCGGGCGAGGACGTCCGCCTTGCGCAGTGCGATCTCGTCGGCGGCCACCGTCGTCATGGCTCTCGCTGGAACTTTTCCCCCGCGAGGTCCCGTTCGCTCGCGTCGGCGCCGAGGTTGGCGAGACGATCGGCTTTCTTGTTGCCTTCACGCGGCACGTGCGTGATCGTAAAACGTCGGAACCCTTTCGCGCGGCGCAGCGCCTCCGCGAACAGCGGTTGCAAGTTTGGCGCCTTCACCCGGTAGCGGCCGAGCATCTGCTGGACGAGGAGAAGACTGTCGGACGCGATCGAAACCTCCGAGGCCCCGCGTTTCTCGGCGCGCCCGAGGGCGAGTAGAAGCGCCCGGTACTCGGCGACGTTGTTGGTCGCATGGCCCAGCGCTTCGAAGTGCTCCTCGGCGGGGTGGTCCCCTTCCGCCGAGACGTAGACCCCGGCGCCCGCCGGCCCGGGGTTGCCGCGGGCGGCGCCGTCGATGAAGGCGCGGAAGGTCACGGGACGGAAGACGGGAGACGGTAGACGGAAGACGATTGCGGCATCTCTCTTGGTCTCCCGTCTTCCGTCTGCCGTTTACCGGCCCCGGTCACGAAGAGGCGGGCTCGTAGTAAAGGATCCTCTTGCAACTGTCGCAGTAGACGATCTCGCGCCCGGCTTTGAGCGACTGCATGGCGGCCGGGCGGACCTTGACGTGACAGGCGAAACAGGATCCGTTGACGACGAGTGCGACCGCGAGGCCGGCCTTCTTCTCGATGAGCCGGCGAAACTCCGCAAGCTCACGCGGCGTGATCTCGGCCTCGAGCGTTCGAATCTCCTCCTTTGCGGCGGCGAGCTCTTCGTTGATCTGACGTTGATCGGCGCGCCAATCCTTGAGTCGCTCCTCGTGCTGCTCGGTCTCGGAGGGAAGGCTCTTCTCGCGCGACTCCAGTTCGGCCTGCGCCTTGTCGATCTCCTCCTCGAGCTCGAGGAGGCGGTCCTCGGTCGAGCGGATGACCTTTTCGACGGCGTCGATCTCGTTGAGCGCAGCGCTGTACTCGCGGCTGGACTGAACGTTGCGCAGCTGCGTCTGGTATTTCTTGAGCTTTTCCTTGTGGTCGGCGAGCTCCCCTTCGGCCTTGCGGCGCTCGAGCTTGGCCTCGCCGAGCCTCGTCTTGAGGGAGGAAACCGCCTCGACTTTCTCCTGATACTCGCGGTCGACCTCGACGAGGTCCGCCGGCACGGTGTCGCGTCTCTTCTCGCGTTCCCGCACGAACCGGATCCGGCTCTGCAGCCGATAGAGCTGGCCGAGCAGGTCACTCACGCCGGCGCTCCGGACGTGAAAAAGGGTGTTCCCCTCGTGGAACACCCTTCGATCGGCCGGGACTGTTTGTCGTTTCGGTCTCGGATCAAAAGCCTCAAGATCTCCTGCTCCCGTCAAGTGGGTCCACCCGGATTCGAACCGGGGTCTGACCGGTTATGAGCCGGTGGCTCTGGACCGCTGAGCTATGGACCCCTCTGAATATAACAAAGAGGGGTTTCCCGCCAAATCGAGGAGAGGGTTTCTGGGTTTCTGGTTTCTCGTTTCTGGGACCGAAATACTCGTGCTGCGAAAAACGAGACGTTGTCGCTGAACCAGGAACGAGAAACGAGGAACCCTCCGTCCTCAGCGGATCGTCTCGAGGAACGGTTTGAGTTTTTTAGCCCGCGAAGGGTGCCGAAGCTTCCGCAGCGCCTTGGACTCGATTTGGCGGATCCGCTCTCGCGTCACGTTGAAGGACCGGCCGACTTCCTCGAGCGTGTGCTCGGATCCGTCGCCGACGCCGAAACGCATCTTCAACACCTGTTCCTCCCTGGGCGTCAGCGACTTCAGAACGCGGCGCGTCTGCTCCTGGAGGTTGGAGACGAGGACGGCGTCGATCGGCGAGAGGACCTGCCGGTCCTCGATGAAATCGCCCAGATGCGAATCTTCCTCCTCCCCGATCGGAGTCTCGAGCGAGATCGGCTCCTGCGCGATCTTCATGATCTTGCGAACCTTGGAGACCGGCATGTCCATCCGCTTGGCGATCTCCTCGGCGTTGGGCTCGCGTCCGAGCTCCTGGACGAGCGAGCGCGAGGTGCGCGTCAACTTGTTGATCGTCTCGATCATGTGCACGGGGATGCGGATCGTGCGCGCCTGGTCGGCGATGGCTCGCGTGATCGCCTGCCGGATCCACCACGTCGCGTAAGTCGAGAACTTGTAGCCGCGGCGGTGCTCGAATTTCTCGACGGCCTTCATCAGGCCGATGTTGCCTTCCTGGATCAGATCCAGGAACTGAAGGCCGCGGTTCGTGTACTTTTTCGCGATCGAGACCACCAGACGCAGGTTGGCGACGATCAGCTCGTGCTTGGCCTGGTCGGCCTCCTCCTCCCCCTCTCGCACCATGCGAAGGGTCTTCTTGACGTCCTCGTGCGAAACGCCGAACTTCTGCTCGAGGTCGCGGAGCTGCTTGCGGTACTTTGCGATGCGCCGCTTGTAGAAGTCGACCCGCGTCGGGTTCTTTTCCCTCTTGAGAGTATTGGTGTCCTGGCGGATCGTCACCTCGGGGATCGACATCTGACGGTCGATGTCCTTGAGGATCCCGATTGCGCGGTTCAAGACGGCGGGCGTGAAGTCGGCGGCGCGGATGAGCTTGGCCATCTCGGCGATCTTCCGGTCGATCGACGCTTCGATGCGCGCGAGCGCCTTGGTGCCCTTCTTTATCGTGCGCGCCTTGAACTTCATCCGCTTGATGTCCCTGTCGAGCGCACCGATCTTCTTGAAGCTGGCGAGAATGTTCTCGATGCGCCGCGTCGCCCGGTCGTCGAGGTTTTCTTCTTCGTCCTCCTCGTCGGACATGTTGACGAGCTCAGTGACGATGCGCGAGTCGCGGCCCGCGTTCTCGAGGAGCTTCAGGATCTCCTCGAGCACGATCGGATTGTTGGCGAGAGCCTGGTAAATCTTCGCCTCGCCCTGCTCGATGCGCTTGGCGATGCGGACCTCGCCTTCGCGGTCGAGCAGCTTGACCGTTCCCATTTCGCGCAGGTACATCCGGACCGGATCGTTGGTCTTCTCGACGGCCTCGCGAGCGTCTTCGGCGGCGTCGGCTTCCAGCGCCGCCCGGCGCCGCGCGGCGCGATCCGGGTCGGTCACGATCTCGATGCCGAGCTCGAAGAAGCGCTCGTAGACGCTTTCCAAATCCTTCGGCGCGGCGGTGGCCTCATCGGAGAGGACCGTATGGATCTCTTCGTAGAGCAGGTAGCCCTTCTCCCGGCCGCCCTTCAAGAGCAGCTGGACCTCCGGATACTTTTCCTCAATCGCCAATGTCTTCATCCTTTCCACCGCGGCGGACGGCCGAGCTCCGCCTTACGCCTCAAGATCTCCTGCTTGCGGCGCATCAGCGCCATGAGCTCCTGCCCCGCCGTCGTGCCCGCCCGATCGATCGCCTTCTGGATGTCCGCGCTTTCCCGCTCTAAGTACTTCTTTTCGAGGTCCTTGAGAAGTTGCTCGACGCCCTTCTCGGTGGGCTCGGGAGACTCCTCCAGCGCCACTCCGGAGATGAACGTTCGTTCCTCCTCCGTAAGGTGTGCGATCTGCCCTTGAAAATCAACAGGTTCCGACGCCGCGCGAGCCTCTCGAAAGGCCGCGACCACCCGCTTGACCCTCGGGTCCGTCAGGTATTCGTCTTTCAAAGTATCTAGAATCAGAGAGTTATACTCTCCGCCCGCCGTCAGGGCATGCAGAAGGCGCCGCTCGACAATCGGTGCTTCCACGCTGGATAACACGTTGCCATTCCCCGGCGTTCCCATGCCTGTAGAACGCGAGTTTTCGGCCCGCAGGTTCGCCTTCTCGGCTCCCCAGAGCACATCCACAGGTACGGAAACCGCCCGAGAGAGCTTTCGGTACTCCTCGTAACGCAGGATGCGGTCGGGAATCGCGTTCAGTGTTTCGAGAATCTTTCCCAGTCTTTCCCGTTTTTCGGTGGAGGCGATTCCGGGGGCCTGGGGGCGGAGGTCTTCGAGAAGCCAGGTCAAGGAATCGGGGGCTTCGTCGATCCGACGGCTCAAAGACTCCGTCCCCTCCCGCCGCAGGAGGTCGTCGGGATCCTCCCCTTCGGGGAGCCGCGCGACACTGACCTGGAGTCCTTGCGACAGCAAGTGCACCAGCGCGCCGCGCGTCGCGCTGCGTCCGGCTGCATCACCGTCGTAGCAGACGACGGCCCGCGCCGTCAGCCGGCGCAATCGTTCCGCCTGCTCGGATGTGAGCGCGGTTCCCATCGATGCCACCGTCTCCTGGATCCCCGCGCGGACGAGGGCGAGATGATCGAAGTAGCCCTCCACCAGAACCACCCGATCGCGCCTGCGGATCGATTCGCGCGCCTCGAAGAGCCCATAGAGGAGCCGCTTCTTCGAAAAGATCGGGGACTCGGGCGAGTTCAGATACTTCGGCTCCCCGGCCGGAGAAAGGGCGCGTCCGCCGAAGCCCACGGGACGCCCGCGCTCGTCGCGCACGACGAAAAGAAGCCGGTCACGGAACCGGTCATAAGCTCCCTTCCCGTCCGTACGCGGCTGCAGGAGTCCCGCTTCGACGAGAAGGTCCTGAGGGAAGGCTCCCGCGAGCGCCTTCGAGAGGGAGTCCCAGGCATCCGGCGCGTGCCCGAGCCCGAAGTTCTTCCACGTCTCACCCGGCACATCCCGGCTTTCCAGATAGAGCGCCGCGGCGTTGCCCGGCCGCCCCAGGTGCTCCGCGTAAAAGCGCTGCGCGGCGGCGACAGCTTCGAAGAGCCGATCCCGGCGGTCCTCGCGTGGACCGCGCCGCGGGCGGCGAGGAATCGAGACGCCGAACCGCGCGGCCAGTGCCTCGACGGCTTCGGGAAACTCGAGCCGGTCGATCTGGCGGACGAAATGGATGACGTCTCCCCCCGCGCCGCAGCCGAAACAGTGGTAGAGACCCTTATCGCGGTCGACCGTGAATGAGGGGGTGCGCTCCTGATGAAAAGGGCAGAGGCCCTTCCACGAGCGTCCGGCCTTCTTCAAGCGCGTGTGGTCGCCGATGACGTCCACGATGTCGGCGGCGGAACGAAGTTCGGCAAGAACCGAATCAGTGATGTCGAGATCGGAAGACATGGTTTCAGACTCTTCTTATCTCAATTCCAGGATCGTGGCGCCGTTCCCTCCCTCGCGGGCGCCCGCGGCCCGCAGCGTCTGGACGGAGCGGTGCTCGCGGAAGTGCTCCCGCAGCCCCTGGCGCAGCCGACCCGTCCCATGCCCGTGGACGATGCGCAGGTGTGGCGCGCCTTCCAACAGCGCCTGATCGAGCGCCCGCTCGACGGCATCGATGGCTTCATCGAGGTGCTGCCCGATGACATTGACTTCATGCGTCGAGTCGCTCGCGGCCTCGCGCTCGGGCGCCGTGACGATCCCGCGCGACCGGCCGGTGGCCTTCGCGCGCCCATTTGGCTCCGCCGGCTCGAGATCCACGCGCCGTATCCGAAGTCGCTTGCCGCGTACGTCGAGCTGGGCCGAATCGCCGTCGAGCGAGACGACCGTTCCCTCCGCCCCGAGCCCCCGAACGCGAGCCTGGCCGCCGACGGAAACCTCACGCGACCGCTGCTCCTCGGCTTCTCGCGCCTCCATGAGTACCTCCTCCGATTCCGCGGCGCGCTCGGCCTCTTCGATCAGCCGCGCTGCGGAGACTTGCGCGAGGCGAGCGTTCTCCGACCGGATGGCCGCCAGCTCCGTCTCGACGCGCCTCGAAAGCTCTTTGCGGGCGCGCTCGAAGCCGGCGAGCCCTTCGGAGAGCATCCGGGCGCGATCCTCGGCGATTTTCCGGCGCTCGCCCTCGAGCCGCTCGGCCTCGCGCCGCGCACTCTCGCGTTCACGGGCGAGCTCGCGCTCGGCTTCCCGGAGGCGTTCGAGAGCCTTCTCCGCCTCGGTCTCGGCCCGCTCGCGGCGCTGCCAAGTCTGTCCCAACAGCACGAGGGCGCGGTCGACGACCGGCTCGGGTATGCCCCGCTCCCGTGCGACCGAAAGAGCGCGGCTTCGTCCCGCGAGTCCCGCGTGCAGACGATAGTTCGGGCGCCCGGTCGCCTCGTCGAACTCCATGGCCGCGCAGAGAGCGTCCCCGCGCCCCGAGGCAAAACTCTTGACCGCGGATAAGTGCGTCGTCACCAGCGCGCGCCCTCCACCGGCGATGTACGCCTCGAGAAACGCGACTGCCAGCGCGGCGCCTTCCTCCGGGTCCGTCGCGCCGCCGATCTCGTCGATGAGCGCCAGCGTGCCGGGTCCGGACTCCTCGAGGATGTTCGCAAGCGTCTCCATCGAGGAGGAGAACGTCGAGCGATCCGACAGGATCGCCTGGGCGTCCCCGATCTCGGTTCGGATCGCACCGAAGACCGGCAACCTCGTGCCCGCGGCCGCAGGGATCGGAACGCCGCACTGCGCGAGCATCGAGAGCAGGCCGGCCGTCTTGAGAACGACGGTCTTGCCTCCGGCGTTGGGGCCCGAGACGACGAGAAGACGCCGACCCGGCGGAAGATCGAAATCGAGGGGGACGGCATCGCGCCCGTGCCGTGTCCCGCCGAGAACGTTGCGGCGCAGTTTTTCGAAGCGCGCGTCGAGCAGCGGATGCCGCGCGCCGACTAAGACCCAGCTTCCGTCCTCCGAGAGCTCCGGCAGCCGCCCCTCGCCGATCTCGCCGAAGGCAGTCTTGGCCTCGAGCGCATCGAGCTCGGCCAGCTCGCGGACGGCCGTCCGAAGGGCATCGGCTTGCGCGAGAATCTCCCGGCCGAACTCCGTGAGCACCCGTTCGACCTCGCGCCGCTCCTCGGCCGCGAGGAGCGCGAGGTCGTTGTTTGCCTCGATGACTTCGATCGGCTCGATGAAGATCGTCTGGCCCGAGCCGGAACGGTCGTGCACGATTCCCGGAACGCGGGCGCGAGCCATCGAGAGCACGGGCAGGCAATAGCGGTCGTTGCGGAGAACGACGAGCGAATCGCCCAGAAACTCCCGGCGCTCGTCTAAGAGCTTCTCCATCGCGCGCGAGACCTCGCCGCGGCGCCGGCGAAGCCGCGAGCGGATCGAGGAGAGCTCGCGCGAAGCGTCGTCGCGCAGCAGACCGTCGGCTCCGAAGAGTTGCGCGGCACGGGCGAGGAGCCCATCGAAGACGGGAAGACGGCGGCTTCGCGCGGCAAGGTGCACCGTGTCCGCGCGAGAGAGACTCTTGCGGACGGCGTCCGACGCGCGCACGGCGCGAACGATCGGGCGAAACTCTTCCGGCGTTCCGGCGCCGCCCGCATCGGCCAGAGCGTCCAGCAGCGGGTCGACATCCTCGAGGCCGGAGAGCGGAAGCCGGCCGTTGCGAATCTGAAACGCCGCGGCCTCACCGGTTTCCTCGAGGAGGACGCGCACTTCGCCCTCGTCGTACGAAGGCGCCAGAGAGAGAACCGCCGCCCGGCCGGGCGGCGTACGAGCAAGAGAAGATATGAGCCGGAGGACGACGTCGAACTCGAGAGCTTCCGAGTCGGCGCCGCCTCCGTCCCCCGAATTTATGGCGTCGCTCTCCGCTCCTCCGAAAGTTTCCGGAGCATCTTCTTGCGAGCTTGGATCATCTTGCGCTTGCGCTTCGCGCTCGGCTTTTCGTAGTGCTGCCGCTTCTTCAGCTCCGACAGGATTCCCGATTTTTCGCACTTGCGCTTGAAACGCCGCATGGCGTTCTCGAAAGACTCATCTTCTTTGACGTGAACCAGAGGCACGTAAACTCACCCCCCTTATCCGTGAGTTCCGGTGAACATGCCATCTTAGAGAGGGGAGCTGGGACTGTCAACGGGAACGCCAGTATCTCTCAACGGCACAGCCAGTTAGATTGACCTGAGCGTCAAGGCTGCCTGCCGCCCGGACGGTCGGCCGCACGGCGAACTCCGGGTCTCGACGTCGCGCGGACCGCTCACAGCGGAAAGCTTTACCTCTGTCGGCTCTCCCCCGATAATGCGGGCAATGACCGAATCCGAAGCCGAGGAGCGCCGGCGTGTGCTCGAGACCGAGATCGAGCGGCGCCTGGCGGAGCGTTTCGCGGCGCTCCGGGACGAGTTCGACCGGCTTCGGCTGGAGTCCGACCGGCGCTGGTTTGGCTTCCTCGAGAAATTCAATCAGGACCTCAAGGGTGTCGTCCCCGCGGAGCTGATCGGGTCCGAGCTCCCGAAGGTCACGGCGCACCGGCCGGGTCTCGTTTCCGTCGAAGCGGTGCGCGGTCTCGATCAGGCGGGCACCCAGGTCGACGTTCTCCACCGGTTTCTGGACGACTGCCGGCGTTACTGTTCCCGAGCGGCGCTGCTCGTCGCGCGCGGGGGAGCCATTGGCGCCTGGAAGGCCGTCGGATTCTCGCTCCACGGCGGCAACGACGAGGCGGTGAGGCAGGTCTCGATGCCCCTGTCGGAAGGAGGTTTGCTGTCCCGCGTGATGACCGGCAATGCGATCCGGCTTCCCGCGACCAACGAGATCTCTTCGCTGCTGCGGGCGTCGAAGGTCGCCGGTGCCGTGGCTATCCCGATGGTCGTGCGCGAGAAGATCTCCGGCGCGCTCTACGCCGATGCGGTGCTCGGAGAGGAGGAATCCTTCGACCCGGACGCGCTCGGCTTTTTGACCTTCCTTACGGGACTCATCGTCGATCGTCTCGCCTTGCGCAAGCTGAAGCCGGCGCCGGCGCTGCGCGTGCCCGAGCCTGTCAAGAAGCCCGAGCCCGCCGGAATGTGGATGCACGAGGAGGCGGCCTCCGTCGAGGAGCTTCCCGCGGCGAGGGATGTCGAGAGCGCCGGGGCTCCGGCCGCCCCACCGACGCCGTCGAGACTCGAGGAGCGGATCGAGGCGGAGCCCTCTGTGCGGACCTCCGAGCCCTCTCCGGCGGAGCCGGAGATCAGTCGGCGGCTGGCAGGACCGCTGGCCGAAGTCACCGCGGGCGACGAGCGGAAAGAAGAGGCGCGGCGCTTCGCGCGGCTTCTCGTTTCGGAGATCAAGCTCTACAACGAGCGTGCGGTGCTGGAAGGAAGAGAAAGCCGCAACCTGTACCAGCGGCTTCGCGAGGATATCGACCGAAGCCGTCAGATGTACAACGAGCGCATTCCCGAGGACGTCCGCTCCTCGAGCGATTTCTTCTACGAGGAGCTCGTGCGGATCCTGGCCGATGGCCGACCCGAGGCCCTGGGACTCTGATACTCATTCCGGAGCCTTTCCCCCGGCGGCTCTCGCTCGCGCTCGGACGCCATTCCCGGTGAAGCGAGTCGCGGCCCTCGCGGCAGGCCTGGCGTTTTGCGTGTCGGCCTTGCGAGCGGACGTCGGAACTCTCGAAGTCTCCACCGATTTCGACGCGGAATTCGCGCGCGCGGCGGATCTCCTCGAGGAGGGGAAGCGGGCCGAGGCGGAGAGCCTGCTCGAAGCGATTCGACGCAAGGCCGGGCAGTCGGCCTGGAATGCGCGCGTTGCGTTCCTTCTCGCGGGCGACGATTGGCGGCGGGGAAATGCCGCCGCCGCCGCCGCGCGACTCCAGGACGCCAACGCCTCCGCGATCGGCCTCGAGCCATATCGGCGAGTGCGCCGTGCCGAAGCGCTCCAGATCGCGGGAAGGGAAGAAGAGGCTATCGCCGCGGCGCGGCTCGCCTTCGAGGTGGAGGGACCCTTTGCATTGCGCGGGCGCGCGGCCCTCGTGCTGGCGCGGTTGCTGGCAAAGCGGCGGCTGTTTCACGAAGCGGGAGAGGTCCTCGCGCGTGCCGCCGAAACCGCCGCTCCCGCCGGGATCGCGGAGATCTCGATCGAGCGGATCCGATTCGGACTGGCCGGCAACGATGCCGCGGCGGTTCGCAGCGCCGCCCGTGACCTGATTCTCAAGGCGCCGACTGCCGACGCCGCGAAGACGACCCCCGAGTTCGTCCGCCGCGCCGCGGCTACGGCGGAAAAGGGGTTGAGTCCCGTCGATCGCGGCCGGCGCGGAAGCGCTCTGGTCGCCGCGGGAGAGGCGCGCCGGGGCGTGAATCTGCTTTCCCGGGATCGCCCCTCCGCCTGGCCCGGGGATGAGCGGGGCCGCAACCTGCTGTCGCTCGCCCGCGGCCAGCTCGCGCTCCAGAAGAGGAAAGAGGCGGAGGCCACGGCGGCGCTCGTGCCCAATGACGGTTCGATCGCCTCTTTCGAGGCGCGGCTCTTCCGGTGCGACTTAGTCGCCACCAGGCTCCGCGGGAAGGCGGCCACGCCCGCAGCGGAGGACCCGCGCCTCGATCCCGTCCGGAATGCCCTCGAGGGTCTCATGTCGCCTGCCGTTCCGGCGGCGATCCGGCGGGGCGCACACGAGAGACTGCTGCGATTCGCGGCCGATGCGGATCGCTTCGACGACGCGCTCGGTCACGCGCGGGAGCTGGCGCGGGAAGCGCCCCCGAGCTCCATGGACGGATTCGAGCCGCTCTGGCTGCTGGCCTGGAGGCGATACCTGGCGGGCGATTTTCCCGGAGCGCGCGCGCGGCTCGAAGCCATCGCTCCTCTGTATGCCGACATCTCTCGCTCGCGGAGGCTGACGTACTGGCGTGCCCGCTGTCTTTCGGTCGAGGGCCGTGGCGCCCAGTCGCGGCCGCTCTTCGAGGCGCTCGCCGCGGCGACGCCGCCGGACGTATATGCGCGTTTCGCGCGGACGCATGCGCCGAAGCCTGCGGCCGCGGCCCGCGAAACTCTCAAGGATCCGTCGACCGCCACGGCGGCCTTCCACCGCGTCGACGAGCTGCTGCGCCTGCGGATGTTCGAAGAGGCGTCGGCGGAGTCTCGCGCGCTGGCGCCTTCGCGCGGCCGGGACTTGCGGATGGCACAGGCCGACTTCGCCGTCGGCCGGTTCCTGTCGGCGGCCGCCGCCATCAAGCGGGCGCTTCCGGAGATCGGAACCGCCGAGGAAGGCCGCGTGCCCGATCCGTGGCGGCGTCTTTTCTACCCGATCGAGGAGGGCAATTTCGTCGCGGTACGCGCAAAGGAATTCAGCCTCGACGCCTCGGTGCTGCGCGGTCTCGTGCGACAGGAGAGCGTCTTCGATGCGAACGCGAAGTCACGGGCCGGCGCGATGGGATTAACCCAGCTCATGCCCGCAACCGCGAAGAGCTTGTCCCGATCGGTCCTGCGGTCGCGATATCGCCGCGCCTTTCTCTACGACCCCGGCGTCAACGTGCGTCTCGGGGCCGCGTACCTGCGGCGGCTGATCGACGAGTTCCACGGCTCGACCATCCTGGCGCTGGCCGCGTACAACGGCGGCCCGTCGCGGATCGCCCGCATCGTGCGGGAGAACCCGCGTCTTTCCGAGGACGAGCTCTTCGAGTCGATCCCGCTCTGGGAATCGCGCGACTACGTCCGCCGCGTTCTTCTCTACGCGGAGTCCTACAGGGAGCTGTACCCCTAATTGGGGTCAGGTCTGTAAACTGTGAATGAGCTGTCCAGGATCACACATCACAGACCTGACCCCGTCACCACGACCCTTCCGGGACGACGAGAATCGAGCAGCCGACCTGACGCAGGACCTGGCGCGTGACGTGCTCCGGGCGCAGGAAGATCCGCGAGGAGCGCGGCGGCGCCCCGACGACGACGACATCATAGGGTTGCTGCCTCAGCTCCGCGACGATGCCGGCGATCGGGCTCTCCGCCTCGCGAACCGAGGAGCCGCTCGAGACTCCGAGCTCGCGTAGTGTCGCCACCCCACGCTCGAGGTGCGCCCGCACGAAGGGGAGCGGAGCTCTGCCCCGGGGTGTCACGTGGAGAAGGGTCACGGTCGCTCCGAGGCGCCGCGCGAGCCAGCCTCCAGCGCGAACGTCCGCCTTGCCCGGCTCGCCCACGGCGGTGCAGATGAGAATGCGTTCCGGACGCCGCGGCCGGCCGCGTGCCAGCAGGAGCGGCGTCGCGACTCTGCCCAGCAACTCCTCGGCGGGGCTCGGCGGCCGGCGCCGGCCCGGCCGCGTCTCCAGCTCGCGCGCGCCGACGATGACGAAGTCGTAAGGCGCCTCGCGCTGCTCCAAAGCGATCTGCTCGGCAGGATCCCCGCGCCGAGTGCGGATCGTCACCTCCTCCAGTCCCGCCTCCGCGGCTCGCTTCGTCAGCGCCTCTCGAAGCTCGTCCTGGCGGCGCGAGTCCGTGGCGACGCCGAGCACCGTGGCGATGCCGTCGAGCGCCTCGACGAGCGGCCGCGCGAGCTCGAGCGCCGGCGTGCTGCCGGATCCCTCGTCGCAAACGAGCAGCCGTGGAGTCGGCTGGCGGAGAATGTGCCATCCCTCGAGGGCAACCCATGGCTGCGGTGGCGTCGGATTGCCGTGTGCCGGCACCGCTACGTCGAGGAGCACGCTCTCTTCTCCGAAAGGAAGAGGTGGTACGACTTGCCGGACCCCCTTCAGCAGCGGGAGGCGCACTCGAGCGCGTTTCGTCGCTCCCGAGAAGCTCTGCTCGACGAGCTCTGCCCGTCCGAGCACGGCCTTCCCGGACGGAGGCTGCGTGGCCGATAGCGTCACCTGCTCTGGGCGGATGAGGACGCGCACACGGTCCCCTTCGTCGTGCGGAACGTCGTCTGGGATCGGGAGCGTCAAGGAACCGAGCTCGACGCGGTGCTCGCGGCAGCTTCCCACCAGTACGGTCCCCGCCCCGAGAAACGTCGCCACGAAGAGCGACTGCGGCCGCGTGTAGAGCCGTTCCGGCGCGGCGACCTCGAGCAGGCGACCGCGGTCGATGACGCCGATCCGCTGCCCGAGCTCGAACGACTCCTCCTGGTCGTGCGTCACCAGAATCGTCGTGACGCCGAGCGTCTTCTGGATCTCCTTCAAGTTCTGTCGCAGCTGCCCGCGAATCTTGACGTCGAGAGCGCCGAACGGCTCATCGAGCAGGAGCACCGTGGGTTTGTAGGCGAGCCCCCGGGCGAGCGCGACGCGCTGGCGCTGTCCGCCGGAGAGCTGGTTCTCGTACCGACCGGCGAGGCCGCCGAGCCCGACTAAGTCGAGCAGCTCATCGCGGCGCTGCTCCCGCTCGGCCGCGGGGACGCCGCGGATCCGGAGCCCGAACTCGATGTTCTCGCCGACGGTCATGTGCCGGAAGATCGAGTAGTTCTGAAAGACGAAACCGACGTCGCGTTTCTGCGGCGGCAGTCCCGTGACGTCGCGACCGGCGAGCCGGATCGTTCCCTCGTCCGGCAGCGAGAGGCCGGCGATCATGCGGAGGATCGTGCTCTTCCCGCTCCCCGATGCGCCGAGGAGGACGAAGAGCTCTCCGGTCTCGACCTCGAGCGAAACGTGCTCGACGACGACCTGGCCGCCGCCGTAACGCTTGGTCACGTTCTCCAGAGAAATCGACATCGCTTCCGCTCTATGCGCTCGTCGGCGGCCGCATTGCCGTCGTCATCGGATGCCAATGGCTCTCGGACCGACGAGAGGATATCGCCATAGACTGTCGCCATGGCGTCCGCCGAGATCGGTGTGAAGACTTCGCGTAAGATCGAGCGGCTCGACATCACCAAAGAGGTCGAAAAGGTCGCGAAGTCCCTCGCCGTCAAGGATGGCGCTCTCCTCGTCTCGGTGCCGCACACAACCGCCGCGATCACGATCGGAGAAGCGTGGGATCCCGACGTGACGGGCGATCTCGAGAGGGCGCTGGGCGCGTGGGTTCCGGACGTACGCTTCGATCATGGTGAGGGCAATTCGCCTGCGCATTTCCTTTCTGAGGCGATCGGAACTGCACGTCTCGTGCCGCTCGAGAAGGGAAAGATCGTTCTAGGCCGCTGGCAGGGCATCTTCTTGATCGAGCTGGACGGCCCCCGCGAGCGAATCGTCCGCGTTGGTGCGCTGGGGTAGCCGGCTCCATCGTTCAGCCAAGAATAGACGGATCATGCGGGCCGCATTACGAAGTGGCGCCATTTTCATGGCGGCTCTCGCCGTCCTCGCGATCTGCGGTTGCGCAGACAAGGGCGATCCGATCCGCCGATCGCTCGACGGCATGGCCAAAGCCGCGCACAACCGCGATGTGGGAGCGTTCATGCGTCGGGTCGCGCAAAACTTCGAAGCGGCCGACGGCTCCGGCCGCGCCGACGCCGAGGCGATGCTGCGGCGCTTCTTTGATGCCTATGAATCTCTCAACGTTACGATCCACGATGTCTCGATCGAGCGCGGCGAGAATGTCGCGCGAGCCCGCTTTCGCGCGGAGCTCTCGGGTCGCCCCCGCCGGATCGGCGGGCTCGATGGTCTCCTTCCTTCCTCGACGGCCTATGATTTCGACCTGCGTCTCGTTCGCGACGGCGCGGCGTGGAAGGTTGCGTGGGCGTCCTGGAATCCGGCGGGAGCCTCCCCAACGTATCGGGAATGAGGAGTCGTCGGGCCTCGTTGGTAAGCCGGAAGAGGAAGACTCATGTTCATCCAAGACTTTCGTTTGGCGGCGATCGCTCTCCTCGCCGCCGTCGCGATTGCGGGCGCGTCCCCCGCGCCGCCGCCCACGCTCGCGAAGGCGACCTTCGCTGGAGGCTGTTTCTGGTGCATGGAGCCGGCGTTCGAGACCTTACCGGGTGTCGTTTCCGTGACCTCCGGTTACACCGGCGGAACCAAGGCGAACCCGACTTACGAGGAGATCTCCTCCGGCGGAACCGGTCACGCCGAGTCCGTCGAGGTCGCCTACGATCCGTCGCGCATCACCTACGAGCGGCTGCTCGAAGCCTTCTGGCACAACATCGATCCGCTCTCGGCGAACGGCCAGTTCTGCGACCGGGGAAATCAATACCGCTCCGCAATCTTCTTCCATGACGAGAGGGAGAGGCATCTGGCGGAAGAGTCGAAGCGGAACGTCGGGCAGCGCCTTCACGCGACCGTCGTGACTCAGATCGTTCCCGCCGGCGTCTTTTATCCGGCCGAGGAGTATCACCAGGATTTCTACAAGAAGAACTCGCTGCGCTACCGCGAGTATCGAGCCGGTTGCGGGCGCGACGCGCGTCTGAAAGCGCTCTGGGGAGCCGAGGCGGGGCACGCGGAGGAGAAGCCATGATCATCACAACAGCCGTTTTGATGTGGGCGTTGGCGGCACCGCAACAGAGTTCCGCGGCCGCGCCCGCGAGAAAAGGATGGGATCCCGTGACTTTCGTCAAGCCCTCCGACGCCGAGCTCAAGCGCCGCCTGACCGCGCGCCAGTACGACGTCACGCAGCGCTCCGGCACCGAGCCCGCGTTCCAGAACGAGTACGAGCACAACACGAAGCCGGGGATCTATGTCGACGTCGTTTCGGGCGAGCCGCTCTTCTCCTCGCTCGACAAGTTCGACTCCGGAACGGGCTGGCCAAGCTTCACGAAGCCTCTCGAGCCGGAGAACATCCGCGAGAAGGGGGGCAATCGAAGCATTTTCGTGGGCTCCGAGATCCGCTCGGCCCACGCCGACTCACATCTGGGCCACGTCTTCAATGACGGGCCCGCGCCCACCCATCTGCGCTACTGCATGAACTCGGCGGCGCTGCGCTTCATCCCCGTCGAGAGGCTCGAAGCCGAGGGATACGGCCAGTACCTCCGTTTGTTCGAGAAGGGCGCGCAGAAGAAGTAGGGCCGTCCTCGGTTGACGGCCGCGCCTCCCGTCGCTATCCTTCGCGATCCGCTCTGCTCCTCAGTAGCTCAATGGCAGAGCATCCGGCTGTTAACCGGAGGGTTGTAGGTTCGAGTCCTACCTGAGGAGCCAATTTCCTGGTGCCCTGGATTTGGTTGACTCTTCCGATCTCGAACCCCGGGCCTGGAAGCTCGCCACCGTGGAGCGCAGCAGCTCTCGCCCGATGGCGGGAGCTGCAGCTCCAGAGAGATCAGTGTTCGACGCCCAGCTGTCGCAGGAGACTTCCCATGTCGAAGTAGTGGCGCACCGACTTGACTTTGTCGTTCGCGACCTCGACGACTTGACAGGCGCGGATCTCGAAGTTCTTGCCGGTCGCGGGGATCTCACCGGTGGGCGTCTTCAGGGGCCCCTTATGAGTGCCGCGCCACGTCATTTCGAGGACCACGGTGTTTCCGCTCGCGATCTCCGAGTTGAAGGTGGCCTTGGAATCCGGCATCGCCGTGGCCCACCCTTTCCAGATGGCGATGACGTCGTCGACACCTTCGACCTTCCTCTGGGTGCCGAGCTCGTCGTAAACAAACCCCGGCGCGACGCCCGCTTTCACCTTGTCCCAGTCCTTCTCGTTGTAAGCGAGGACCTGGGCCTTCGCAATATCGACCACCGATTGCTGTGTCATGACACCACTCCTTTCAGAAAGACCCTCATTCAAAATGGGCGCCTGAAAGCGCCGTTACTGCCATTTCTGCCGGCGACTCGAAAGCCCGGAGCAGTGCTCAGTGCCGAGTTGCGGTCTCTCTGAGCCCTGCTGAGCGACCCGCGATTGCTGGCCCTGGTCCCCCTGTCACAGACCGATTGGCCCGTCCGGTGCGCCTGCGCAGCTTGCAATTTCCCACGCTATCACAGCGCCGCCGCGTTGCTAGGCCTCTTGGTGGGTAAGGAGCCAATCGTTTTCAGACTGCGGCGTCCGCCCTCGGAATTCCGTGTAGAGTCTAAGAGTTGGGACTTCCGATGCGGCGATTCGCGCATGTCGGCCTGTTCTCGGGGCTCGCTATCGCCCTGATGCCGCTGGTGGCTCTCGTCTGTGACCTCCGGTGCAGTGCCAAGCTGGTGTCGCCGATCCAAAGTCACGCGAGCGACGCAAGTCAGAAGTGCCCGCATCCCGCCTGTCCGGATCGAGACAGCGTCCCGGGACCCGGAGGTCATCGCTGCCCGACCAAGCGAGGAGTCGAAGCCTCGGCCGTCCTGAATCCGCCGAAGCTGTCGATCCCCTTGGCCTCTCCCGCCTTCCTTCCAGGGCCGCTTCCGTCGCTTCAGGGACACCGCATCTCGGGCATTGCCAACTTTGTGCCGGTCCCGGGCGCACTCGGCGGCCGATCCTCTTCTCAGCCGACGGTACTGCGACTCTAGAGCGGCCGTCTCTTCGTTGCTGCTGCCGGACGCTTTCGCTCCGGCCAATTCTCTGCATCGAAGGAGAGGTCGCCAATGCCAAGAATACTCGCTGTATCTGCACTCGCTCTGGCCGTCTTGCTCGACAGCCGTGCGGCGATCGCGCAGCACGAGCATCCCAGGCCCGAAACGACGCCAACGCCGGTGCCGCGCCAACCGGGCCCGGCCGGCGAAGAGCCGAACCCGAATCCCATGGCCGCGATGGAAGCGATGAAGCCGATGGATCGCTGGATGACGATGCTTCACGGGTATGCCTTTCTGACCGAAAACCGCCAGGGAGGCTCATCCGGCGATCGAGAATTCGAGTCTCAAAACCACGTCATGGTCATGGCCATGCGGCGGTGGGCCGGAGGCAAACTGTCGCTTCTCGGGACGTTCACGCTGGAGCCCGCGACGATTCCGGTCGAAGGCTCATCCGAGCTCTTCCAACGCGGAGAGACCTATCGCGACGTTCTGCTCGTGGATCGGCAGCACCCGCACGATCTCTTCGTACAGCTCGCCGCGTCGTGGGAGAAGCTCATCGAACCCGCGAGTCTTCGGCTCTATCTCGCCCCGGTGGGAGAGCCGGCGCTCGGACCCGTGGCGTACCCGCACCGTCTCTCGGCCTCGGAAAATCCGTTGGCTCCTCTCTCACACCACAACCAGGACTCCACGCACATCACCTACGACGTCATCACGGCGGGCATCACGGCCTCAGTCGTCACGCTGGAGGGCTCGGTCTTTCACGGCGCGGAGCCCGACGAGAATCGCTGGAACATCGAGGCCGGAGGCCTCGACTCCTACTCGGGGCGGATCACGCTACGGCCGCTCCCCTCGCTGGCAATCCAATTCTCGGTGGGCCATCTGGAGCATCCGGAAGCCATCGAGCCGGGGGACCAGACCCGCACGAGCGCCTCGGTGACCTATGAGAAGAGCCTTCCCGGAGGTTTTCTCGCAGCGAGCCTCATCTTCGGCAGGAACCAGACGCCCGAAGGGCCCGAATGGGGCAATCTCCTCGAGTGGACGTGGAAGTTCGCGGACAAGAACTTCGTGTACGGGCGTCTCGAGAGCGTGGATCGCGACGTCTACGAGCTCCGGCACAAGCGGCAGCGCCCGGAGTCGGTGCCACGTAACCGCACCCGCGTCGATGCGGCGACGTTCGGCTACGTTCGAAACGTCCCATGGCTCGGGAAGATCGAATCGGGCTTGGGCGGAGGCATCACCCTTTATCGTTTCTCCGACCGCCTCGATTCAACCTACGGAGCGCATCCGATCTCCTTTCAGGTCTTCTATCGTCTCCGCTTCGGAACGCACCACGCCGCTCGAGAAACGATGCCCGGGATGGAACACCACCATGGCGAGCCGTGACGCGATTGAGAGAGGCTACGTCCTGCGGGGCCTATCCCGCCCTTCCCAGGAGGTAACCTTGCTCAAACCGACCGCGCCCCTGCCGGATACGAAAACGTCAAAAGCCCCTCGGACGTCGCGAAGGCCTACATGGAGCCGAGCGGCAGGATTACCGTCATCAAGAAAGAGGAGTGAGCCGGGGGGAGCGGACTCGCCGGACGGACTGGCGCGGGTCTTGCGACCGTGGTTCCGAGGACAGGAGCACGAGAACATGCCGCTCGAGGAATACCGCAAGAAACGCCGTTTTGCCGTGACGCCGGAGCCGAAGGGAAAGATACCCGCCAAACGCCGCGCCAAGAAGCTCGCCTACGTCGTTCAGAAGCACCGCGCGACCGCGCTTCACTACGACTTTCGTCTGGAGTGGAACGGGGTCATGCTCTCCTGGGCGGTCCCCAAGGGGCCATCGCTCGATCCCTCCGTCAAGCGTCTCGCGATGCCGACC
Organism: Thermoanaerobaculia bacterium; assembly: GCA_036505535.1. Classification (GTDB taxonomy): domain Bacteria; phylum Acidobacteriota; class Thermoanaerobaculia; order UBA5066; family Gp7-AA6; genus DAHUXD01. The sequence goes on from DASXTI010000004.1 coordinate 41,376, forward strand.
GAGGACCACCCGCTCGAGTACAACGAGTTCGAGGGAATCATCCCCGAAGGGGAGTACGGCGCCGGCACGGTCATGATCTGGGACCGAGGCACCTGGATTCCCGAGGTGCCCGACGTCGACGCCGCAATGAAGAAAGGGGAGCTGAAGTTCTCGCTCGACGGCGAGAAGCTTCATGGTTCCTGGGTGCTGGTGCGCACGGGTCGGCGCGGCGAGGGACGCCCGTCCTGGCTGCTGATCAAGCATCGCGACGATTTCGCGAGCAAGCAAGACGTCGCGGAGGAGAAGCCACGGTCGGTCGTGTCTGACCGGCTCTTGGTCGAGATCGCGCGCGACGAGGGAGGGAACCTCGAGAAGGCTGCCGACGGCGATCCGCCCGCCCTCCTGCGGAAGATGGTCGAGAACCCGAGGTTGATCAAACCCGCGAAGAAGACGAAGCGAAAATCCGTCTGGCATTCGGACAGAAAGAAGCGCGTTTCGTGAAGAGGACAACCGAAGCGCCGGCCAAGCGGCCCTCGACGAAGAAGAAGGCCCTTCCCGAGGAGCTGCCTCGGGACGTCCATGTTCGAATTTCCAATCCCGACAAGCCCTACTGGCCGGAGGATGGGTACGCCAAGCTCGATCTGCTGCGCTTCTATCTGGAGGCGTTCGACAGGCTTCGCCCCTACGTGCGCGACCGGCTGCTCTCCCTCGAGCGCTGCCCCGACGGAATGAAGGGGCAGTGCTTCTTCCAGAAGGAGAAGCCCCAGGGCATGCCGGCGGGGACCCCGACGCAGAAGATCCAGCACGTCAAGGGGGTGACGAACTACGTCGTCGGCGGGGCCCTCGAGACACAGCTGGCGCTGGCGAACCTCGGCTGCATCGCGGTCCACGTCTGGGGATCGCGCAAGCAGAACCCGCGAAAGCCCGACTGGATCTGCTTCGACCTGGATCCGGACACCGGCAAGTTCTCCGACGCCGCGAAGGCCGGGCTTCGCGTCAAGGAGGCGCTCGACGCGCTCGATCTCATCTCCTTCGCCAAGACCTCGGGCGGGAAGGGGATGCACGTCTTCGTGCCGATCCGTACGGGCCCCGACTGCGACGAGGTGCTCGAATTCGCCCGGCGTCTGGGCGATACCTTGACGGCCGCCTATTCCAAGGATTTGACGATGGAGTCGCGCATCGCGAACCGCAAGGGGCGAGTCTACCTGGACCCTTTTCGCAACGGCTTCGGCCAGACCGTCGTCGCGCCGTATTCCGTCCGCCGAAAGCCGAGGGCTCCGTTCTCCACGCCGCTCGCCTGGTCCGAGGTCAAGCCTTCGCTCGATCCCGCCGACTTCAACCTCGGCAACTACCGGGAGAGGCTCGCGAAGGCCGATCCATGGAAGGATTTCTGGAACACCCGCCAGTCCTTCGCGCCGGCGATTCGCGCCGTCCGGAAGCTGTAGGACGGGGCGCCGCTTGACGGCGCCTTGGAGCGGTCCTAATCTTTGAGGGAGCGTGAGGCATGTCGCCCACGCTTCTTGGTACCCGCCGGGAGCGATGGCCCCGGCGAGAGGAGGTCTCATGTATCCAGGATTCATTTCCCGTTGGAAGAGCGAGCGCTGCGACGAGAGGCGCGTCGGCGAGGGCTGGAGTTACCCCGGACATCGCGGCTGGCACCGTGGCTGGGAGTACGCCGCCGGCGAGGAGGAACCGGGCCATCTCGGCTTCGGCGGCGGCGGCGCCTTCGGCGTGCGGCGGCCGCTGCGCTTTCTTGCCTACAAGCTCCAGCTCGAGGAGGCTCAGGTTGCCGAGCTCGCGCGCATTCTCGACGAGATCAAGACTGAGCGCGCGCAGGCCGCGGTGGATCACCGCCGCGCGCTTTCCGCGTTTGCCGATGCGATCTCGGGCGATGTGTTCGACGCGGCGAAGGCCAGCGCGGGCGCCAAGCTGAGATTGGAGAGTGCCGACCGGCTCCGCGACGCGGTTATGAAGGCGCTCGAGCAGCTCCACAGGCTGCTCGACCCGCAGCAGCGGACGCGGCTCGCTTACCTCATCCGAACCGGCACCCTCACGATCTGAAGCGTCTCTTGGGCGCGGGGCGTTTTCGCGCCTCGCGCCCGTCTTCTTCTTCCATCCTCCCGCGTCTCGTAGGGGCGGCCCTCGCGGCCGCCCGTGCGGGCGGGGACGAGCCCCGCCCCTACGGACGTGGGTTCACATCATCTTCGCAATACCGATTGTGCAATTCCGAGACCCGACGAACGGGCCTACTTCGCGTCGTGGAAGA
>DASXTI010000005.1:0-10988 GCA_036505535.1 Thermoanaerobaculia bacterium
ATGAAGTTGAAGTCCCCGAAGCCGCGTGAGGCGGGATCGTCCGCCTCGACCGGTCCCTGACCGAGGTCGCGGCTCGCCGCGTCGATCCGCTTCAGGACGGCGCGGTTGCCGTCCGTCGCCGGCCAGCCGGGCACGAGGTCCTCGAAGGAAAGCCGGGCGGTGGTCCTGGGAAGATTCGCGGCGGCGATCTCGCGCATCCGCGACTTCGCCTCCTCCCGCTCCGCGTCGCTCACGAAGCGGAGATCTCCCTTCACGGTGACGGCCCTCGCGACGACGTTGAACTTCCCGGCCGAAGTGCCCGAAGACCTGTCGGCGTCGTAGGCGATGTCGGTTCCGCCCAGGAAGATGCCGGGATTGACGGTGACGGCCGGATGCAAAGAAAACGCATTCCGAAAACCGTCCAGAATTCGCGAGGCTTCGTAGATCGCGCCCGCGCCGCGGCTTCCTCGGAGCACGGAGGACGAGTGGCCCTGCGCTCCGGCGACTTCCAGCGACCAGAGACTGAGCCCTCTCCTTCCGATCGCGCACTTGCCCGAGTCCGGTTCGAAGCCCAACGCAACGTCGCTGTGCCGCGCCGTCTCGACGAGGTCGCGGCGCGAGATCTCTGTGGGAGTGCCGGGGTTTTCTTCGTCTCCCGTGAGAAAGACCCGCACCGTCGCGCCCTCGAGCATCCCGGCCTCGTGCAGCGCCTTCAACGCGAAAAGAATGGCGACGTCGCCCCCCTTCATGTCGGCGACCCCGGCGCCGCGCGCGACGTCCCCCGACCGCTCGAAACGGTGCCCCCGGCCTTCGAAGATCGTGTCCAGGTGGCCGATCAGGAGCAGGCGCTTCCCGGTTCCATTCGGCGTCACGCGCTCCGCGACGAGGTGTCCGGCCCGGCGCATCCCATCGGGCAGCGGCGCCCAGCGGGTCGCGAAGCCCAGCGCCTCGAGCTCCCGCTGAAAACACCGGCCGACTTCCCGGACGCCCGCGGCGTTGAAGGTCCCGCTGTCGATGTTGACCACCTTCTCGAGAAACGCCACTTCCTCGGCCAGGCGGGTCTCGACGGATCGGACCAGCTCGTCTTCCGCCGGGTCGAGCATCTCTTCCTCAGCCTCCGGCCGGTCCGCGAAAGGTCCGCCGGGCCGAGACGAGCCAGTAGACGCCGAGCGAGACACAGAAGAGGAGCATCGTCCAGAGGACGAGCTCGTTCGGCGGGAGGCAAAAGACCACGGTGATGAAGGTTACCCAGAGGATGGCGACGGCGTTCAGGAGCGGCGCGAACTTCCCCGGGCTCCACGGCGCGTTTTCCGGGGTCGCGAATTCGCCCTTGCGGCGGACTCGGTTGGCGAGATTGAGCAGGATCGGAAGCCCGTAGGCGAGGTAGAGCGCGATCGTGCTGATCGAGGTGACCACCGGAACGGCCGCCGCGTAGACGCAAATCGCCACGGCGAGCACGCTCGTGACGAGGATCGCCGGGACGGGCGTCCTCCAGCGCGGGTGGACCCTGCGGAGAAGAGTCGAGCCCGGCATCCCGCCGTCGCGCGCGAACGCGTACCACATGCGGCCCATCGACGTGATCGACGAGAGCCCGCACAGCCACATGGCTCCGCCGATGACGATCGCGACGAGGTTGGCGAGCGCCCGCGGAAGGTTGTGGTCGACGATGTACAGGACGGGATAGGGATCGGCGGCGGTCCGAGCCACGTCGCCGCCCGGGATGCACCACGTCAAGACGAGGAGCAGCACCCAGCCGAACACGGCGGACACGGCGACCGAAAGGAAAACGCCCCACGCGGAGCTCCGTCGCGCCATCACTGTCTCCTCGGCGACGTGCGCGGAGGCGTCGTAGCCTGTGTAGGTCCACTGCGCCTGAAGGAGCCCCAGCACGAACGCGAGCGCGAACGGTCCGGCCGCATAGACCGCCGTAAGGGATGGGAAGAGCGCGAAGAGCGGCGAGGGGAAGGCGCGCTCGCCGACGATGATTGCCGGTCCGAGGCGGCCGTCGGGTAGCGGCGCCGATGAAGCCTCGAGGGGCGTCACAGCCGGCGCGAATCGGGTCAGAAACTCCCGCGGGTTGTGATGCGTGCCGAGAAAGACGAGCAGCAAGACGATGAGCGCGCCGCCGGCGATGTGCCACCAGACGCTGAAGTCGTTCAACTTTGCGGTGAGGCCGATGCCGAAGACGTTGATCGCGACCTGCGGGACGAGGATCAAGACCATCACGAACAGCTGAAAGCTCCAGCTCGTGACGGCGCCGAAGACAGGCAGCTTCGCATCGGGGGGGAGATTCAGGAGACGGGTCGCGGTACCGATCAGGTAGATCGCGGCCGCGATGTCGATTCCGGCGGTGATCGTGACCTGGCCGACCATGTTGAGCCACGCCGTCGTGAAGGCCCAGCCGCGGCCGCCCAGCCGGAACGCCCAGAAGTAGAGGCCGCCGGCGGTCGGATAGAGAGAGGCCAGCTCCGCCATGCTCGCCGCGACCGCGAGCGTGAAGAGGCTGACGACCGGCCAGCCGAGCGTGTTGATGATCGGACCGGCGAGCTTCAACCCGTAACCGAAGAGGAGGACCGCGCCCGTCAGGATCGAAATGACGGAAAAGCTGATCGCGAAATTGGAGAAGCCCCCCATCTCGCGGAGGAGCTGCTGGGCGTATCCGAGCCGCGACAGGTCCTCCTCGTCGCGTCGGAGGAGCTCCTCTCGGCTCGGCATCTGTTTCTGGGCTCGGAGTCTACTCGGGCGTCACGTACGCGGCGGTGATGCCTCCGTCGACGGTGAACGTCGCGCCGTTGACGTAGGACGACTCGTCCGAGGCGAGGAAGAGGGCCGCCTGCGCTATCTCCATCGCATGCGCCAGCCGCCCGGGCGGGATGTGCACCATGCGGCGCGCCCGGCGGGCCGGATCGGAGAAGAGCTCCTTCAAGAGCGGCGTATCGACCGGCCCGGGGCAGAGAGCGTTCGCGCGGATACCTTTGCGCGCGAACTCGATCGCGATCTCGCGCGTCATCGCGAGCACGCCCCCCTTGCTCGCCGTGTAGGCGACCTGCGGCGTCGCGGCCCCCATCAGCGCGACGAACGACGCCGTGTTCACGATGCTCCCGCCGCCCGCGCGGAGCATCGCGGGGATCGCGTACTTGCAGCCGAAGAAGACGCCCTTCAAATTCACGCGCATGACGAGGTCCCACGTCTCCTCGTCCGTTTCGAGGACCGAGCCGTCGGCAGCGGGGAAGATGCCGGCATTGTTGAAGAGGACGTCGAGCTTGCCCCAGGTCTTCTCCGCGGCAGCGACCATCGCCTCGGCGTCCCGCGCGACCGAGACGTCCGCGTGGAGGAACACGGCCTTCCCCCCGGCGCTCTCGATCTCGCCCACAACCTCGCGTCCGGCCGCGTCGTTGATCTCGGCGACGACGACTCTTGCGCCTTCGCGCGCGAAGAGGAGCGCCGATTCGCGGCCGATGCCGCTTCCGGCGCCCGTGACGACGGCGACCTTGTTCGTCAGCCTCTCCATCTCAGCCTCTAGTGTGCCGTGGTCGGTTCCGTAGGGGCGGCCCTTGCGGCCGCCCGCGGGCGGGGACGAGCCCCGCCCCTACGGACCTAATCCACTAGCCTCTCTCGAAGAACCGCCCCCGTTCCCAGCTCGTGACGACCTCGTCGAACTTGCGCTGCTCGGTAAGCAGGAAGTGGAGGTAGTGGGCGATGACTTCCTCGCCGAACGCCTCCTTCGCCAGGCGGCTCGACTCGAGAAGCCCGATCGCTTCGCGCAGACTCCTCGGCACCCGCGGCAGCGCCTTGGCCGCATAGACGTCGCCCTGGAAGGGAGGGGGCGGCTCGATGCGCCCGGCAATCCCGGCGAGGCCCGCGGCCAGCGTCGCCGCCCAGGCGATGTAGGGGTTCGCGTCGGCTCCCGGGATGCGGCACTCGATGCGCAGCGCGCTTCCCTCGCCGACGACCCGGATGCCCGCCGTCCGATTATCCACGCTCCACGCGATCGTCGTCGGCGCGAACGAGGCGCTCTGAAACCGCTTGTAGGAATTGACGGAGGGCGCCCAGAGGGCCGTCAGCTCGGCCGCGTGCGCGAGAAGACCTCCCAGGAAGAATCGGAACGCGTCGGCGCAGGCGATCTGTCCCAGCAGCGTCTCGCCCGCAAAAACGTTCGCCTTTCCCGCCGCATCCCAGAGCGAGATGTGCTGGTGGAGCCCGTTGCCGGCGAAACGCTCGTTCCACTTCGCCATGAACGTCACCGCGAGCCCCTTTGCATAGGCGATCTCCTTCGCGGCGTGCTTGGTCAAGACGTTGCGGTCGGCCTGCTCTAAGAGCTCGCTGTGCTCGACGTTCAACTCCTGCTGTCCCGGTCCCCACTCTCCCTTGCTGCCCTCCATCGGAATGCCGCTCTTTTCGAGCGCGCGGACGAGCTCGCCGACGACCGGCTCCTCCCTCGTGCCGGCCAGCAGGTGATAGTCCTCGATGTAGTTGCCGAACGGGACGAGGTCGTGCCAGTGCTTCTGCCGCGCCGAGTCGTATGTCTCGCGGAAGATGTAGAGCTCCAGCTCCGCGCCTCCCTTCGGCACAAACCCCATCTTCCCCGCGCGCTCGACCTGGCGCTGGAGGATCCGGCGCGGAGAGACGTCGATGGGTGTTCCCGTCTCCGTGACCGCGTCGCAGAGGACGATCGCCGTCTTCGGCAGCCAGGCCGCGTGGCGAAGCGTCCTCCAGTCGGGCAGGCACCGGATGTCGCCATAGCCCTTCTCCCAGCTCGCGAACGCGTAGCCCGGCACCGGGTCCATCTCCATGTCGTTCGCGAGTAGGTAGTCGCAGGCGTGCCAGCCGCGCTCGGCCACGCTCTCCGCGAAGAAGCGTCCCGTGAGGCGCTTCCCCATCAGCCGGCCGTACCAGTCGGGCACGGCGACCAGCACGGTCTCGATCGCCTCCTGCTGGATCGCGTCCAAGAGCTCTTCGCGCGTCAGGCGCCCCATCGCCATCCCTCACTCCTCCGAAAAGAAGACGGTCTTCGTCTCGGTGTAGTGCTCGAGGGCCGCCAGCCCCAGCTCGCGCCCGAGGCCGCTCTCCTTGACGCCGCCGAACGGCGCCTCGAGAAACACGCTCCGGCTGCTATTGACCGAGAGAACTCCCGTCTCGATGGCCCGCGCCACGCGCATCGCGCGTCCCAGGTCTCGCGTGAAGAGCGAGCCGGAGAGGCCGTACCGGCTGGCGTTGGCGAGCTTGACCGCCTCCTCCTCGTCGGCAAACGGGATGACCGAAACGACCGGCCCGAAGATCTCTTCGCGCGCCACGCGCATCTCGTTGTCCACGTCGGCGAGGACGGCCGGGGTCAGGAAGCTTCCCTTGGATAACTTCGGGTCGTTCGGAACCTCGCCGCCCGTCACGCGGCGCGCCCCTTCCGCCTCCCCGATCGCGAGCCAGCCGCGCACCTTCTCGCGGTGGGCCGGCGTTATGAGAGGGCCCATCTCGGTCTCCGGCTCGAGCGGATTCCCGACGCGGATCGCTGCCGTCATCCGCGCGAGCTCGGCGACGACGCGATCGTAGATCGTCCGCTGGACGAGGAAGCGCGACCGCGCGCAGCAGTCCTGGCCGGCGTTGTCGAAGACGCTCCACAGCGCGGAAGGCAGACACGTCGAAAGGTCGGCGTCCTCGAAGATCAGGCAGGCCGACTTTCCCCCGAGCTCGAGCGAGATGCGCTTGAGTCCGTCGGCCGCCAGGCGCATCACGCTCTTGCCGGCTTCCGTGGATCCTGTAAAGGAGACTTTACGCACGGCCGGATGGGAGACGAGCGCCGCGCCGACGATCTCGCCCGGTCCCGGCAGGACGTGGAATGCCCCCGGGGGGACCCCGGCCTCCAGCGCCAGCTCGCCCAATCGCAGTGCCGAGAGCGGCGTGTCGCTGGCGGGCTTCACGATGACCGTGTTGCCCATTGCGAGGGCGGGAGCGATCTTCCAAGTCGCGATGACGAAGGGGAAGTTCCAGGGGACGATCAGGCCGCAGACGCCGAGCGGCTCGCGGAACGTGAGGCTCGCGCCGCGCGCCGACACCGGGATCGTCGAGCCGCCGAACTTGGTGGCCGCTCCGCCGTAATACTCGAAGCAATCGGCGCCGAGTGAGATCTCGCCCCGCGCCGATGCGATCGGTTTGCCCGTGTTGCGGCTCTCGAGCCGCGCGAGCTCGTCGGCTCTTTCGCGGATCCGCGCGGCGAGGGCGAAGAGCACCGCGGCGCGATCCTTCGGCGTGCGCCGCTTCCAGTCGCCGCGGTAGGCCTCTTCCGCCAGGCGAGCGGCGCGATCCACGTCCTCGGCGGTGGCCTGTGCGACCGACGCGATCGCCTCGCCCGTCGCCGGATCAAAGATGAGGCGACGCTCGCCCGCCGTCCCTTCCGGGCGCTCGCCCCCCACGAGAAGGGGCGCCCCCGGCGGTGCGGCTGCGGACATGCTGCAAGCTTATCGTCCCTTCCCGCCACCCCCGGTGTCAGCGGTCTACCTTGACAAGCGTTGGTGGCTGCCGTATTAAGCGCCCATTAATGCCCGTCCCCCCGGGCTTCGTGCAACCGGTTGAAAGAGGAGGCTGACATGCTCCAGCCACGGATTTCAATCCTGGTAGTTTTCGCCGCGCTCATCACCCTATTGGCCGCACCGACGCTCGCTCAGCCTGCCACGGGAAAGATCTCGGGCACGGTGCGCGACGCAAACGGCGCGCCGGTCCCGGGCGCGCCCATCACGATCGTCAATCAGGCCACCGGTGCGACGCGCACCGTCCGGGCGGGGTCGGGCGGTACCTACGAGGCCACCGACCTGACGTCGGGGCTCTATTCGGTCACGGTCGACGTGCAGGGATTCCGCAAGGTCACGCAGAGGGACCGGCGGGTGGACGCCGGCGCGACGGTCACGGTCGACTTCGCGCTCGAACTGAGGGCCACGGAAGAGGTCACGGTCACGGCCATGAAGCGCGAGGAGACGTTGTTCAACACGCCGGTCTCGATCTCGGCGCCGACCGAAGACGTCATGCGGGAACGCGGGATAACGGACCTCGAGGACGTCGCCGCGAATGTCGCGAACTTCACGGTGCAGAACCTCGGTCCCGGCCAGAGCGAGGTCGCCATGCGGGGGACCTCAGCGGGGCAGATTGCACGTGACCAACCGGGCGTCAAGGAGGAGGTGGGCACTTATCTGGACGAGTCGCCCATCTCTCTGTCGTTGTTCAACCCGGACATCGACCTGTTCGACATGAATCGCATCGAGGTGCTCCGCGGCCCCCAGGGAAGCCTGTTCGGCTCCGGCTCGGTGGGGGGCGCCGTGCGGTACATCAGCAACCAGCCGCAGATTGGCTTGATGAGCGTTTTCGGCGAGGTCGGCGGCGAGGCCATCAACGGGGGCGGCTCGGGCGGCGACATCAAGGCCGGCTTCAACGCTCCTCTGGGAAGCATGGCGGCGGTGCGCGTCGCGGCGTACTACAACCGGCTCGCGGGCTGGATGGACGCGGTGCACCCGGCAGGTCAGTTGAAGCCGGGTGAGTTCACCGTCGAGAAGAACGTCAACTCCGGCGATCGCGAGGGGCTGCGGATCGCGTTCGATCTCGCCCCCGACGAGAATCTGACGATCACGCCGCGGTTCGTCTATCAGAAGCTGGCCATGGAAGGCTGGAACCGCATCGACAACTACAACATTCTGGCCAATCCCTTCACGACGACGCGGCCGGCGATCACGCTCGGCGACCGAGAGCTCTTCACCCAGCTCAACGAGCCCACCACCGACAAGTTCACTCTCGGCGACCTCAAGATCAAGTACAACTTGGCCAACAATCTCGCGCTGACGTCGGTCACCTCATTCACCAACCGGAACATTCTGGTCGTGCGCGATGCCACGGCGCTGACCGGGAGCGTCACGGGCGGCAGCCTCGAACTGCCCGAGGACATTTACACGCTCAACGCACCCCTGAACGACGCCACTCAAGCGCACGGATGGACGCAGGAGCTGCGTTTGTCGGGCCGCACGTTCCAGGAGCACTTCCAGTGGGTCGTCGGCGGCTTCTACGGCGACACACGTCGAGCCTACCAACAGACTCTGCCGGTTCATGGGTTCGAAGATCTGTGCAGGAACGAATGCCCGGCGGTGTTCAACATCGGCGGCGATTTCCCGATCATCCCCACTCAGGGTGAGTTCGCGCCGAAAGACAACTTGTACTGGTCGAGTCTGCGCTACAAGGATCGTGAGTGGGCTCTCTTTGGGGAGGGGACCTACTCTTTCACCAACCGCTTCAGCTTCACCGCGGGCCTGCGCTATTACAACTACAAGACCGACAAGTCGTTGATCTTCGATGGCCTGTTCGCCCCCCTGGGTCTACCGGCGCCGCCCATAGCCACTGTCGAATCGGGCACCTTCAAGTCCGACGGCGTGGCGCCGCGCTTCATCGCGAGCTTCAAGGCGACCGATTCGACGACCATAAACGCCCAGGCCTCCAAGGGGTTTCGGCTTGGCGGAATCAACGACCCCATCTTGATCCCGCTCTGCACATCCGACGCCATCATCACCTTCGGCGGCCATGACACATGGAAAGACGAAACGGTGTGGAACTACGAGATCGGCTCCAAATCGAGGATCATGGGCGGCCGCGGCTATGTCAACGCCTCGGCGTTTTACGTGGATATCAAGAACATGCAGGTCGTCGTGACCGCAGACGGCTGCTCCTCGCGGCTCGTCTTGAACGCGCCGAAGGCCAGGAGCGTCGGTGGCGAGCTCGAGTTCGGTCTCGCGCCGAACGAGCACTTCGACTTCGCCTTTTCAGGCAGCTACACCGACGCGAAGTTCACCGAGACGTTGCCGGGCCCCGAGAGCGGCGTGACGGGAACCGGAATCCGTGACGGAAACCGCCTGCCGAGCGTGCCCAAGTTCCAAATGGCTCTGGCGGCGACTTACCAGCAGCCGGTGGTGCCGGAGTTCCAGGGTTACGTAACGGGCGCCTACCAGCATGTCGGCTCGCGCTACACGCAGGCGGTGGATCAGGAGGCGGGCGTGGGCACGATACAGCTCTACCCGATCGGTGGTCCGCTGACGCAGGACACGTTCACCTTCGATCCGCTGCTGCCGGCGTACGACATCGTCAACATCCGGATCGGCGTGCGGCACGGCATCTGGGACATCGCGTTCTACGTCAACAACATCGGCGATGAGCGGGCTCTGCTGGCGCTCGACCGCGAGCGGGGACTCCGCGCGCGGCAGGGATTCCTGACGAACCAGCCGCGCACGTTCGGCCTGAAGACGCGCGTGGACTTCTGACCGTCGCGTCGCTTGCTCGCGACCCTGGATAGGCGGCGCGGCTCGGCGGATACGCCTCGACTGCGCCGCCTGGCCGCTCACTGCGCTCCGCTCCCGCAACGCGAGTCGTTTCGCTCGGTTACTTCGCGAAACTTTGTCGCGTTGCAATGCGGAGACTCCTCGCGCCGTGACCAGGGGGCACCTTCTGGGAGACTTCTCGCGCCGCGAACACATATAGTCGAGCGCGGGTTCGACATGTCCAAGCTCTCTCGTCGCGCGCTCCTTGCGGCGCTGCCGGTGGCGTCGGTCGCACGGGCCCTTTCGGGACCGGGGCAAAGCCCTCCCCCGAAGGCTTCGAAGAACCGGCCCACGAGGTCCCATCGCGCGCGGGGGCCGAGGGTCGTCGTCGTCGGAGCCGGAGCGTTCGGCGGCTGGACGGCCCTATATCTTTGGAGACGAGGCGCGAAGGTCACGCTGCTCGATGCCTGGGGCCCGGGCAACTCGCGCGCGAGCTCGGGCGGCGAGACCAGAGTGATCCGGGCGACTTACGGACCCGACCGCGTCTACGTGCAGATGGTGGCTCGGGCCCTCCGGCTCTGGCGCGAGAACGAAAAGCGTTGGGGAAAGCGCCTGTACCACCGAACCGGCGCCCTCTGGATGGCGGGGAAGGACGACCGTTTCGAGAGGGCCTCCTTGCCGCTTCTGCGCGAGGCGGGTCTCTCCTTCGAAGAGTTGACTGCGGCCGACGCGGCGAAGAGGTATCCGCAGATCAACTTCGAGCGGGTTCAGTGGGCCGTCGTCGAGAAGGAAGGCGGGTACCTGACGGCCCGGCGCGCCTGCGAGGCCGTGCTGGAGGGATTCCTGGCGGAGGGAGGCGAGTACCGACAGGTCTCCGTCTCCCCAGCCGGAATCGAAGGCGGGAAGTTGGGCGGAGTCACTCTCTCCGACGGCACGAAGCTCGTCGCGGACGCGTATGTCTTTGCCTGCGGGCCCTGGCTCGGGAAGCTCTTCTCGAAGGCGATCGGGAACCTCATCCGCTCCACGCGCCAGGAGGTCTTCTTCTTCGGGGCTCCGGCCGGCGACTCCCGATTCTCCGAAGAGGCGCTGCCGGTCTGGATCGACAACGGAGAGCCGCTCTTCTACGGCATCCCCGGAAATCAGTGGCGCGGCTTCAAGCTGGCGGACGATACGCGCGGGGCCCTTTTTGATCCCACATCCGGCGAGCGCGTCGCGAGCTCGGAGGGCCTCCAGGCGGCCCGGGACTATCTTGGGTTCCGTTTTCCGGCGTTGAAGGGAAGCCCGCTGCTCGAGTCGCGAGTCTGTCAATACGAGAACTCGCCCGATCAGCACTTCATCGTCGATCGCCATCCCGATGCCGGGAACGTCTGGCTCGTGGGAGGCGGCTCGGGCCACGGCTTCAAGCACGGGCCAGCCTTAGGAGAGCTCGTCGCGGGCAACGTGCTCGGGCAAAAGCCGACCGAGCCATTCTTCTCCTTGTCTCGCTTCCAGGCCAAGGCGTAAACGTCAGACCCGTCGTGGCCGGGCTTCTCGCCTCTCTCCTTCTTCGGCGTGCGCCGCTTCCAATCGCCGCGGTACGCCTCGTCTGCCAGGCGAGCGGCGCGATCCCTTGAAGCTGGACGAGAATGTGGGAGATCATCCGGCGAAGTCGGAAGGAGAGCCCATGAAAAGCAGTCGAGAGCACTTCACGGAATGCTTTAAGGCCGAAAAGCCGAAGTTCGTCCGCGT
>DASXTI010000006.1:0-5221 GCA_036505535.1 Thermoanaerobaculia bacterium
ACGCTACGCCTCCACGGAAGACTTGGCGCGCGACCTCGCCAGCGTTCGCGACCATCTCTCGGAGGCTTCCGTGTCCGGCGCAACGGTGGGCGCGGCACCTTCTCGGCGTCTGTCTCGCACCGTGACAGCGGCGGCGCTCGCCGCCGCGCTCGCGGCGGGCCTCTTCGTGGGCAGATCGCTCTGGAAGAAGACGCCTCCTCCTCCGTCCTTCCACCGACTGACGTTCCGCAGCGGCGAAGTGGATCAGGCCCGCTTTGCCCCCGACGGCCAGACGATCGTCTATAGCGCCGTATGGGGAAAGGACCCCGTCGGCATCTTCTCGACCCGACCCGGGAGCGTCGAGTCGCGCGCGCTGGGGACGCCCGGCGCAAACCTGTTCTCGATCTCCTCGAGCGGCGAGATGCTGATCGGCCGGAACGGGATGCTCGCTCGCGTGGCCCTTGCGGGAGGCGCGGAGCGAGAGATCCTCGAGCCGGTGATTGACGCGTACTGGGCCCCGAACGGGAAGGACATCGCGGTCGTGCGGCCCGGCGCCAAATTTCGGCTGGAGTTCCCCATTGGCAAGGTTCTATACGAGACCGCGGGGCAACTCTCGGACCCCCGGGTGTCGCCCCGAGGAGACCTCGTGGCTTTCCTCGAGCACCCTCGGGGTGACAGCCGGGGCTCGCTTGCGGTGGTGGACTTGCAGGGGAAGAAGCACCGGCTGTCCGAGGAGTTCAACAGTATCGAGGGGGCGGAATGGTCGGCGGGAGGAAAAGAAATCTGGTTCAGCGGAAAGCCGGCTGACGGGAGCATGGCCATCTACGCCGTGACCCTGTCGGGCCGGCAGCGCATCGTGGCGGGAGGCGCCGGGGACCAGGTACTCCAGGACGTGTCTCCCGATGGCCGGATCCTGTTGACGCACTGGCATGGCCGAGTCGTGCTGATGACTCTGCCTCCCGGCGAGTCCGTGGAACGGGACCTTTCGTGGCTCGACTGGTCGGAGCTCGCGGACCTCTCCGACGACGGGAAAACGTTGCTCTTCAGCGAAGAGGGAGAGGGAGCCGGGTCGCCGACGTACTCCGTCTATCTTCGAAAAACGGACGGTTCTCCGGCCGTCCGGCTCGGCGAGGGGCTGGCGTGCGGTCTCTCGCCGGATGGCAAATGGGCGCTGGCGGTTCGTCTCCAGCCTTCGCCCGCCCAGCTCGTTCTTCTCCCCACCGGAGCGGGCGAGCCCAAGACGGTGACGAGCGACGCCATCGTCCCCCGCATCGCATTCTGGTTTCCCGATGGCAAACGCATCGCGTTCGGGGGAAGCGAGCCGGGGAAGGGTGGTCGCCTTTACGTCCAGGATCTCGAGGGCGGCAAGCCGCGCGCCGTCACTCCCGAGATCAGGCAGCCGTTCGTAGTCCGGCGGCCGATCTCCCCCGACGGCCGGTACCTGGTGGCTGTCGATGGCCAAAGCGTTTCTGTGTATCCCGTGGAAGGGGGCGATCCGCGGCCGGTTCCCGGGCTTAGGGAGGGCGAGAAGCCTATCCGCTGGAGCGCCGATGGACGTTCTCTGTACGTCCGAAGAATAGGCGACACACCGATCCGGATATTTAGCGTGGATATCTCGACCGGTCACAGGCAGCTCTGGAAGGTTGTGGCTCCGGCCGCGCCTCCGCACGTCCAGTTTCTGATCACGGCGGACGGGAAGTCCTACGTCAATGCCCACACAACCAACTCCTCCGACCTCTATCTCGTCGAGGGCCTGAAGTAAATTGCGAATGACGAACCGTGATTTGTGAATTGAGATGACGATCTCGGCGGGTACTCGTTTGGGTCCCTACGAGATCCTCTCGCCCCTCGGCGCGGGTGGGATGGGGGAGGTGTATCGGGCGCGGGACACGCGCTTGGCGCGCGAGGTGGCGATCAAGGTGCTGCCGGCGGAGCTGGCGGCGGATCGGGAGCGGCTGAAGCGCTTCGAGAAGGAGGCACGCTCGGCGTCGTCCCTGAATCACCCCAACATCGTCACGATCTACGACATTGGATCCTTCGACTCGATTGCCTACATCGCGATGGAACGTGTCGAAGGCAGCACGGTGCGCGAGCTGCTCGTTTCCGGTCCGATTCCTGTCAAGAAGCTGCTCCCGATCGCCACACAGATCGCCGATGGCCTGGCCAAGGCCCATGAGGCCGGGATCGTCCACCGGGACTTGAAGCCCGAGAACGTCATGGTGACCCGAGATGGGCTGGTGAAGATCCTGGACTTCGGCCTGGCGAAGCTGACCCACGTTGGGTCCGGCAGCGATGAGGGCTCGCATCTGCCGACGGAGACGGGGACGAGCCCGGGGATGGTGGTCGGCACCGTGGGCTACATGTCACCCGAACAAGCGTCGGGTGACTTGGTGGACTTCCGCTCCGACCAGTTCTCCTTCGGCTCGATCGTCTACGAGATGGTTACGGGCAAGCGCGCTTTCCTGAAGAAGACCGGTGTGGACACGCTCGCGGCGATTCTGAACGAGGAGCCGGAGCCGATCGCCGCGGTCAATCCGCAGACGCCGGCGCCGCTGCGGTGGATCGTGGAGCGGTGCCTCGCTAAGGAGCCCCGACAGCGCTACGCCTCGACCGACGATCTCGCGCGCGACCTCGCCTCGGTCCGCGAGCATGCCTCGGAGGTTTCCGGCGTTGTCGAGTCGGTCGCCGTGCGGGCGACCAGAACCCCTCGGAAGTTTCTTGTTCTCCTTGCCGCAGCCGCACTCATCGCTACGGGACTCCTCGCGGCAAGATTGCTCTGGAAACCTGCCGGCCCCGCGGTGCCGCGGCTTCACCAGCTCACCTTCCGCCGCGGCGTGACCGGTCAAGGGAGGTTTGCACCCGACGGACAGACGATCGTCTACTCGGCAAGCTGGGAGGGAAAGCCGCAGGAGCTCTTTTCGACGCGAGCCGACAGCCCGGAGTCGCGCTCCCTCGGTCTTCCACCCGCCGACATCCTGTCGATCTCGTCGAAGGGCGAGATGGCGATTCTGCTCGCTGGTGAGGTCGGTTCGGCGCCCGGGGTCTCCGAGGGAACCTTGGCCCAGGTTCCGCTGGGCGGAGGAGCTCCGCGCGAGCTCCTCGAGGGCGTCGAGGCGGCCGACTGGGCTCCGGACGCGTCGGGGCTCGCGGTGATTCACCGCGTCGGGCAGAGGCTCCGCCTCGAGTATCCAATCGGGAAGGTACTCGTCGAAACCACGGGCGGTCTGCGCAGCCTTCGCTTTTCTCCCAAGGGGGACGGGATGGCCTTCGTCGAATCAGAGCCAGGTACGGAGGAGCCGTCGCTCTGCGTCGTCGACCTGAGTGGGAGAAAGAGGGTGGTCGCGAAAGGGCTGCGGGGCAATGACCTCGTATGGGCTCCCGGAGGTCATGAGATCTGGGTCGTTGCGGCGGAGAGGCTGGAGGGCGCGACGGAACTGCGCGCCATACGCCTCGACGGTCGGAGCAGGTCAATCGCTCGCTTGTCCGGGGCCATCCGGCTGTACGACGTCTCCTCCGAGGGCCGCTTGCTCGCAGAGCACGTCTGGTTCCGCACCGAGATATATGGCTACCCTCCGGCAGGCGGCGAGATTCCTCTCTCCTGGCTCGACGGCTCGGAGGCCCTCGGCCTTTCCGCCGACGGCAAGACCCTTCTGATCAACGAATGGGCGCGCGGAGCGGCTTACGTTCGCGGAACCGACGGCCGGCCGGCCGTCCGGCTCGGTGAAGGCTCGGCCCGGGCGCTCTCGCCCGACGGGAAGTGGGCGCTCGTCTCCCGCGAGTCGCCCGCGAGGTTGGTCTTGCTCCCAACAGGACCGGGACAGTCGCGTGAGTATCCACTCGGGAAGGTCCAGATGTCGCGGGCCGGAAACGCGACGTTCTTCCCGGATGGGAGCCGCGTCGTCCTCCTGGGGCATGAGCCGGGCGAGAAAAACCGCTCCTACTTGCTGGATATCGAAAGCGGGGCGATTCGTCCAATCACTCCCCCGGGGACCTGGGGCCTGTGGGTCGCTCCGGACGGCGGCTCGCTTCTGACGCGGGGCGCCGACGGGAAATTCGCTTTGTACCTGATCGAACCGAGTGCCGGCGGTCCAAGCCGACCGGTCGCTGGCCTCGTCCCGGAGGATTCCCCGATTGGCTGGAGCGAGAATGGGCGGTCTGTCTTCGTCATTCGGGAGGAAGGCATGACTGCCAAGGCTTTTGTGGTCGACACCTCAAAGGGTGAGCGAAGAGCCATTCGAGAGTTTCGCCCGGTCGATCCTGCGGGCGTTCTGGGCCCGGGCCACGTACTGGTGACGCCGGACGCGCGATTCTGGGTGTTCGACTACATGCGTGACCTGTCTGACTTCTACCTGATCGATGGTCTCCGGTAAATCCGGAGGTTCGGTCACCCGTACTCAACTCTCTCCAGAAACAATCCCGAGGGCGGGGCGGTCCATTTCGCGGGCGCGCCCGACTTTTCTTGGAGGAGCTTCTCGACCGCCTTTGCGTCGAGGTTGCCGCGCCCGACCTCGACGAGCGTGCCCGTGAGCCGACGCACCATCTTCCAGAGAAAGTGCGAAGCGGTGATGCGAAAGTGAATCTCGTGGTGCCAGTCGAGGACGTCGCTCTTCTCGACGACGACGACGGTCGACTCTTGGCCCTCTGGGTTCTCGCAGAAGGACGCGAAGTCGTGGCGGCCTTCGAAGAGCTTCGCCGCGCGGCGCATCGCGGCGAAGTCGAGGCGATGCTTCACCCACCAGACGAAGCGCTTATCGAAGGCGGTGCGCCGGCGGGAGATCCGATACAGATACGTACGGCTGAGGGCGTCGTGCCGCGCGTGGAAGCGCGGCGGCGCCCTTTCGACCGAAAGCACGTTGACGTCGAAGGGAAGGCGATCGTTTAAGCCCCACGCGATCTCGGCATCCGGCAGAGCCTTGCGCGCCTTCAGATGGGCCACCTGTGCGAGCGCATGGACGCCGGCGTCCGTCCGTCCGGCGCCGCCGATCGTCGCGTCCTCCCCGAGAAGCTCGTGCGCCGCGCGGAGCACGACGCCCTGCACCGTCCGATCTGTATTCTTCTGCGACTGCCAGCCGCGGTACCGCGTCCCGTCGTACTCGAGGACGACCTTCCAGGTGGGCACGGGCGGAGTGTAGCCCTTGTAATCGACCGTCCCGACTTCAGCGTCTTCGCTTCCGCCGTGCGGAGTCGAGCTCCTTCTGGAAGAGGGGTCTCAAGTCGCGCTGCCCGATCGCTTCCTCGAGGA
>DASXTI010000007.1:0-9408 GCA_036505535.1 Thermoanaerobaculia bacterium
CCCGACGTGGCGTCCGTCATTTCGCATCCCGCCGTTCCGCTCGCGCTCGCCGTCGCTCTCGGTCCCCATCGCGTCCCGCCCGTCCTGACCGCGGTCGCCTGCGCCGTGAGCGTTCTGCCCGATATCGACGCCTTCGGGTTCATCGCCGGAGTTCCGTACGGTCATCCTTTCGGGCATCGCGGGTTCACACACTCGCTCTTCTTCGCCTTCGTCGTCGCGTTGGTGGGCGCGGCGTTCGGCAGACGCGTCGGCGTCTTGCCTTCACTGGCCTTCGTGATCCTCTTTGTGAGCGCCGCTTCTCACGGCATCCTCGACGCCATGACGACGGGCGGGCTCGGCGTGGCGTTCTTCAGCCCATTCTCGAATGCTCGCTATTTCCTGCCCTGGCGCGTCATACTCGTGTCGCCCATCGGTGTCGGCTCTTTTTTCTCGAGCTGGGGTCTGCGAGTCCTCCGATCGGAGCTGCTCTGGATCTGGACGCCGGCCCTGGTCTTCGCCGCGGTCGGCGCTGCGGCGCGAGGTCTGATGGAGGCCGGTTAGCGTCGACGGAAGAATATGCGAGCGCGCGTCGCGGTCCGGCCGCCGCGATGGGGATCGGTAGTGGGTCCGCAGGGAGAAGAGCGAATGGCTTCCGTTACGACATCCGATCTGGTCATTGCCGCGACCGTGTTTGGCGGCATTCTTGCGGGGGGCAACGTCGACCGGGTGGTGGTCCAGATGCCGGCCTGGCGTCACATGGGCGCGCGCTCCTGGGCTGCCTACAGCCGACATGCCGACCTGGGCAACGGACTGTTCCTATATCCGTTTGTCGCGCTGAGCGGGGCCCTCCTGACCATCGCGGCGGCGATTGCTTTTCATTTCGACGCGACCGCGCCGCGATCCGCGGCGATGCCGGTCTATCTCGCGGCGGCGCTGGTGGCGGGGGGATTGCTCGCCACGATTGGGGCCGCTCCGAAGATGTTGAGCTTGAGACGGATTGGCGACGACCCCGCCGCACTGCAGAAGGCCTTCGATGGATTCGAGCTCTGGGGAGGTGTGAGAGCGGTTTTCCAGGTGCTGGCATTCGGCGCGAACCTCTGGTCGCTCGTCCTCCTTCTTTCCAAAGCTCTGGCGAGTTGAGCGGTTTCGACGGCTTTTGAGCGGACATACGGCGAAGGAGAAAGAAGATGGCCGACGTTCCGAAACTGTTTCGCGTGACCCTGCTTCGTCGACGAGCAGACGATCTTCACCGGCCGCTGACGCGGTCCGGCTAAGGAGAAGTTCATGGGCGTGACGTTGCTCAGCGCGGGTTTCTCGGGTACTCGGGTCTACGACTCGGTCGCGCGAATCCTGGCGTCGAACCCTCTCTGTTCGATGGCGACCCTCGGCGAGAAGGAGGCCGTGCACATCAACACCGCGTTCTTTTGCTTCAGCGACGACCTCGATCTCTACTTCCTTTCGGATCCGGGGTCGGCCCATTGTCAGAACATCCGCCGTTCGCCGCGGATGGCGATCGCCGTCTTCGATAGCCATCAGGTCTGGGGATCGCCGCACCAGGGATTGCAGCTCTTCGGAAGTTGCGTTTCCGCCAAAGGCAAAGCGGAAGCCCTCGCCCGCGAGCTTTACACCCGCCGCTTTCCCCTGTTCGCGAAGTTCGCGGATCGTCCGTCTGTGGCGGATCGCGCGGGCTCGTCCTTTTCGTTGCTGCGCTTCTACGCCTTCGTCCCGGCTGCGGTGAAGATTCTCGACGAAGAGGAGTTTGGCGACGAAGTCTTCGTGACGGCGGAGGTCGTGAGGTAGTCGAGCGTTCGCCGTCCTTAGAAGGGATCGTAAGGAGGTTCCATGCCGCTCGTTCGAATCGACGTGCTCGAGGGTCGGAATGGTGACGAGGTTCGCGCCGTCGGCGAAGGCGTCCATCGAGCGCTCATCGAAGCCATCGGCATTCCAGTGCTCGATCGGTTTCAGGTCATCACGCGACACGCCCCCGGTCACCTGATCTTCGATCCCGAGAACCTCGACATCCCGCGCACGGCGGGCATCGTTTTCGTGCAGATCGTGCTGACTGCGGGACGCACCGTCCAACAGAAGCGGGCGCTTTACGCCGCGATCGTTCGCCACCTCGGAGCCGACCCGGGCGTGCGCCCCCAGGACGTCTTCGTCAATCTCGTCGAGGTGGCGAAGGAGAACTGGTCCTTCGGCAACGGCGCCGCTCAATACGCCGCGGAGTAGTCGGAAGCCGGCGCGCGTCAGCGCTTCTTGGCGGCGACCTTCGCTCCCTGCTTGCCCAACGCGGTCCGGGTTTTCTTCGGCAGGTGAGCGATCGTTCGCTTCCGCCTCGCTGCGGCAGCGGCCTTTTTGATGTTTCGCCTCGCCGCCGCCCTCTGGCGCTCGGTCGTCATCGGCTTTGCGCCTTCCGGCACGACGCTTTCTCCTTTCGAGCAAGGGTAGCAAGCGAATTGCAGGGATGATGGCGATGATCGATCCGTTCGGAATCGGATCCGTTTCAACGAATACCTCGGTTAAGCTCCCAACGCGGAAACGACGATGAAGAACCTGCCCGTCGCCTGTGATCTGGGTCCCGAGCGGCTCGCCGCGCGGCAGGAGGAGCTGCTCCCCGCGCTCGTGGCGGACATCCGGGAGAGCCGCGAGCTCGAAAACGGGATCGCTCTTCGCTTCGATCCCGTTTTCGGCCGAGCGGCATCGCTCGCGAGAGTGATCGACAACGAACGGCAATGCTGCCGGTTTCTCCGTTTCGAGTTGACGATCGAAGAGGATAGCGGTCCGATCTGGCTGGCGCTCACGGGCCCGCCCGGAACTCGAGACTTCCTCCGCTCGGTATTGGGTCTGTGAGATGACGCAGCCGGAGATCCAGTCGACCGCCTCGGCGGCTCTCGTCGTCGGCGCATCGGACCTTGCCAGCACATTCCGACCCGAGCCGGCGGACTCGTTTCCTCCCATGTTCTCGACGGCGCGAATGGTCGCCCTCATGGAGCTCGCCAGCGCGCGGCTGCTCCGGCCGCTTCTCCGCGACGATGAGCCCTCCATCGGCGTGGTCCTCGACGTTTCGCATACGGCCGCGACCCCCGAGGGGATCGAGGTGAAGGCGATCGCGCGGTACGTCGGACGCGACGGAAAGCTCTGCGTCTTCGAAGTGGCCACCTACGACAAAGGCTGGGAAATCGGCCGTGGCACCCACGAGAGGGCGATCGTGTCGAGCGAGCGTCTCCTCTCGGACGCCGCGCGCCGAAACCGCAAGGCTTAGGGCCGCTGACTCCGTCGATGCCTGGCGACGATTTCTCGCTTCCGGAGGCGCGTCGGATCGCCCTGGCGGCTCAGGGCTTCGACCAGCCGAGGCCGAAGCGGCGCGTCAACGTGGATCATCTTCGCCGCACGATCCGCCGGCTCGGCCTGCTGCAGATCGACTTCGTCAACGTTCTGGTACCGGCGCACTACCTCGTGCCCTTCTCGCGGCTCGGTCCCTACGAGACCTCGCTCTTAGACGATCTCGTCTATCGCCGGCGCGAGTTCACGGAGCAGTGGGCGCACGAGGCGTCGATTCTGCCGACGGAAAGCTGGCCGCTTCTTCGCCACCGCATGGAGACACGCCGGGTTCGCCCGTACGGCTTCGAGTCGTTCATGAAGAAGCACGCGCGTTACGTGGACCGGGTCTTGGACGAAGTGCGCGATCGGGATCTCCGCAGACGACCTGGCGGAGCCCGACGGCTCCGGCCGCAGGATTCCGGGCGCCTGGCTCGGTACGGTTCCCCGAGCGGTCCTCGAGGCGCACTTCGGTCGGGGAAGGCTCGCCGTGGCCGAGCGCCGGCGCAACTTTGCGCGCGTGTTCGACCTGACGGAGCGCGTCGTCCCGAGGCAGCATCACCGCCGGAAGCTCAAACGCGAGCAGGCGCAACGCGAGCTGCTCCTCCAGGCCGCCCGCTCGCACGGCGTCGGCCTCGCCGGCGATCTCGCCGACTACTTCCGGATGCCGATCCGGGAGGCGCGTCCGCGCATCGCGGAGCTCGTCGAGGCGGGGAAGCTGCGCGAGGTGAGAGTCGAAGCGTGGCGGGAGCCGGCCTATCTCCACCCGGAGGCGCGGCTGCCATCGCGGGTCAACGCTTCGGCCCTGCTTGCTCCCTTCGATCCGGTCGTATGGTACCGGCCGCGCACGGCGCGGCTCTTCGCCTTCGACTATCGCATCGAGATCTTCGTGCCGCAGTCGAAGCGGCGTTGGGGGTACTACGTCTTGCCGTTCTTGCTCGGCGATCGACTCGTCGCCCGCGTCGATCTGAAGGCGGACCGTGCCCGGCGGCGCCTTCTCGTGCCGGCGGCTTATGTCGAGCCCGCCGCCGAGCCGCGCGGCGTCGCCGACGCCCTCGCCGTCGAGCTCCGGACGCTAGCGGGGTGGCTGGGCCTCGACTCGGTCGCCATCGGACGCCGGGGCGATTTCGCCCGGCCGCTTTCCGCGGCGTTACGAGGGGCGGCCGCGAGGGCCGCCCTTACGCGACCGGCTTGACGTCCTCCATCAGAGCGAAGAATCCCTCGGCCAACGTCGGATGGATGTAGACGGCTCCCTTCAGCAAGGTGTAGGGAAGGCCGGCGCGCATGAGAGTGGAGAGAATCTGGACTAGCTCGCCCCCCTCCGTCGCTAGAATGGAAGCGCCCAGGACGGAGTCGTCTTCCGCGTTGACGACGATCTTCATGAGGCCGGCCGTCTCATCCCGCTCGATCGCCCGCGCCACCCGGCTCATCGGGACCCTGCCGATCTTGAGCCGGAGTCCTTTCGCTCTGGCTTCCTTCTCCGTCATGCCGACGCCGCCCAATTGCGGGTCGGTGAAGACGCAGTAGGGAACGACGCGATTCTCGATCGAGACGTTCTTGCCTTCGACGAGGTTGCCGTACAGGATCTGGAAGTCGTTGTAGGAGATGTGGGTGAAGGCGGGCCCGCCCTTGACATCGCCGAGCGCCCATACTCCCGGCGCGGTCGATTCCAGTCGGCTGTTGACCTTGATGAAGCCCTTCTCGTCGGTATCGACCCCCGCCTTCGGGAGGTCTAGCTCGTCCGTATTCGGCCGGCGGCCCACGGCGACGAGAAGGTGCGATCCCGTGACGGCGGTCGAGCCGTTCCTTCCGTCGATTGCGACGGTGATCGAGCCGCCCCCCTTTTCGACGCGGGTCGCGCGGGCATCCAGGCGAAACGACACACCCTCTGCCTCGAGCGCCTTCTGCAGCTCGGCCGCGATCTCTCTGTCTTCTCGCGGGAGGATCTGGCCCTTGCTCTGAATGACGGTCACCCGGCTGCCGAAGCGCCGAAACATCTGACCAAACTCGATGCCAATGTAGCCGCCGCCAAGGATGATGAGGTGGTCGGGCAGCTCGGTGGAGTCGAGGAGGGATTCGTTCGTCAGGAAATCGACGCCGTCCAGTCCGGGAATCGCCGGGATCAGCGGACGGGCGCCGGTGTCGATGAAGATTCTCTGGCTTTCCAGCACCTCATCTCCCACCCGGATGCGGCCCGGGCCCACGAACCGCGCATGATCTCGATAGAGCCGCAGGTTTGGGCGTGAGCTCACCTGCGTCTGTTGGCCCGTCCGGAAGCCTTCGACGACGCGGTCCTTCTGAGCGACGATCTTCGCCAAGTCGACGGTGACTTCGCCGGCGCGGACGCCCCACCGTGACGCGTTGCGGGCGTAGTGAGCGACCTGCGCGCGGTGGATCATCGTCTTGGTGGGGGTGCAGCCGGTGTTGATGCAGGTGCCACCGAGCCGGTTCTTCTCGATCAACGCCACGCTCCATCCAAAGTCGGCCAGCCGATGGGAGAGGGGATTTCCGCCCTGCCCGGAACCGATGACGATGGCGTCGTAGTTCATGCTCGATCGTCTTCTGATGCCTTGTCAGTCGTGCGGCAAGCGATTCTATGGCAGGAGAAGTAGACTCACGCGATGGGGGACCCCGCGCGCACCGCGTGGTCGGAGCAGACCGGGGAGCTGCGGATTCGGCTTGCGACGCCCGACGATGTGTCCTCCGTGGCGGCGTTGATCTCCGAGTCGGTCCGCGGCCTGAGCGACCCCTACTACTCGGCGCGGCAGATCGAGAGCGGGCTCGCTTACATCTTTGGTCCGGATACGCAGCTGATTCGGGATGGGACGTACTTCGTCGTCGAAAGCGGCGATCGAATCGTGGGCTCCGGAGGTTGGAGCCGGCGGAGAACGCTGTATGGCGGTGACCAGAGCAAGTCCGGCGAGGACCCGCTTCTCGATCCCGCGAAGGAGCCCGCCCGCATTCGCGCGTTCTTCGTGCATCCGCGGTGGGCGCGCCGCGGAATCGGAAGACGGCTGCTGAACGCGTGCGTCGAAGCGGCGCGGGCGGCCGGTTTTCGCGCGCTGGAACTGGTGGCGACTCTGCCCGGCGAGCCTTTCTACCGCGCTTTCGGTTTCGAAGAGACGGCCCGGTACGACATCAGGCTGCCGGATGGGGAGGGCTTGCCCGTGGTCCACATGCAACGGTCGATAGGAGGTCCCGATGAGCTCGACGTCTGATCCGAAGCGGCAGTTCTTGCGCCACACCGTCGCCACGCTGGCCTATCGCGGCGGAAAGGCGCTGCGGAACGCGCCGGCGGCGGTGGGAGTGTTCCGGGTCGGGGGCGCGACACGGACGCCAGTCGAGATCCTGGCCCACATCGGGGACCTGCTCGACTGGGCGCTTTCGCTGGCGCGCGGCCAGCGCGTCTGGCGCGACTCGACACCGGGCTCCTGGGAGAGTGAGGCCGCGCGTTTCTTCCAAGGGCTGCGCTGCTTCGACGAGCTTCTCTCCTCCGACGAGTCGCTCCTCTGTCCCGCCGAGAAACTTTTTCAGGGGCCGGTCGCCGACGCTCTGACGCACGTCGGACAGATTGCCATGCTGCGTCGCATAGCCGGAACGCCGGTGCGCGGTGAGAACTACTTTAAGGCGGAGATCGTCGCGGGCTGTGTCGGAGAGGAGCAGGCAACGGCGCGGGTGGAATTCGACTGATCCGGATGGCTCCCTCCGAGACCGAAGCGGATCGAATGTGAAGTGCTGGAACTGCGGCACGGAAAACGATCTGGATGCCGCTCAGACCTGCGCGCGCTGCGGAGCGCCGCTGATAAAGACCCACGCGTTCTTCCGCAAGCCCTGGCTGCTTTTCATCCTGGCGGCCGGTTTGCTCCTCCAGGCTCTCTTCATGAGCCGCGTTTGCGGACTCCGGGGGCATTGATGCGCGAACCCGAGAATATTGCCCTGAGCGGAACGTAACTTGTTCTGTCCCGTCTGCGGCGACGAGTATCGGGCGGGCTACGACCGCTGCGTGGACTGCGGCGTGGAGCTCGTGGAGCAGCTCCCCCGGCGGGCCGTTCCGGAGCCCTTCGAGCTGGTGACGGTATTGGAATCCGGCAGCCAGAGCTTGACGGAGGTCGTCAAGTCGATCCTGGACTCGGCGGGCATTCCGTACGTGGCGAGAAACGAGCGTTTGCAGGATCTCTTCGGGTGGGGCCGGTTCGGAACGGGTTTCAATGTCGCGATCGGGCCGGTGCGCTTCCAGGTACCGCGGGAGCGCGAGGAGGAGGCGCGAGCGCTCCTGACGGAGATCGAGCCGGGCGAGAGCGAGGAGTCTTAGACGCGCGCCTCGAGGTTGAGACAGGGGAGCCCTTCGACGGGCATATGATCCTCGCCAAAGAGCTGAGGAGGTGTGAGGTGAAGAAAAGGGCGATTGGCGGTGCGTTTCTGTTGTGTGTGCTCGGGTTCCTTCGGGTCGAGGCGGCGCGCGGCGCGGAGGGGGGCGCGGCCTCGGTCGACTCGCGATGGCTTCTGGCCATGAAGGCGAACGACCTGGAGGGCGTTCTGGCCTGCTACGCCCCCGATGCGGTTGCCTGGTTGCCGGACGCTCCCGAGGCCCGCGGCGCCAGAGCGATCCGCGACACGTATGCGGGGTGGCTCGGCACGATGACGGTGAAGGACGTCTCCATCGCCAACCCCCACTACGAGGACTCGGGCGATCTGTCTTGCGGCTGGGGAAACTACACGATGACCCTCCAGCCGAAGAGCGGCGGCGACTTAGTCGTCATGAAGGGGCGCTTCGTCGAAGTTGCCAAGAAAGTGGGCGGACACTGGCTGTACGCGGCCGACCACGCGTCGAACGATCCGCCGCCTGCGACTCCAGCCCCCAAGCCTTGAGCGGCGGTGAGCCGTGGCCGGCCAAGAAGGAGGGGCCGATGATTCTGGACAAGCATCGGGTCACCGTCGCCGAGGCCATGGAGAAACTTCCAGGGCCGAGGGGAGAACGGTTCGCCGCGGTCCTGGCGCACGGCACCCTCGAGATCGAGATCTACGCGCCACGCGGCAGCGACCCACAGAAGCCGCATACTCGCGATGAGGTCTATTTCGTGGTTCAGGGACGAGGCGAGTTCGTCAACGGTCCGAGCTACGAGCGGTTCGGTCCCGGCGACGTGCTTTTCGTGCCCGCGCACCTCGAGCACCGCTTCGAGAGCTTCACCGACGACCTCGTCGTCTGGGTCATGTTCTACGGGCCGGAAGGAGGAGAGGCGGCGATGGGCGGCGCACCGTGAACGCGAGCATGCCGAGCTTCGACTCCGTGGCAGATCCGGAGATCGCCCTCGATGCGATGACGCCGGACGACTGGGCAGAGGTGCGGCGGATCTACGGGGAAGGGATCGCGACGGGGAACGCCACGATGGAGACGGAGCCGCCGCTCTGGGAGGCGTGGGACAAGACACATCGCTCAGACTGCCGACTCGTCGCGCGCTCGGGGGAGAAGGTCCTCGGATGGGCCGCGCTGTCCCCAGTATCGGAACGCTGTGTGTATGGCGGCGTGGCCGAAGTAAGTGTCTACGTTTCCTCCGAGGCCCAGGGTCGTGGTATCGGCAAGGTGTTGCTGCAGCGGTTGATTCGCGCGTCCGAGGACGCGGGCATCTGGACCCTTCAGGCAGGCATCTTTCCCGAGAACGCGGCGTCGATCGCGATTCATGAGCGATGCGGTTTCCGGCTGGTCGGCGTGCGCGAGCGTCTGGGCAAGCTCCACGGAATCTGGCGCGACGTCGCGCTGCTGGAAAGACGAAGCGACCGAGTGGGGGTCCAGCCGGCGGACTGAGCGAAGGAAGTCGATTCGGCTCGGGCAAATCGTCGCCCAGGAGCGCCACGGCCCCCAATGAGGCCTATGCCGACTTCGCCACTCGCGCGAAGGCCCCGATCCGCAAGGCATTTCCCGCCTTTTGGAACGCGGTTAATTGACTTACGCCCTATTTACGCCTAGTCTCGACCTGTGTCCGAGAAGCGCAACCGCCCATCGGGCAATGCGCCCGAGATGCCTCCCTCCCGCAACCTGGGGATGGGCAACGCGAGCTGTGGTGGGCACGATCCCCGCGCGCTGATCGTCGCGTCGGGAGCGCGCAAGGAAAA
>DASXTI010000008.1:0-7304 GCA_036505535.1 Thermoanaerobaculia bacterium
GCCGCGATTTGCGCGGCGACCGAGAGGGTTTCGTCGAGCGGAAGCGCTCCGGCCCCGAGCCGTTCGGCGAGCGTCTCCCCTTCGACCAGCTCCATGACGAGGTACCGGGCTCCGCCCTGTTCCTCGAGCCCGTGGACCGCCGCGATGTTCGAATGATTGATCGAGGCGAGGAGTCGGGCCTCGCGCTCGAAGCGCACGAGCCGCTCCCGGTCCTGCTGAAACTCGAGCGGCAGGGCCTTGATCGCGACCTCGCGGTGCAGGCGAAGGTCTCGTGCGCGATAGACCTCTCCCATCCCGCCACGTCCGATCGCGGCGATGACCTCGTATGTGCCTACACGGGAGCCCGGTCCGAGCGCCATCGGCTTCGGGGAGTTTACCGCTCGAGGCGGATCAGGGCTTTCACGACCCGAAGCCGCTCCATGTCCTCCAGCGCGCGCCCGGCATCCGCGAGACCGTACTCCCGCGTGACGAGCTCCCGCCATCGGAAGCGTCCGTTGTACCTGACCATCATCGCGAGCGCGCGGTGGAGGTGTGTGAACTCGTAGCCCCAGCAGCCGAGGATCGTGGCGTGCTTGCGGTTGATGTGGCGATGCGGATTGAGCGCCGTGTCTCCCGCGTCGGTGTACTGGCCCACGACGACGTAACGTCCCCCGTCGCGAAGCATCTCGAGGCCTTCCGACACCGCCGCGGGATTTCCCGACGCCTCGATGACGACATCGGCGCCGCGGCCGGAGGTCCGGTCACGCACCCAGCGCACGCGCTCCTCAGATGTCTCTTCGGTGATATCAAGAACCTCCTCGGCGCCGAGGCGGCGCGCGGCTTCGAGCCGAAGCTTCGGCGCTCCGATCACGAGCACGCGGAGCGCCCCCGCGAGTTGCGCGAAGATCGTTGCATTGAGTCCCACGGGTCCGCTTCCCTGCACGACGACCGTGTCGCCGAGCGTGATGCCGGCGCGCTCGACCGCGTGGAATCCGGTCGGCAGCCCGCAGCCTCCGCCCATGAAGTCGAGAACGTCGAGCCCGTCCGGCAGGGGGATCAGACGTACTCCCGGGAGGATCTCGATCCGCTCGGCCCAGCCACCGAGCAGTCCGTCATCGGCCGATGCGGTGATGCCGTAAACGCGCCGGTTCAGACAGCGGGTCGGCGTCTTGGCGACGAGGCAGTGCCAGCAGCCGTCGCACGTTCCGTAGACGTCGTAGAAGGTGACCAGCCTGCCGGGACGGATCTCCCGCCCGTCGACGTCGCTAAGCGGCCCGTTGGACTCGAGCACGCGTCCGACGCTGACGTGCCCCGGAATGATCGGGTAGGGAACCCCGGCGAGGCGACCGTGATGGAGGTGAACGTCCGTGCCGCAAACCTCGCTCGCGATGGTTTCGAGGACGGCGCCTCCGGGCCGCGGCCGCGGAGCCACGAACCGCCGTGGCTCGAGAGGCCGGCCCGCTCCCGTCATGACGACGGCGGCGATGGTGTCGCTCGTCATCGGCCCGGTCCTCAGGTCGCCGGTGGATAGCGCTTCAGGATCCCTTCTTCCTTCATCACCTTTTCGATCGCGTCGATGTCCCAGGGCACGAAGTCGGAGAGAACCTCCTTGCCCTTCTCCGTGATGACGATGACGTCCTCGAGGCGGACGTAGATCTTCTCCTCCGGAACGCGCAACGCGGGCTCGATCGTGAAGACCATGCCGGGCTGGAGCGGCCCCGTGCGCGGCCCGTCGTCGTGCGTGGCCATGCCGACCCAGTGGCCCAGCGACGCCCGTTCCTTCGAAGCGGCATCCTTGTACTCGTTCACGAAGCTCTCGGCTCCCTTGCGGTAGATCTCCCTGGAAAACTTCGAGCGAGCGAGGATGCCTTCCATCTCCTTGACCGCCTCTTGCATGATCGCTTGCGCCGTCGCGCCGGGCCGGATCGCCTTCAGGATCGCGCGGTAGCAGGCGAGATAGAAGCCGTACAGCTCGCGCTGCCAGGAGGAGAACTTTCCGTTGACCGGCCACATGCGCGTGACGTCGCTCATGTAGTAGCCGACGTCCGGCGCGTAGTCCATGAGGAGAAAGTCGCCGTCCTCCATCTTGCGCTTGCCGGCGTTGTAATGGGGCCACCAGGCGTTCCGGCCGCTCGCGATGAGCGAGTAGTACGCGTCGCCCTGCGCGCCGTTGCGCCAGAAGATGAACTTGCCGACGGCGTCGAGCTCCCGCTCGTACTGGCCCGGCCGCGTCGAGCGCATGCCCTCGACCAGCGCGAGGCCGGCCAGGCGCGTGGCCCGGCGGATCAACGCAAGCTCCTTCGGGCTTTTGATGAGACGGAGCTCGTCGAGCGTGGGGGAGAGGTCCTTGATCTCGAAGACGGGGAAGCGCTCGTGAATCAGCTGGACGAGTCGGCCCTCGCGGGACGGCCGGCCGTCGAAGGGATCCGAGCTCATGTCCGCGACGCTTCGGAGCGCGAGGTCGCGGCTCATCGAGGTGCCCTCGGCCGGCGCGAGCGTCGTGAAGAGCACGCGCTGCCCGCCGCGGAGGAACTTGGCCTCGATGTGCTCGGCGGCGAGGTCCGTCCCGTAGACCGCGTCCACGCCCGAGAGCTTCTTGACCTCTTCCGCGTCCTCGGCCGAGAGCATCTTGCCCTCTCCCTTCTCCCGGCCCTCGAGACGGTGAGGCAGGTAGAGCGCCGTCTTCTTCGTCGCGCCGTCGAGAAGCAGGTAGGCGTGCGGCACTTCGATGCCGCACAGGTAGTAGAAGTCGTTGGACTGGCGGAAGCGCGTGTAACCGGGTGGAACCGCGGCGCCCTGGATCAGCGCGGAGGCCCCGGTCCCGATCGCTTCGTAGACCTTCGCCCGCCGCGCCGCGAACTCCTCGGGCGGAAAGTCGGTCGTGAAGAGCGGAAAGCCCTCCTGGGCCAAGACCGGCCAGGCCGCGAGGACGAGCAGACAGCCGAGGAGCAAGCGACGCAACATCGATTCCTCCTAATCCTCCAGACGCACTCCCGAGAGCATCGGCCGACCGGCGAGCGCGATGCGGAAGCCGTAGATGGCGAGCGCCGCGAGAACCAGCAAGACGAAGAGCGAGGTCCCCGCGTACCAGGCCGAAGAGTCGGTCGTGAGAGGGAATTCCAGCAACGAGCGGAAGAAACCGGCGAAGACCCAGGCGAGCAGGCCAAAGCGGAACAAGACGAACATGTAGGCAGCGGCAGCGACGACGCCGAAGGCGGCGTCGATCGGCCCACCGCCTGGGGTCAGCCCCATGATCAGCACGTAGGCTGCGGCGGCCAGCCATTCTTTTCGAAGGACGGCCCGCAGAAGGAAGAAAAGCAGGGCAAACCCGAGCGCAAAGAGCATGCTCACCGCCGACGCCGAAAAGAGCTCGCCGGCGACGGCGCGGGGGCCGCGCAGAGTGGCGTCCCATGGGAAAAGGGGAATCGGTGGCGTTGCCTCGAAGGCCCGGCGTGTGAGCTCCGCAATCTCGAACAAGATGGCTTCGAAAGCACCGAGAAGCGCACCGGCAAGCAGAACGCGTCCCACCAAAGGATCGGCGAAGCGTCCCGAGAGCAGACGCGTCCAGGCGATCAGAGAGTCCGGCCAGCGGCGCCGGATGAGGGGCTCCAGGGCAATGTAGATCAACCAGCTGAATCCGGCGCCGAAGAAGGCGTACGCCAACCCATGGATGAGGAGGCGGTACTCCGAAATGCTCCTCACATGGTGCCCTCTGAGCGCCCATTGGAGCATGAAACAGACGAAGAAGAAGGCCGCCACGCGCATCGCACCGCGGCGGTCGCCACGGCCGAGGCGCAGGTTTCGGCGGGCGAGCAGGGCGCCCCCCACGAGCAGCACCGTGAAGACGCTCGCGAAGAAGACGTCGGTCACGAACCCGGGTCTCGACTCACTTGGCTGCACATGGGGCGGACGGCTCCACGGTCCCACGAGCTCGAAGTACGCGGGACGGCCTCGGTGTGCGGCTGCTTCGACGCGCAACGGGCGATCGGCGCGTTCGGGCTTGTTTTCGGTCCAGGCCGTCCGGGAGTCGGCGTAGAAGGGGGGGAGGAACCGGGGTTCGGTGGGCGCGAAGGCCGCACGATCGAGCCCGGCTTCGGCAAAAAGAGCTTCCCAATCGGGCGGGCGGTCGACGACCGCCGGGACAATCGCCGGAGACGGCACCGCCTCGAAGCGGATCAAACGGCCGAGAGGGTCGAGCTGGATGCCGACCATTCCCGCGACCAATGGCGGCGGATCGGTCTCCGTCAGGGAAGAGCCCTCATTGGCGTCGTCGCCGCGGAATCGCTCCGGGATGAGCGTGGCGGGACTCTGCC
This sequence comes from Thermoanaerobaculia bacterium, assembly GCA_036505535.1. Classification (GTDB taxonomy): domain Bacteria; phylum Acidobacteriota; class Thermoanaerobaculia; order UBA5066; family Gp7-AA6; genus DAHUXD01. Next base: position 4,293 of record DASXTI010000008.1, read on the forward strand.
GGTACCAGAAGTAGATCGCCGCCGGCCGCCCATCCTCCATGTCCTTCCAGCGGGTCTTCGACTTGTCGTGCTCTTCGACCCAACGCCGGTACTCCCCGTTTCCGGAAAAGCCCCAAGCGGTGTCGAGGGGCTTCTCGGTGTAACCGAACCTTCGGATGATGTCCTTCGACCGTTCGGCGAGGGCTTCGGGCGGCTTCTCCAGCGGCACGTGCCCATGGCGGTAGGCACGCGGCGAGAGGTATGCGGCAAGCGCGATGCCGCCGAGGATCAAAAGCAGGCAAGTCCACGCGGCCGCGGGCTTCATCCCTTCGTCGCTGCCAGCCGCCGCGACCATCTCGGGCGAGGGCGTCTCACCGGCGGCGATCGCGGCGGCGAGAGGATCGCCTCCGGGCAGCGCGGCAGCCACGGCGGCGACGGAGCGAGGCCTCGCCTTCGGGTCCTTCTCGAGGCAGCGAAGGATGACGCGCTCGACCGTGGGATCGAGACCCGGTGTCACCGTCGAGGGCGCGGTCGGTTGCTCCTCGCTGTGCTTGCGCCTCCAGTCTGCGAGAGTGGCCGCCTCGAAGGCCTTGCGTCCCGTGAAAAGCTCGTAGAGGACCAGACCCAAGGAATAGATATCGCTTTGTACCGATGCTCCTTTGCCCGCGAGCTGCTCGGGCGCCATGTAGGCGGGCGTGCCCGAGACTTCGGCGCCGCCCTTGTCCCCTTCGACACCAACCGCGAGGCCAAAGTCAGTGATCTTGGCCCGGCCGCGGCCGTCGATCATGACGTTACCGGGCTTCAGGTCCCGATGCAGGACGCCCTTGTCGTGCGCCGCGGCGATCCCCGCGCAGAGCTCGCGCGCGATCTCGACAGCCTTGTCCGGAGGAAGACGTCCGATGCGCCTCAGCAACGAGGCCAGATCCTCGCCGTCGACGTACTCCATGGACAGGAAGTGCCGCCCCTCGATCTCGCCGACGTCGTAGACGCGGCAGACGTTCGGGTGCGAGACGCCCCGAGCGTGGCGCACCTCGGCGTAGAAGCGTTCGATCCAGGCGGGCTCCGACGCGAGCTTCTCCGGCAGGAACTTCAACGCGACGGGCTGGCCGAGCTTCAGGTCGTCGGCGCGGTAGACCTCGCCCATCCCGCCGTGCCCGACCAGTCCGATGATGCGGTAACGCTCGGCGAGGATCGTTCCGGGCGCGAACCCGCCCCCGTCGAGCGAAGGAGAAGAGGCCAGGCGGCCGACCGGACTATCCGACGCGCCCCGCCGCAACGCCGCCTCCGCGACCGAAGGCGTCGCAAGACCCGTAGGCAGCTCCGACAGGGAGCCGACGGGCGAGCCACAGGCGGGACAGAAGCGACTCGCTTCCGGCAGCTCGGCGGAACACGACGGGCATTGCATTCGTTCGTCCCGAAATCCGGGCGAATGCTACTGCAGGTGGATCGGGACTACGCGAGATCGCAACAGTCGGTTGGTTCGGTCAGCATGCCGTCGCAGAGGACGGTCGTTTGCTCCGCATGGATACAGTAGGCCGCGCCCAGCTCGGGCCGCTTGACGACGCCGTTGCGGCCGCAGCGTGAGCACCGCGCGACCGTCCCTTCCAGCGCGACGACGGAGCCTTCGGGCAGGTGCGTGAAGTCGTCGGTCGTGGTCATACGAGCCCTCGTACCTCGACTCATGCAACAGACGTTCCAGTCCATTGGCAGGAAGAGGTCCGGATCCCCGGCGTCAGCGGACCTGCGCCAGCGCCTTCTCCGTCTCCGCCAGCAGCGCCTGCGCGGAAACCGGCGCGCCGGTGGCGTTCTTCATCCAGAGGTCCGGGGCGATGTTGCCCGCCTTCGCCATGCGCTCGAACTCGGCGCCGATGTTTCCGGCCTTCTCCATCTGCCGCTCGATCTGGAACGCGATGAGATGCCCGATCGGATAGTCCGGCAGATAGAGGAACGAGTCGATCATGTGCGAGTAGATGCCGAGCGTGAGCACCACATCCTTCTTGCCGAAGACGGGCGCGTAATACTTGTTCCAGACGTCCCGGCAGATCTGGAGCGTGGCGTCTTTGAGTTCCGCCGGCTTCGCGTTGGCGTGGTCGTACATCCAGTGCCACACCGCCATGTCGACCAAGGCGACGCCCGCGATCTCGTAGGTCATCCAGAAGTCGTTCAAGGTCTTCAGCGCCTGACTCTGCGCGTCGGGCTTGGCGAGACCCAGGAGCTCCAAGTCGTGCGCCTGAAACACGAAGGCGAGAGCCTCGGTGAAGGCGGTGTTGGGTACTCCGGCCAGCAGCGTCGAATCGATCTCGTTCAACGAGAACGTCTGCTCGACGTTGTGCCCCATCTCGTGGACGGCGATGTTGAAGCCCTTGTAGTTCATCCCCTCCTTTTCGACACGCGTGCGCAGGTGCGCCTTATCCTCGCGTCGCTGCGCGCCGAGAGCGTGCCCCGAGCCTCGCGCCGGATCCACCACGATGTGCTCCGCGAGATAGTCCGCCCTCTCCTTCGAGAAGCCGAGCTTGACTAAGAGGTTCGGGATGTCCTTCTTGTAGGCGTCGGCGGTCGGATACTTCGCGCGGACGATCCTGTCGAGCTCCTCCTCGGTGTGGGCGCCGCGCGGTCGAAAGCCGTTGTACCAGACGTCGAAGGGCTCGAGGGGGCGCCCGAGCCGCTTCTGGATGAGCGCCGCGACCTTCTGAACGAGCGGCGAAGAGAGGACCTCTTCGAGCATTGCCTTCACCCGAGCCTCGGGGATCTGCCGGTTCTCTTCGAAGCGCCGTGCGATCAACGTGGGAGCCGTCGGGGAATAGGGATCGGCGAGACGCGCGGCCTGGAAGGTCTTCCAGAGGACGGCGTAGCGCGTGTCGGGCTCGGGAGCGTTCGAGATCTTCGCATCGGCCGGCGCCGGCACGTCCGAGTCCTTCACGGCCGCCGCCGCGACACGGTTCGAGAAGGGATCCCAGTCGACCTGCGGGTTGTTGACGACGACCCGGGGAATCGTCTGTGTGACGATCCGGTCCATCACCTGAGCGATCTCGC
>DASXTI010000009.1:0-6274 GCA_036505535.1 Thermoanaerobaculia bacterium
CCAGGCGCTTGACGCCGTAGGGCGCCTTCGGAACTCGCAGGAAGAACTCCGGGATCCTTCCGACGATCCGATTCTGCGCGGCCATCAGACGCTCTCCCACTTCTTCGGGCGTCTTCGGGAAGAAGCGTTCGTCGGTCTTCAAGAAGCGGCGGAACTCCGCGGGCGTTCCGCGGAAGCCGACCCTTTCGCGCATCGCTTCGAGCTCGGCGTTCAATTTCTCGACCTCGGCGAGGCCGATCTGATGAATCTCCTCCGGGGTCAGCTCGAGGGTCGTGTTTTGCCGGACCAAGAACCGGTAGTACTCCTTGCCGCCCGGATACTGAGAGAGGCCCACGGCATCCGGAGCGCGGCCGCCGTAGGCTCCCGAGAGAAGAGCGACGAGGCTCGCGAGCGCGGGGTTGATCTGCGATTCGATCGCTTCCGCCGAGCGCTTGGCGAGCGCACCCCGATCCGGGCCCGACAGGCCCGAAAGGCGCTCCAGCTTGACCCAGAAGAGGCTCTGCTCCTTTGGCTTTGCGACGGTCTGGAAGACTCCCACGACGAGAGGGATCTCCGCCTTCGGCAGCAGGATCCCGCGGCGGGACTGCTCCCGGATCTTCTTCTCCAGGATGGAGAGGAGGCCGGAGTAGGCGGAGAGCAGTCGCACGTAGTTTTCGACGTCCTTGCGATTGCGGAAAGGGTGCGACGTGAAGGCTTGGTGCGCCTCCAGAAACGAGAATGCGTACGGGGTCACGGGGAAGACGAGCCAGTAATGGGTCGCGGCTTCGACGAGTTGCCGCGCCTCGTGTCTCAAGACGGCCAGCGAGAGCTCCTCCTCGTGGTCGAGCTCGGCCTCGCGAACCTCTTGGAGCCTTCGAAGGAGAGCCTCTCCGAAGGCCGCGTCGGCCCGTGCCTTCTCCAGCGAGAGGTCCGGCAGCTTTTGAATGGGAAGTCCGAGCCGCAGACGCAGACCGATGCTCTCCCTCTGGAGAAATTCCCAGTACTCCTCCTCCGCCCTTTCGAGGATCGCGGAGCCACCGGCCGCCTGGACCGCCGGAGCGGCATGCGTGGCGGCAACCGGCGCGGGGCTGCCGCCCAGAAGAAGAATGGGAAGCGCCGTCAGAAGACGCATCATGGTCCTCCCATCATCAGGCTTCGGCAGGAGGCGAGAGAGGAAAAAGAAAGTGGCGGGAGAGCGTGTTCATTGCATGGGGAGAGCTGCCGTGATTCTATTCTCGCTCCAGCCGGACGAGGTCTTCGTACGTCTCCCGCCGGCGCACGACTCGATACCCGTGGTTTTCCACGAGCACCTCCGCCGCTCGTGGACGAAAGTTGTAGTTCGACGACATCGCGAAACCGTAGGCTCCGACGTTGCGGATGGCGAGGAGATCTCCCGCATCCGGCCGCTCGATGGAGTGGTCGCGAACGAAGAAGTCGCCCGTCTCGCAAATGGGCCCGACGATGTCGGCGATGAAGGGCTGGCCGCGCGGCACGACGGGCTCGATGGGATGCATGGCTTGGTAGAGGGCGGGGCGCAGAAGGTCGTTCATCGCGGCGTCCGTGACCACGAAGTTCTTCTCCTCCCCCTCCTTCACATGCAGGACGCACGTGACGAGCGCGCCGGCCCGGGCGACGATCGCGCGGCCCGGCTCCGTCAGGACCTTCAGCCGCAGGCCGGAGAGGTCCGGCAGGACGGCCGCCGCGTAGGCCTCGGGAGAGAAGGACTTCTCCTCCGTTTCGGCGACTCCCAGGCCGCCGCCTAAGTCGAGGGTCTCGAGGGATGCGCCGCCCGCCATCAGCTCCGTGGCGAGCGAGGCGAGCTGCCGGGCCGTTTCCGCGAGAGGCGCGGGCTCCAGGATCTGGCTTCCGATGTGGGCCTGGAGGCCCGTGAGCCGGACGTGCGGAAACCTCCCGGCCTCGCGAAATATCCGGCGCGCCCGCGCGATGTCGATGCCGAACTTGTTGTGCTTCAGGCCGGTCGCGATGTAGGGGTGCGAGCCGGAATCGATGTCGGGGTTCACTCGCAGCGCCACGCTCGCCGTACGGCCGAGGCTTCCGGCTACCTCGTCGATCTTCTCGATCTCCCGTTCCGACTCGGCGTTGAAGGCCAGGATCTCGGCGTCGGCGGCGAGGAGGATCTCCGTCTCGGTCTTGCCGACGCCGGAGAAGACAATCCGGTTGGGAGGGATGCCGCATTCCAGCGCCGCCCGCAACTCCCCGCCCGAGACGACGTCCGCGCCGGCGCCGAGCAGAGCGAGAGCCTTGACGATCGCAAGGTTCCCGTTGGCCTTCATGGCATAGCAGACTAAGTGCGGCACCTGGGCAAACGCTCGATCGAAGCGCCGGAAGTTCTCCTCGATCAGGGCTCGGCTGTAGACATAGAAGGGGGTTCCGACCTCGCGCGCGATTCGCGGTAGCGACAGGCCGTCGCACTTCAGTTCGCCCGACACGCGCTCGAAGCCCGCCATCGGGCCGGGACGATAGCACCGTCGTCTACGCTTGCGCCGAGACCTGGCTACGCCACCCGCTCGCGGCTCGCGTGGATGCACGCTCGACCGCGAGCCTGGTCCCTGCGCTGCGCTCCGACTCCCGCAACGCGAGTCGTTTCGCTCGGTTACTTCGCGAAACTTGGTCGCGTTGCGATTAGACCGGCGAGGAGTGAAGCCTCCGCTACTTCGGGAGACTTCGCGCCGCGACCCTCAGGGCGATTCGGAGTTTGCATAACGTCCAAGTGCGGTAGGAGGAGTTGTGGCCGCCCGCATTATCGTCCTAAGGTCGCAGGTCTTTCCCGAGGATCACGCGCCGCTCGCCGGTCGTGGGATCGAGATGGATGAGGGAGCGGTCGGGAGCGTAGAAGAGCTTCGTCGCGTCGCTTCCGACCTCGGGTCCGTCGTGGAACTGCCAGAAGCTGGCGAGACGGGCCGCGGGACGGAGGCGGTCCGCCATCGTGCCGACGACGCGGCTGTCGACGTCGACCAGGTTGCTCCAGCCGTCCCTTTCCTCGCCGACGCCGAGGACGAGCCGTCCGGCCGCAACCTCGCCGCCGAGGACGATCGGGCGAGCCGAGGGGAGCGGGATCGATTCCTCCTCGTCTCCGCTCGGAAGGTAAATGCGCAGGCGCGCGGCCTGCGGGGAGCGTTCGGCGACGACGATTCTCCCGTCCGAGAGGAAGCCCGCCGAGCGCCGAGCTTCGCTGGCTTCGCCGGCGAGCTTCTGGAGCACCGCGCCGGTCCGTCCGCCGATGAGCCATGTCTGCCTCGATCGGGTTTGAATGACCAAGAGCCGATCGCCTGTCGCGTTCGCCGCCAGGAGGAGCCAGCCGTCCGAGAATTCGGATCCTCCTCCCTTCTTCGCCAGCGTCTTCGACGCGGCATCGAGCTCGAGGACGTCGAGCCGCCTCGTCTTCCGCTCCGTGTCCGTCTGGCGGTAGACGCGGAAGCGATCGTCGCCCAGAAAGAAGCCCGTGACCTCCCCGCTCCTCTCCGCGACTCGGGCGGAGGCGAGCGTCTTCCCTCGGGTGAGGTCGTGGATCGAGAGGACGCCGTTCTCGACGGTGGCCAGGCGCGACCCGTCGTGGGATAGGACCAGGAGCGCCGGGTAACTCGGCAAGAAGACGCGTGTGCGAGCGGGGTTGGACTTGGGATCGTCGAGGGCCAACTCCATCACTTCGAAGGGCCCCCCGCCGTCGCGTCCTTCGACCCACACGGCGCGCCTGCCATCCGCCGAGAATGCCGGACGGTTCCAGTCCACCACCCTAGCGCGCCGGAATCGGCCGCTCGCCGTGTCGTAGAGAAACGTCGCGTGGGCTCTGCGCGCTCGCCCTTCGATGATGGTCCAACTTCCGGCGGGCGCGGGGGAAGCCCAGAAGCCTTTCTTCAAGTCCGCGGGGCTTGCCGCCATCACCCAGAGGGCGTAGGCGTTGACGGCCAGGAGGGCTGCTCCGACCGCGATCCAAAGGAGGAGCGAGAGCGCTCGATGCGCCGCGTTGATGTCGGTCCGGCCAAAGGCCACCGAAGCGTACCCGGCCACGAGAACCCCGGTGAGGAGGAGAAGCGCGAAAGCCCGCATCGCAAGAACCCGCGGCTCGTGGGCCAGAAAGGAAGGCAAGTTTGACAGTGCTGCCGATATTCCGAGCCATGTCGCCACCAGCAGCGCGGCGTCGGCGACGATCCATGTCGAGCGCGAGCGGAAAATGACGCTCATCGCGTGGCACGCTGCAAAGATGGCGCAGAGGCCTGCGAGCAGAATCAGGGGCCAGAGAGGAGGAAGGCTCGTCGATGGGAAGAGATCTCTCCATGGCACCGCGGCGCCGACGATTCCTGCTGGGACCCATACGATCAGAGCCGAGACGATCGCGAGGACGCACGCCGCCGCAAGCCTTCCGCCCCAGATGGCGAAGGCAGAAACGGGACGCCCGAAGTCGAATGCGATGCGCCGGCTGGCGATCGGGGGCGCGAGAGTCGAAAGACCGAAGGCAACCATCAGGCCGAGGCCGAACGCGGCCGAGACGATCAAAGCGACCCAGGAGCGAACCTCCGAGGCTCCCGCTCCGGTCAATCCCCTCGCGACGGGAATGGCCAGCGGAACGAGGCCGGCGAAGGCGGCCGCCGATAGAACCGCCCGCCTTTCGGCGATTTCCCGGCGAGCGATCGCGAGAAAGCCTCTCATCGTCCGGCTCCTTTCGCTTCATCCGCCTTCTCCGGGGTCTCTCCGGCGACGGCCAGAAAGATCTCCTCGAGCGAGAGGGCTTCCGCGGACGCGTCTTCGACACCGTCGAGCGAGCGGAAGCGATCGAACGCGGCTTCGCTGAAGTTCGAGACGACGGCGTCGATTCCCCAGCCGCGAACCCGGACCCGCGCGGCTTCGAAGGCGTCGAGCTCCGTGCCGAATTCGGTGCGCGTCTCGGTCAAGCGGCTGGCGTAGCGAATCCGGCGGAAGCGCGACTTCAAGCGTTCGATTTCTTCGTCGAGAATGAGGCGCCCTTCCTTGAGTATCCCCACGTGGGTGGCGATGGCTTCGAAACCCGCGAGATCGTGCGTCGTGAGAAAGACGGTCGTGCCGCGGTCGGCCAGATCCCCGACGATCTCTTCGTAGAGGACTCCTCGCGCGACGACGTCGAGCCCGAGCGTCGGATCATCCAGCACCAGGACTTCCGGGGAATGGCCCAGGGCGAGCGCGAGCATGACCTGGCCCTTTTGGCCTTTCGACAACCGGCCGAAGGGAGTCTTCGCGGGAACGCCGAAGCGCTCGAGGCGTGCGGAGACACCCGCCGCATCCCATGAGGGATAGACGCGCCGGCAGAACTCGGACAGCTGGCGCGCGGACATGGCCGGCGGCGCGTCGGGCTCCTCCGGAACGATGCCGACGCGTGCCATCGCTCGCCGCCGTGTCTTCCAGGAGTCGGCGCCGAAGAGAAACGCGCGTCCCGCCGCCGGCCTCTGTTCGCCGAGCAGGCAGCGGACGAGGGAAGACTTACCCGCACCGTTGCGGCCGAGCAGGGCGTAGACCGAGCCGGATGCGACCGAGAGCGTCACGTTCTGGCAGGCGAGCGCGCGGCCGTAACGGATCGTGACGGCTTCCATCCGAATCGGCGATACGGCCGGATCGGTCACGGCGTGACTCCCTTCTTCTCATCGAGGCCCCGCCAGGCCGCCCGAAGCTCTTCGGAGGCCTCTTCGCGCGTTGCGCCGAGCGTCGCGGCGAGGCTCGCATAACGGATCGCGCCCCCGCGGAGCGTCCGGGTGCGCTCGGATCGGCTCATCGGCGGTGGCGCATCGGCCACGTAGGTCCCTTCGCCGCGGCGGACGACTAGGACTCCGGCGTCCGTCAAGCGCTGGTAGGCCTTGGCGACCGTCGCGGGATTGACCCGAAGATCTCGCGCGAGGTCGCGGACCGAGGGGACGGGCGCGCCGTGCTGGAGCGCTCCGGAGGCGACGAGGCGGCGCACGCCCTCCTCGATCTGGCTCCAGAGCGGGGTGGCGTCGGAGGGATCGATTCGGAGGCTGGCGGCCATCTCACTGTATTATAACAGTAATACAGCTTCGCTCTCCATCGGACCCATAGCCTCGAAGGGCCAATGCTTCTCAGATGGTCCGTTGGACTTCGGGGGGCGCGGCCATCTGCTCGTGGAAGTCGTAGCGGCGGAGCATCGGCGCGGCCGCGGCGATGGCGGCGGTCATCGCGACCGTCGCGAGACCCCCCGATACGACCGAGACCGTCACGCCGACCACGGTCGAGGCGAAGACGGAGGCGAGGAGCCCGGCCTCGAGCTCTCCGAGCTGCGGCCCGCCCATGA
>DASXTI010000010.1:0-11150 GCA_036505535.1 Thermoanaerobaculia bacterium
GCCGTCGTCAAGGAACGGACCAAGGAGATCGGCGTCAAGATGGCTTTGGGCGCCCGGCGCACGTGGATCACCGGACCCTTCGTGCTCGAAGGGATGGTCTACACCTTCGTGGGTGGCCTCTTCGGCGGGCTGATCTCGATCATCATCGTCACCCTGCTGGGGTTCGTCCCGCTCGAGGGGAGCGACGTCCTGGAGTTTTTGGGGCACCCCACGCTCTCGTGGCCGATCGGGCTCGGCACGGTGGCGGTCCTGGGGACCTGCGGTTTGCTGGCCGGCTACTTCCCCGCGCGCCGCGCGGCCTCGATCGATCCGGCGTCCACGCTGAGGTATGAATGAAGAGCGAACAAGTAGCCAGTTTCAAGTTACAAGTTTCAAGCTACAAGTTGCGGCTCCGGAGCCTGAAACTTGGAACTCGGAACTTGGAACTATCAGGAGATTCGCGATGACCGCCATCATCGACATGCAGTCAATCAAGAAGGTCTACGACACCGGCAAGGTGAAGGTCGAGGCGCTGAAGGGGATCGACCTCGCGGTCGAGCCGCGCGAGTTCGTGGCGATCGTCGGGCCCTCGGGGTCGGGCAAGTCGACGCTCATGAACTTGATCGGCTGCCTCGACGCGCCCACCGCCGGCCGCTACCGCCTCGGCGGAGAAGACGTCTCGAAGTTCTCGCGCGATGAGCTCGCCGACGTCCGCAACCGCCGCGTCGGGTTCGTCTTCCAGGGCTTCAATCTCTTGCCGCAGATCTCCGCCTTCGAGAACGTGGAGCTGCCTCTGCTCTTCGGTGGCGTGCCGCCGAGGAAGCGCCGGGAGCGCGCGGAGGCGCTTCTCACGCGCGTCGGCCTGGGAGATCGGATGGAGCACAAGCCGACGGAGCTGTCGGGCGGCCAGATGCAGCGCGTGGCGATCGCGAGGGCGCTCGCGATGCAGCCGGACGTCGTATTGGCCGACGAGCCTACCGGCAACCTTGACTCCTCCGCCGGCGGCGACATCATGCAGCTCTTCACCGAGCTGTGGGAACAGGGCTCGACGCTGGTCGTCATCACGCACGACAAGTCGCTCGCCCGCCGCGCCAACCGGATCGTCGAGATCCACGACGGGCGGATCATTCGCGACGGCGAGGCCGCGGCATAGCCTCGGCCCCTCCACACGACAAATGCGGTAGAGTCCTGCTGGAGGTCAGTGATGGCAGGCAAATCACGACGCACCACCCACCGATCGAGCTCGGGCAAGAAGCTCTACGCCGTTCGCGACAAGAAGGGGCGATTCAAGGACATCCAGAGTTACAAGCGCGCGCACGGCGCCGACATCAAGCGAAGGAGCAAGAAGGAGAGGTAGGGTCCCGCGCCGCCTACCGAATTCGAATCGTGGCTCCCGCCGAATAGGCGTTGAATTCCGGCGCATACATCGATTGAACCTTCGCGGGACCGACCCTGAAGCTGCCCGCCATGTTGGCGCGGACTCGGTGCTTGAAGGTGTACTCCCCCGCCGGCAGCCATTCGAAGAAGAAGTTGGAGCCGGAGTCCCGAGTCTCCTCGTACCAGGAGATGCCGAGGTCCCACTTCGTCCGCGACAGGACGCTTTCCGGCTCCACACCCGCCGCGCGCGGGTCGCGCAGGTGCACGTACTCGGCGGCGTGCTTGGCACGGAGGAGAAGCTGCACCTCGATCTGGTCCCCCGCCGCGAGCGGCGCCCCCTCGGCCAGCGGCTTGAGGACGTATCCCGAAGGGGTCGGCTCGCGCTTGAAGTACTTCCGCGACACGGCGAAGAAGTCGCCGCGCTCTTCCTCGGGGAGCCTTTCCGTCGAAAAGTGCCACGTCGCCGAGGCGAAGGCGAGTCCTCTCCCGGTCTTCTCCACCACGATCGTGGAATCCCTCTTCGGCTCGATCCTCTCGCCGGGAATCACGACCTGGTTGCGCCGGCCGGTATAGCGGTCGGGCTCGAAGGCGAAGGTCGTCTTCTGTCCGCCGACCTCGACGACCGTCTCCTCGCGGACGGCCAGCGCTCCCTCCTTCCTCAGGTACCAGACGAGCGAGTAGATGACCTCCGCCGTGGTGCGCGTCGACTTCCACTGGTTGAGCTTCTTGTTGACGAAGAGCCACTGTACGAGGCCGTGACGCCGGGCATCGGAAGGGTCGAGCTCCAGCAGCGTCCTCAGCGCGAATGCCTGCGTCTCGATCGTGTCGTTGTACCAGAGCCACGCCCGATCCTCCGGTGCCCAATACGTGCCGAGATCGCCATCCGTCTTCGATGAGTCCATGACGCTCGCCCATACGAGCTGTGAGTCCTTCGGCCGGCCCATACGCTTCAACGTCAGCGCGAGATATCCCTTCAGGAACGGCGAATGCTCCTTCCAATGCTTGAAGGAGAACTTCAGAATCGCCGCGCGCTCCTCGGGTTTCAGCGCGTCGCCCATCCAGGAGGAATCGGGGTAGCAGGAGGCGACGTAGTTCAGAAACGTCAGCCACTCCCACGAGCAGTTATCCTCGGCCATCCTTTTCGCGTATTCGTCGCGAAAATGGCGCGCGAGGTAGCCCCAGCCGCGCTGGACCATGTCCCTCGGCACGTCGACGTGGAACTCCGCGGCCTTCGCGAAACCGTACATCAGGTAGAGGGTCATGTAGGGGGAGGGTGGCCCGCCCGGCCACCACGGGAACCCGCCGATCGAGGTCTGCGCCTTGCGGAGCTTCGCCAGGGACGTCTCTCTCTCGGCCTTCGCGACGCGTGGATCGAGCACGTTGGTCAGTCCCGATCCCGCGTCCTTGCCGCCTTTCGCAAGCTCGAGCCATGGCGTCTCCTCGAGCGCCATCTTTCGGTTGGGATCCGCGGCCGACCACGTCTCGAGCACCGTCTCACGTTTGGACAGCTTCTCCGCCATCTCGGCCACGGCCGGGTAGTCGCGATAGAGCGAGGAGACGATGCCGGTCGAGACGAAGCGGTTGAGCGTCTGTTCGGTGCACTCGTAGGGGTAGTTGACGAGATACGGCAGCGCGTTCAAAACGGAATAGAAGAGCTGCGCGTCGATCGTCACGACGAGTTGCTCATCGATGCGGCTCGGGTCATCCGGCTTGCCCACGTCGGCGAAGGTCATGCTTCGACGCTCTCCCCCGCGAAGTGCGACGAACCGAGACTGGGCGAGCGAGATCCGGCCGGGAAGGACCGGCACGGGCCGAAGCTCGCCGTCGGAGTAGTCGCCCGAGAAGGCCGTCGCCTTGATCGCGTAGGAGCCCACGCGTTTCGGCGCGGAAAGCGCGAAGGCGACGTCGGCGCCGCCGCCCGCGGATACCGAGAAGGGGCGCGTGGCTCCCTCCGGCGTCAGCCCAAACTGAGCCAGAGCGCTCCGATTCGTTTCATTGTCGAGGATCTCGAGGGCGACTCTTCCCGACATCGCATGATCCGACGCGTTGTTGACCACGACCTTGAGCACGGCGGCGTCCCCCTCGCGCAGGAAGCGCGGCACGTACGGACGCACCATCAGGTCTTTGGCGCTTCGCGTCTCTTTGTGGAGGGAGCCGGACTTCAAGTCGCGCGTGATCGCGTGTACCCAGACGTTCCATGACGTCACGGAGTCGGGCACCCGAAACTCGATCACCGCGGAACCGTCTGCCTCGGTCAGGAGTCGCGGCTTCCAGAAGGCCGTCTCGGAAAAATCGCTTCGGAGGACCGCTGGCGCCGGCTGCGGACTCTCGCCGGAAGCGGGAGTTCCTTTGCCCGCGGCGATGGTCGCCGGCTTCGCTTCGCCCGGAACGCCTGCTTCGACTTCCTCCGCTCTGGCCGCTGGAGCCGGCGCGGCCGCGTCGGCCATGCGGGCCTCGGACTTCATGACGATGCCGACCGCCTGCATTCGCATTCCCGGCCCGCCGATGCCGTAGCCCTCGAAGAACTTGAGCCGGTCGCCGAGCAGCCGCGGGCTCGGCCGAGCGACGCCGAAGTCCGAACCCAAGACCCACTCGGCGGGGATCTCGCCGAGGCTCGGTCGCAGGAGCCCGGCGGCCGTACGGTTGGGATAGAGCGCGAGGGGATTCGGAGGATAGTGGACGAGGAAGGCGTCGAGACTTCGGTCGTACATGTACGCGAGGAGCTCCGCCGCCCGCGTCTCGGCCGATGTTCCGGGCGACGCCTTCACGGTCACGCGCCAGGTCTCGTTCGCACCGGGCCGGATCATGTCGCGGAACGTCGCGAAGGAGACCTCGAGCTGTTTGTCGTCCCAGGGGACGAACACCGCCTGGTACAAACCGATGAACTGATGGTCCGCGACGAGTGAGAGCCGAACGGCGAAGCCGCCGCGGTCCGCGTCGCGAACGGGCATCTCGATCAAGCTCTCATCGGAGCTCGAGAGGGCGCGGCGCGAGACGATCTTGCCGTCTTGCAGCGTCTCGAGAAAGAGCATTTGCCCGGGAAGTCCGGAGAAAGCGAGGATTCGCGCCTTCCCGCCCGCCGCGACCGAAGACTGCTCGGCGAGAAGAACGCCGGGCAACCGGATAGGCACCCTGCTGCCCGCGACCAGGAAGTCTTTCGTCGTCTCGAACTTCTTGCCGAAGTCGTCGCGCGTCTCGTAATGAAGCCGCCAGGCGCCGGCCGGAAGCCCCGGAAGCTCCACTCTCGCCTCTCCCTTCGCATCGTGCACGACCTCGCCGCGGGTCTTCTCGGCGCCATCGGCCCAACCGTGGAGCGTCGCTTCGAGCGAAAGGTTGGTATCCCAGCGTGGCCGCAGGCGATCGCCCGGCGTCGCGAACCGGTCGTCCTCTTTTCCGGCCATCGGCAGTTCGGCCGGAAGGAGCGTTTTCTCGGGCTCTCGGATCGCGACGAGCCGCCAGCTCCCCTTGCCCGGGCGCGGCGTTCCGTCCAGATCGGTGCGGACGACCGTCATCGCACCCGAGAGCCCCTCTCGAAAGAAATTCGCCTCCATGCGCGAGCTCGCCTGGACCGCGACGAGACCGAGTCGGAAGTCACGCTCGGCCGAGCGGGTCTCGCCCCCCTCGTCCGTCACGTCGACCCGGGCCTCGTACCGGTAGACGACGTCCTTCGCCCCGGCGCCGATGCGTTCGTCGGCGTCGGGCCTGAATCGAATCGAAAACGTGCCGTCCTCCTCGAGACGCGAGCTCCCCTGCGCGACGACCTGACCGGCTTCCCGCTTCGCCGGGTGGAGCCAGCCCCACCACCACGGAAACTGTGGAACGCGCCGGACGCTCCACTTCGCCACGCCGTTCGCGACGGGAAGACCGAAGTAGTAGCGCGCCGACCCCGCGAGCGCGGCGGGTTGATTCAGGCGGAGCGGCGCCTTCGGGTCCTGCCATTTCACCTCGAACGTCGGCCGCTTGTACTCCTCGACCTGGACATAGGCCTGACCGTTGAACGAGCTGTCGATGCGCCAACCGCCGAGGGCACGGCCCGCCGGGATCGCAAACTCGCCTGCTGCCGAGCCGAAGGAGTTCGTCGTCACGCTCTTGCCCTCGATCGCTTCGCTGTTCGCGTCGCGCAGGGTGACCGTCACTGCGGCGTCCGCGACCGTCTGCAAACGCCCGAGGTCCGCACGGCCCCGATACGCGACGACTTTCCAGAGGATCTTCTGGAGGGGCCGGTAGATCGACCGGTCGGTATAGACGAGGGAGGCCGTCGTCTCGGACGGCTCCCGCGGCGCGGATAGCGAGAACGCGTTGGCGTCGAGCGCATAGTCCGTGTCCTTGCGCGCGAGCAGGAAATAGGAACGATCTGGGCGCGTCGGCGCGGAGTCGAACCGTACGAGGCCGTCGGCACCGCTCGTCTTCGTCTCGACGCGATGATGCCGCCGGCCGGCGCTCCAGTCGAACGCGTACAGCGCGACTTCCGCCCCCGCGACTGGACGTCCGGTCTCGCCCGAAACGACGCGCGCCTCGACCGAAGCCTCGGGGCGCGTGAGGAGCACCAGATCGCCGACGACGATCGAAACCGAGTTGACCCGGTTCCCGCTCTCGGCGAAATCCGGACGCGCCGAGGAGACGACGACGTAGAGTCCCGGAAAGCGCAGAGGCGGCGTGACGAAAGTGCGGTGCAGCCTGAAGTCGGGGGTTGCGGGCAGCGCCGTCGTCCACTCCGCGGCGGACTTGCCTGAACGCACGAGCTCCCGCACGTATCCGCCGCTGGGAAGCAGGCTGTAGTCGGTCGCGGTTCCGATTCGGTTCTCGAGGTCGACCCGATAGGCCCGGAAGAAGAGACTTGGGAGGTTCTTGTGCGTCACCTGGATGGAGCGGCGGCCGATGCCATCCGAGGACATGGAGGCGATCCGATAGTCCGGCGCATCGATCGCGGCGATGATGTCGCGGCAGCGCTGCCCGCCGGGCGAGGATGGGTAGGCGTCGAGACCGTCGATGGCCGCCTCGCGGGCGCGAATGAGGTTATCCGGCGCGTCGAACGCTTCGAGGAACTCGGCGAGCTGCGAGATGCCCATCGACCACCAGGAGACGTCGCGGAAATGCGCCAGCCGTGTCTCGAGGTCCTTCCGAATCGTGGCGCGATCGGGAGTTTCGGATAATGCCCCGTGCAGGCGGCGCAGCCGCTCGAGCCGGCCTTCGAACGCCGCCTCGCGCTGACCGGAGCCGGCGTGCCAGGTCTCGAGGTCGCCGAGGATCGCGGCGATCTTGGCTAAGGGATGGGCGACGGGATCCGCCAGACGCGCGTCGCTTTCGCGGCCGTCGTCCGCGAGAAGCGCGGCGAGATCGAGGCGGTAGACCTCGTTGGCTTGCTCCGGCGTCCAGAAGGAGCTGTCGGCGAGCAGCTCGACGAAGAGGTACGAGACGGCGTCTCGGAGCGTGCCGCGCACGTTCGCCGGATAGTTGTTCGGCTCGATGTACTCGGAGAGCCGGCCGACGGGAAGCTCTCCCAGAGCCGGCCGTTTCTTCCAGACCGCGAGATAGGCCCGCTCCGCTTCGCCGAGGATCTGCTCCTTCGACCAGGCCTTCAGATCGAGGGGGCCGGTCGACTCGACCTTCTCGCGCTTGGCAATTTCCCAGGAATACATTCGGCCGTACTGGGCGAGCGACTGCGCGAAGAAGAGCTCGAGCGTCGTGCGCGATAAGAGTGCCTCCGG
Source organism: Thermoanaerobaculia bacterium (assembly GCA_036505535.1). Classification (GTDB taxonomy): domain Bacteria; phylum Acidobacteriota; class Thermoanaerobaculia; order UBA5066; family Gp7-AA6; genus DAHUXD01. The sequence continues at coordinate 7,065 of DASXTI010000010.1, forward strand.
CCAGGGCTCGTCTTTCAGGAACCGAACGGCGGTCTCGTAGCCGTGGAGCGCGGTACGGAGCTGCACTTCGCGGATCAAGGCCTTCGTCCACTCGGCCTCGTCCCGCCGCTTTTCGGCGGCATGGAGGATTTCTTCCACGAGTCCCGCGGCCGCCGCGAGCTTCTGCTCCGCGACGAGACGGTCGATCTCGGTCCATCCCGGAAGCGGCGTGGGGGTCCGCGGTTTGCGACCCTGCGGCGCGGCGGAGAGCACGAGGCCCGCCGCGAAGGCCAGAAACGCGAGCGCGGCCGCCGAGCGACGTCTGTGCGGGACGGACACTGCGTCCATTCTGACTAAGGAGGAAACCGCAGCGCGGTGAAAAGTTCCGGCAAGATCCTTTTAAGGGAGAGGGTCTGTTGCCAACGTCCCCTCCCCCGTCGGTCGCGCAGCGACCGCTAGGAATCCGAGTTGAGCCTTGCGCCGCGGGAGCGAGGGCGCAGCGAGGGACCAGGCTCGCGGTCGAGGCCGCATCCGGCCGAGCCGCGGGCGGGTGCGCAGCCAGGTCCCGAGCCAGCGCGAGCGACGTCACTTCTGGAACGCGTAGGAGAGCTTCAGGAAGAACTGCCGGCTCGACGGGGCGAGCCGATAGGCGCCTGGAGTCACGGCTACGGCGTCGCCGATCGGAACGAGGACGCGGCTTTCGCCGTACCCCAAGAACGCCACGGTCTGCCAGTTGAGCTTGTAGGCGAGAAGCACCGAGCCGTCGAAGTTCCCCTCCCGCGAGGGGACGGAGAACGTGTAGAGGGCTGGATCGCGCTTGGTCTCGACCCACTGCCCGATCGCGCGCAGGAAAACAAGAGCATTGAAAACATACGTGGCCTTCAGCCTCGCGATGGTTGCGGTGAAGAGACGTCCCTCGCGGCCGCCTTCGGCGCGCACGTCGAGCCAGCTTCGCTCGGCCAGGGCTACCAGTTCCAGATGGTCCGTCGGCCGCGCCGTGGCCTGGAGCGTCAGGTCCCCGCCATGCCCCTCGCGAGCGTTCTCGAAGTCGATCTGCTCTCCGATCGTGCCCGAGAGGCCGATGCGCGTGATCCGCCGCGACGGATCGACCTGGATCTGGAAGACCGCGTACGTGGCGTGCAGCAGAGTCTCTCCGCGCCGGACGGTGTCCAAGTTGGCGCCGGCGAACCCGACGAGGTTGCGGCGACCCTGGAAGTCGACGCCGGGAAAGATCCGCCGGAAGAGAAGATTGCCGTTGCGGTCTTCACTGTAGTCCTCGCCCACCCGGGGCTGCAGGAAGTTGAAGAGACCACTCCCCGGGAAGAATGGGCGCCCCACGTTCAATGAACCCTCGCGGTATCCCACCTGCGGCACGAAGCCGTCGTCCGCGCGAAAGCCGTCGGAGAAGTCTCGATAGAGCGTTTCGACGAACAGGGTGCGCGTCGTGTGGCGCCAATCGAGAAAGAGGCCGTGGCCCGAGAGGCGCTGCCCGTTCCACTCGGGAGTCAGGTCGGGTCGGTCCGGTTCGAGCGAGTCGCTGTAGAGATACTGTCCCGTGATCCGATCGCTTGCGCCGAGCGACAGCTGAAAGTCCGGGCCGATCACGCGGTCGTGTCCCCCTCCGGAGACCTCGCGGTCGGTCAACAGCAGCCCGCCGAAGGAGGCTCCGAAGGCGCGCCGCAGGCGGCCGATGCCGACGAAGGAACGGAAGTCCTGGGGCGCGAACGTGGAGAACTGCGGGCCCGGCAGGATGACGCTGCCTCCTCCCCGGTCTTGCGAGACGAGAACCGTGTACGTCGAGGCGCCGACCTTCCCGGTGCCGCGCAGGCCCCAGCGCGGCGACGTGATCGTGCGCGTGTAGACGGCCTGGATCGGCGTATCGAGGAGATCCACCCCCTCTAAGAAGAACGGCCGCTTCTCCGGAAAGAAGAGGGCGAAGCGCTGGTTGACGGCGATCTGCGCCGTGTCCGACTCGACCTGAGAGAAGTCGGGGTTGATCGTCGCGTCCACTGCCGTGTCGGTGTTCGGGATCCATTTCACGTCGCCGCCCCCATCCGGCTCGATCGGCTCGTTGCGGAAAGACGAGTCGGGGTCGCTGCGATCGCGCGGCGTGCCGTTCTCCTTGGCCGAGACGTAGGGAGCCACGACGGCATGCGCGCCCGAAGGGAGGCCTTCGAGCCCCGTGATCTCCCGAGAGAAGCAGATCAGGCAGTTCGAGCCGCGCGGCTGCGGGCTCGAGTAGATCGCATACCGAAACTCGCGCGGGTAGTTGCGCCAGATGATGATCCCCCACGTGTGGGGATCCGCCTTCGCGTACCGCAGGGACGAAAGCGGGATTCGCATCTCGGCCGTCCAGCCTTCCGGCCCGATGTGCGCGGCGGTGTCGTAGAAGAAGTCGGGCGAGAAGTCCTCGTTCCCGTTGGCATCGTTGAAACTGGCGTCGGCCTGAATCCCGCGCGGATTGACTCGAAACTCCATCGCCGAACGCCGGTCGTTGCGTGTGTCGAGGAAGACCGCGACGTTGTCGTCGGTGCCGAGGACCTGGTCTCTCTCGACGTACGGGGCACGGATCTTCGCGGGTTCCGGGTCGTCGCACCGAAGACCGATGTAGAAGAAGCGGTCGTCATAGGCGAGGTAAGCGACCGTCTTGACCTTCGGAGCCACGTTGTCGCCAGGGCTCGTCTCGTAGAAGGTATCCAGGACGGCGGCGTCCTTCCAGGCTTCGTCCGAGAGGCTGCCGTCCACGGCGATCGGAGACGAGATCCGCGGCACCCGTATCGGAGGGCCGGGTGTCGGCGCCGGCGAGCGTCCGGCCAACGAGGCGCCAGCTGTCAAGGCAAAGACGAGGCTCGCGCCGAGTCCCCTCACTCCGAACTGTTACGACGCCGCCCGCCGGATGTTCTTCGGGCCTATCTTTACTATCGCTGAAAGGCGTACGAGACTTTGAGGAAGACCTGATGGTCGGCCCGGGTCAGGTCGCCGGCCTCCTGGAGCGTGCGGTTGTCGCCGTAGCCCAGAAAGAGAACCGTCTGCCAGTTGAGCTTGTAGGAAAAGAGAGCGGATCCCGCGAAGGCGCCCTCGCGCCGCGCGACCGGCTCGATCCATAGAGCAGGGTCCCGGCGCGTTTCGATGTACTGGCCGATGACGCGCACGAGCATGCGCGTGTTGAAGACGTACGTCGCCTTCACCCGGGCGATTTGCGCGCTGAAGAGCCGGCCCTCTCGTCCCTCGACGGTCTCGTCGATCCAGCGCCGCTGCCCGCGCAGATCCAGGGTGAGGTGGTCGGTCGGACGGAGGGTCGCGATGACCAGAACCGAGCCCCCGGTGCCGACGCGGACGTTCGAGACATCCGGCTGCTTACCGTAATCGAAGTCGACCTCCACTCCGGGCAGTAAACGCGTCGGCGAAAGCGTCACGAAGCCGACGGCGCGATGGAACGTCAGAACCGTGCCGCCGATGCGCACGGCCTCGAAGTTGTAGTCGAGCTCGCCGCGCATGTTCCCCTTGCCCTGGAAACCCGAGCCGACAATGTACCGCCGCGAGATCAGGGTCTCGTCGCGGTCCGTCGTGTAGTTGCCGGCGAAGAGCGGCCGCAAACGCGAGAAGAATCCGGTCGGATAGAACGTGTAACCGGAATCCCATTTCTCGTCGCGGTAGCCGACCTGCGGAATGAACCCATCCTCGGCGCGGAAGGATCTCGAGAAGTCCTGGTGCTGCAGCAGCCAGTCCCAGTGGCGCGTCGAGTGAGACCAGGATGCCAGGAATCCGGCGCCGGAGAGGCGTTGTCCGCTCCATTCGGGCGTGACGTCCGGCTCGTCCGGCTCCCGGCTAACGGCATAGAGATACTGCCCTGTGATGGTGTCGGCGTCACTCGGCCGCCACTGGAAGTCGGGGCCGAACACATAGTTGTACCCGCCCCCGCGGATGACTCGCGCGGTTCCCAGAAAGCCGGCATAGGAGAGGCCGAGATCCTGCCGCACTCGCGCGAGCGCCACGATCGACTCGAAGTCCTGGGGCGCGGTGTCCGAGAAGATCGGGCCGGGCAGTATCACCGTTCCGCCCCCGCGATCCTGGGTGAGGAACGCCGTAAACGCCGTGCCGGCGCCC
>DASXTI010000011.1:0-3641 GCA_036505535.1 Thermoanaerobaculia bacterium
CCGGGCCCTGGCCGCGGCTCCCGAGGAACTGAAGCCCTATCCGCTGGCGGCGCTCGGATGGGTGCATTACAAGCGTCAGGAGTACGACCGGGCGATCGAGTGCCTGCGCCGTTCGAGCGAGCGGGCCGCGGCGCCAACCACCTTTCACCATCTCGGGATGGCATACCTGGCGGCCGGTCGCGCCGAAGACGCCAAGGCGGCGTTCACGAAGGCCAAGACCACCGCCCGCGGCGCGGGCATCGAAGACCGGATGATGCAGCAGGTGCGGACCAACCTGCGCTTAGTCGAGAAGGTGGGATTGCGCAAGAAAGAGGCTCCGACGCCGGGCAAGAGCCGGGGATAAGCGCTCCTCGGCTATATTCCTTTCCAATGCGCTGGTCCCGCTACTTCCTGCAAACCGTGCGCGAGGTGCCCGGCGATGCCGAGGCCGTCTCTCACGTCCTGCTCTCGCGAGCCGGAATGATCCGGCGCCTCGCCGCCGGAATCTACATGCTGACCCCTCTGGGCCTGCGCTCTCACCGGAAGACGGAGGCGATCGTCCGCGAGGAGATGGATCGCGCCGGCGCTCTGGAGGTCGAGCTCCCGATCCTGCAGCCGCGCGAGCTCTGGGAGGAGAGCGGCCGCTGGGCGCGGTATGAACAGGAGCAGATCCTCTTCCATCTGAAGGACCGAAAGGAGGGGGAATATTGCCTCGCGCCGACCGCCGAGGAAGCCGTGACGACGATGGTGAAGTCGGGCGTGACCTCCTACCGGCAGCTGCCGGTAACGCTCTATCAGATCCGGACGAAATTCCGCGACGAGATCCGCCCGCGCTTCGGTTTGATGCGGGGGCGGGAGTTCTTGATGTACGACGGCTACTCCTTCGACGTGGATGCCGGGGGGCTCGACCGTTCCTACCTTGCGCAGGATCAGGCTTACCGTCGAATCTTCGAGCGATGCGGCTTAGATTTCACGGTCGTGGAGGCCGACCCGGGCGCGATCGGCGGCACGGCCTCTCAGGAGTTCATGGTCCTCGCCGACACCGGCGAGGATGCGGTCGTGCGCTGCCCCTCCTGCGGCTACGGCGCGAACCTCGAGAAGGCAGAAACGGGCCGGCGGCCTGCTCCGTGGCAGGACGAGACGGAGTCCCCCTTGGTCGAGGTCCCGACACCCGGCAAGGGGGGCATCGAGGACGTCGTCTCTTTTCTGGGGATCACCGCCTCGCGAATGATCAAGTGCGTGGTCTACGAGACGGAGACGGGTTTCGTCGTCGCTCTCCTGCGGGGAGACCTCGACGTCAACGAGGTCGCCCTGAAGAACGCGGTCGGCGCTCAGCACTTGAGCCTCGCCTCCGGGGAGAAGGTGGAGAAGGCGACCGGTGCTCCCGTCGGCTACGTCGGGCCGCACAGGCTGCCGAAAGACTCGGTGCGCGTGATCGCGGACGAGTCCGTGCGCGACGCCGTCAATGCGGTGACCGGCGCGGGCCGGCGCGACTGGCACGTCGCTGGTTTCGTGCTGCGGCGCGATGCTCGGGTCGGCGAGTGGGCTGTTTTCGCGCAGGCCCGTACCGGAGATCCTTGCGTGCGCTGCGGACAGCCCCTCCAGATCACCCGCGGCATCGAGGTCGGCCATATCTTCAAGCTCGGCACGAAATACTCGATCGCTCTGCGGTCTGAGTTCACCGACGAGAAGGGGGACGCGAGACCCGCCGTCATGGGCACGTATGGCATCGGCGTGGGACGGACGATGTCGGCCGCCGTCGAACAGCACCACGATGCCGATGGCATCGTGTGGCCTCTGGCGCTGGCGCCGTTCGAGATCGTGATCGTCTCGCTCAATCCTTCCGACGAGGCGACGCGCCGCGAAGCGGACGCGCTGCACCAGGTGATGGAAGCAGCCGGCCTCGAGGTTTTCTACGACGATCGCGACGAGCGGCCCGGCGTGAAGTTCAAGGACGCCGATCTGATCGGCTTTCCGATTCGGGTCAACGTCGGAGGCCGCGCCTTCAAGGAGGGGAACGTGGAGGTCATCTCGAGGCTGGATCGGCGCGCGAGGGTGGTATCGAAGGCGGATGCCATGGAGACGACACGCGAGCTTCGGGAAGAGCTTGCCGGGAACGGGAGACCCGCCTAGCAGTGAGCGCGTAGCGATGCGCAAGACGACGCCCGAAGAAGCCCTCGAATACCACTCCCGCGGCCGGAAGGGAAAAGTCGAAGTCGTCCCCTCCAAGCCCTGCCGCACTCAGGAGGATCTCTCGCTTGCCTACAGCCCCGGCGTGGCTGAGCCCTGCCTGGAGATCGCGAAGGATCCCGAGAAGGTCTACGAATATACGACCAAGGGCAACCTCGTCGCGGTCATATCGAACGGAACGGCGGTCCTCGGACTCGGCAACATCGGTCCGCTCGCCGCCAAGCCCGTGATGGAGGGAAAGGGGGTCCTCTTCAAGCGCTTCGCGGACATCGACGTCTTCGACGTCGAGGTCGACGCCGAGGACGTCTCGGATTTCGTCGACACGGTCGCGCGGATCGCGCCGACCTTCGGGGGAATCAACCTCGAGGACCTGAAATCTCCGGAGTGCTTCGAGATCGAGGAAGCGCTGCGACGGCGCCTCAAGATCCCGGTCTTCCACGACGACCAGCACGGCACGGCGATCATCTCGGCCGCGGCCTTCATGAACGCTCTGGAGGTCGTCGGCAAGAAGATCGACAACGTCAAGGTCGTCTTCTGCGGCGCGGGGGCCTCGGCCATCGCCTGTGCAAAGCTCTACCTCTCCTACGGCGTGCGGCGGGAGAATCTGCGGATGGTGGACAAGTCCGGCGTGATCTACCTCGGGCGCGTCAACGACCTGAATCCCTACAAGGCCCAGTTCGCCGTCGAGACCTTCGAGCGGTCTCTCGCCGACGCGTTGACGGGCGCCGATGCGTTCATCGGGCTGTCGACCGGAGGCATCGTGAAGGGGGAAATGTTGAAGGGGATGGCGCGGGACCCGATCGTCTTCGCGCTGGCCAATCCGGATCCCGAGATCACTCCGGAAGAGGCGAAAGCGGCGCGCCCCGACGTCATCATGGCGACGGGGCGGAGCGACTACCCTAACCAGGTCAACAACGTCCTCGGCTTCCCCTTCATTTTCCGCGGGGCGCTGGACGTGCGCGCGACGGAGATCAACGAGGCCATGAAGCGAGCGGCCTCTCAGGCGCTGGCCGCGCTCGCGAAAATGGACGTGCCCGATTCGGTCTCCAAGGCTTACGGGGGCCAGGCCTTCCGCTTCGGCCGCGATTACCTGATACCGAAGCCCTTCGACCACCGGGTGCTGCTCTGGGTCGCCCCCGCGGTGGCGGAGGCCGCGATGCTCTCGGGCGTGGCTTCTGACCCGATCACCGACATGGAGGGTTATCTGCGCCGGCTCGAGGCGCTGCTCTCGCGCTCGCGCGAGGTCATGAGCGTGGTGATTCAGAAGGCGCGGCGAGATCCGAAGCGGATCGTCTTCCCCGAAGGGGAGCATCCGAAGGTCCTGCGCGCCGCGAAGATCCTGGCCGAGGAGGGGATCTGCCGCCCGATCCTGCTCGCGCGAGAGGCGGAGATCGAAAAACTCGCTCGCGAGCTCCAGCTTCCGATGGATCGGATCGATTTCATCAACTCCAACCGCTCGGAGAAGCTGCCCG
>DASXTI010000012.1:0-19367 GCA_036505535.1 Thermoanaerobaculia bacterium
TGAAGACCGACGAACGCTTCTTCCCGAAGACGCCCGAAGAAGTGGGAGAGCGTCTGATGGCCGCGCAGAATCGGATCGTCGGAAGGATCCCGGAGTTCTTCCTGCGAGTTCCGAAGGCGCCCTACGGCGTCAAGCGCCTGGAGCCGGAGCTGGAGGGCGCTTTGACCTTCGGCTACTACCAGATTCCGACGGCCTCCGATCCGAAGGGCTACTACAAGTACAACGGCTCCAACTTGAAGGAGCGCACGCTGCTCGGAGCCGGATCGCTCATCGCGCACGAGCTCGTGCCCGGCCATCACTTCCAGATCAACCTGACCTACGAGAACGAGAAGCTGCCGAAGTTTCGCCGCGAGGTCGGCTACGGCGCGTTCGTGGAGGGTTGGGCGGAGTACGCCGCCTCGCTCGCCGGCGAGATGGGCATGTACGAGGATCCCTACGCCTGGTGCGGACGGCTGGCGGATGATCTCTTCCTCGCCACGCGGCTCGTCGTGGACACGGGAATGAACGCGCTGGGCTGGCCGCGCGCGAGGGCCATCGAGTACATGCGGCGGAACACCCTCGGATCCGAGACCGAGATCGACACCGAGACGCTGCGCTACGCCTGCGATCTGCCGGGACAGGCGCTCGGCTACAAGCTGGGGCGGCGCAAGATCGAGGAGCTCCGGAGGCGGGCGCGGGAGGCTCTCGGGTCCTCCTTCGACATCCGAAAGTTTCACGATGCCGTGATCGGAAGCGGCGCCTTGCCCCTCGACGACCTCGAGAGACACATTCTGTGGTTCATAGACGAAGAAAAGAGGAATTTGCCGCGGGTGCGGGAAGCGGATCGAGAGATCCGAACCGGAGTAGAATCGCGGCGCATTCGTCGCAGCTTCCCATGAGAATTCGCGCGCTCGGTCTCGCGACCATCCTGCTCGCCGCGGCGCCGCTTCTGGCGGAGCAGCCGCCCCCGGTGTTGCGGATTCCCGGCACGCCCGATGGGCCGCTCGATCCCGCATCTCTGCTCGTCGGGCGCGACGAACGAGACGTCCGAATCGAGGATGTGCAGGGGAACGTGACCATCTATCACGGCACGCCGCTTCTCGCCGTTCTGGAGAGAAACGGCCTCGACCTGCGCACGATGGCCGGCGAGCGCAAGTCCGCCGCGCAGGTCGTCGTCGCGACCGCGCGGGACGGCTACAGCGTGGTCTTTTCTGTGGGGGAGCTCCGCATGCAGCGCGGCAATCCCAAAGTTTTTCTGGTCAGCGAGACCTCGACCGGCCCGCTTCCGGAAAACGAGGGGACTGTGCGTCTGATCGTGTACGGCGACACCGCCCGCTCGGCCTACGGGCTTGCCCGAATCGAGCTGCGCGTCATTGCCGAGAATCCAAGCGCCGCCCGGAAGTAGCCTCGTTTGACCCCCCGCGGCGTATCCTCCCGCGTTTGACCGCCCGCGGCGTATCTTCTAGACTGCCCCGCCCGCGGTGGGTGTAGCTCAGCTGGTTAGAGCGCCAGACTGTGGATCTGGATGTCGAGGGTTCGAATCCCTCCACTCACCCCAGTCATCCGAGTCGTTCTTTCTCTGCGCCCGTAGCTCAGTCCGGATAGAGCGTTAGCCTCCGGAGCTAAAGGTCGCGCGTTCGAATCGCGCCGGGCGCACCATCTTCTTCCACGGCATCGACGGGGCCCATTCGACCTTCCGCGGCGCCTTGCGGTGTCGTGCGCAAGTCTGGTCGAGAGCGCCGAGCCCCCGGAGCGCGTCCTGATGGAAGAAGAACCCCGACGGGACGGTCCCGCCCGGCGTCTCGCGTCGGGAACGTTATGCGGTAAAGTCCAGCCTTTCTCGAGGAGGAGACTTGCCCGGAATTGGATCAACGGTCTCCCACTACCGGATCGTGCGCGAGCTCGGTTCCGGCGGCATGGGCGTGGTGTACGAGGCGGAGGACACGCGCCTTCGCCGGAACGTGGCGGTGAAGTTTCTCTCGTCGACGCTCGCGCAGGACGCGCCGACGCTGGAGCGGTTCCAGCGCGAGGCGCGCGCGGCTTCGGCCTTGAGCCACCCTGGCATCTGTACCGTTCACGCCATCGAGCAGGACGCGGGACAGTCCTTCATCGTGATGGAGCTCGTCGAGGGCGAATCCCTCGCGAGCCGGCTCGCCTCGGGGCCGATGGAGATCGGGCAGCTCCTGGATCTCGGCACTCAGATGGCCGATGCCTTCGAAGCGGCGCATGCGAAGGGCATCGTCCACCGCGACCTGAAGCCGATGAACATGATGGTGACCTCCCGCGGCCAGGTGAAGATCCTCGATTTCGGCCTGGCGAAGTTCGAGCACCCGGACGCGCCGAACGCGGCGACGACCTCACCGACAGCGCCTCCGCGGGACCTGACCGCCGTGGGGACCGTGTTCGGCACGGTCCACTACATGTCGCCCGAGCAGGCGCGCGGGCTGCCGACCGACGCGCGCACCGACCTCTTCTCGCTCGGCGCGATCCTTTACCAGATGGCCACCGGCGATCGCGCCTTCGAGGGCGACACACAGGCGGTGGTCTTCGACGCCATCCTGAACCGCGACCCGCGGCCGCTCTCGGCGGCGAACCCGGCGATGCCTGCGGCGCTCGGTCCGATTCTGGAGAAGGCCCTCGAGAAGGACCGCAACCTCCGCTACCAGACCGCGACGGAGCTGAAGACCGACCTTCTCCGTTTGCGCCGCAAGCTCGAAGCGAGCCGGTCGGGCCCGGCCGCGATCTCCGACTCGAAGGCGCCGGGCCGGCGAGCGGAGCGATCGATCGCCGTTCTCTACTTCGAAAACCTCTCTGGAGTGAAGGAGGACGAGTATCTGCGGGACGGCATCACCGAGGACATCCTGACCGACCTCTCGAAGATCAAGGGATTGAACGTCTTCCCGCGCACCACGGTGCTCGCCTTCCGCGATCAGAATGCGACCGCGGCGGATGTCTGCCGGCGGCTGCGGGCCGACTACGCTCTCGAGGGGAGTCTCCGGCGCGCCGGGAACCGATTGAGGATCAACGCCCAGCTCGTGGACGCGGCAACCGGCTTCCCCGTCTGGTCGGAGCGCTACGACCGCGAGATGTCCGACATCTTCGCGGTGCAGGACGAGATCGCGCACAAGATCGCCGAGGCGCTACGCATCAAGGTCACTCCTCAGGAGCAGGCCGAGCTCGCGGCCAAGCCGACCGAGAACCTCCAGGCGTACGACCTCTACCTGCGAGGCCGCAGCTACGCCCGCCGGCGCACGACGCGGGACATGGAGTTTGCCCTCCAGATGTTCGAGAACGCGGTCCAGCTCGATCCCAACTTCGCGCTCGCCTGGGCTGCGATCGCGAACGGCTGCGCCCACGCTCAGTACTGGTCCGGCCAGGGGCAGGGATTGATGGAACGCGCCCAGGCGGCGTCGCTGCGAGCCGTGGCCCTCGCGCCCGACATCCCCGAGGTCCTCATCTCGCAGGCTTGGATTCTCTACGCGGGCGGCAAGTACGAGGACGCCGTGCGGCTGACTCGGGCCGCGATCTCACGCAAGCGAGACTGCGAAGGGGCGTACTACCTCCTGCTGCGAACGCTCTTCGCCTCCGGCAAGTACGACGAGGTGGCCTCGCTCACGGAAGAGGCGATCGAGGCGGCGGGCAACGACTACAACGTTTACATCCCGATCATGAACGCGCTAGGAGCGCTGGGGCGGGACGAGGCCAGGCGCAATGTCCGGTTGCGCCTCCTGCAGGCCTTCGAGAACCACCTTCGCGAAGTGCCGGAGGACGCGCGAGCGCGCATCCTCCGCGCCGGCATGTACGCCCAGGAGGGGCGCACCGAAGATTCCGTCCGCGAGGCGAACCTGGCGATGGTGCTGAGACCGAACGAAGCGACCGTGCTGTACAACGCCGCGTGCACCTTCGCGGATCTCGGCAAGCGAGACGAAGCGATCGACGCGCTGCGGAAGGCGTGGGATGCCGGCTTCAAGGACGCCGACTGGACCCGCCGCGATCCCGATCTCGCGAGCCTCCACGGCGACCCGGAGTTCGAGAGGCTCTACCCCGCGCCGAAGAAAGAGAGCTGAACGCTCACTAGAGCTCGCGCGTTCGAATCGCGCCGGGCGCACCAAACTTTTCAATGAGTTAGCCGCACCTTGCGAGCGCTTGCTCTGCCCGATTGTCCGTGTTTTGTCCGCGTTCTGGCCTCGGCAGAGTCTCACAGGGAGTTTCTCAAGCTCTCCGAAGAGGGAGAACGGCGGGTTTCAGCGGAAGGCTCTCGACGTAAGCGGAGGTCTTGACCAGCGCCTCCCGGAGATCTCGCTCGCTGGTGATGTTTAAACGGTCGAAGGTCGCGCCGGTCCGATGGCGGCTGATCTCCATAGCGACACGCTCAGGCACGCCAGCACGGATCAAGTTTCGGACGGCAGTTCTCCGAGGGTCGGGCAGGGCGCGTACGGCGCGGCGGGGGGTCAGCCCCAGCCGGAAGCAGCCAAATCTGGCTATTTTTAGCAAAATCTGGCAGACTCCAGCTGAAATGGCGAGTCGGCAAATCAGGGCCACTCTTCAGGGATTTCCACTCTGGGCGGTGGAGAAATATGCTCGCGAGAACGGAATGCGCGAAAGCACTGCTCTGGCGGCTATCGTCCAAAGGTGGCTAGACACTGAGGACCAAGGGTTGCTCTCCCGAAACGGCATCACCCGTCAGGCATTTAAGGGAGCAGAAATCGTTCAGCTTGGGCGAAAGCGCAAGGCGTAAACCAGTCCGTCGGCCTGATCCTTGCGAGTAATTATTGACAGGGGACCTAGCCGCTACTGCGCCCCCGTTCGTGAGGCAACCGCCGAGGAGAGATGATGCGCGAGACGGTTGAGAGGCTGAGGCGACTTCTGCAGGAGCACAGCATCCGAAAGGGAAGGTTCACCTTGGCTTCCGGAGACGTCAGTAATTACTACTGCGACACCAAGGCAACGACTCTCTCTCCTGAGGGCTCTCTTCTGGTCGGCGAGCTGCTCCTGCGGGTAGTCGAGAGTACTGGAGCGGAGGCGGTTGGAGGCCTTGCGCTCGGGTCGCTGTTCATATCGACGCCGATCGTTTACGCGAGTCAACTTGTCCGACGGCCGATCTACGGGTTCGCGGTTCGTCAAAAACAGAAAGAACACGGCTTGCTTGAAGCCATTGAAGAGTCCTACCACCCGAGTGGAGAACCGCTTCTAAAAGAGGGCCGCCGAGTGGTGGTGGTTGATGACGTAATCACCAAGGGCGGCTCGGTGATTAAGGCAATCCGCGCCGTGCAAGCGAAGGGTTGCACGATAGCTTCCGTGGTCTCGCTGGTCGACCGCAAAGCGGGTGGCGAGGAGAACCTTCGGGAGCTGGGTCTCGACTACCACCCGCTATTCTTCACGGACAAAGACGGCAATCTCCACATCGATGAGCAGACCTACAGCCTCTCTCGAGCTGATTCTGTCCGCGGTCGAGCGGCAGCTAGGCGCTGAAACTCTCCGCGACTTGGCGAGAGTGTGCAGAGACCTCCTGATGTTGCAAACGTGCGCCCGATTAACGCGGCGGCCGGGAGCGGCTCGGCACTAAGTCGGATCTCGGTGGAACCAGTCCGGGGGCTGTCGGATGGGGGCTCGCGGTCGGGGATGGCGCAACGCCCCTTGACTAGCGCAGGGCTGTGTCGGCGCAGATCAGCAGGTTCGGGGCAGGGGGAGAAATCAAACGCGGACAACGGACGGACAGGCGACCGCGAGCCCGAGGGCCTAGCTTCTTGCGGCGGCTCGCTTTGCCTCCGTCCGGATACCGCCGCAGGGCGACCGACTGATTTCCGGCGCGACGACGCTCGACAAGATCCTGCCCGGTCTGCTCGGGGCTCGGACCTGAGCGGGGCGCGGTCCAAGCGAGCAACACCACATCAAATGGGGATCTCCTCCACAACCAGAAACGGCAGCTGGCAGCTAACCGAGGAGCTCGCTCGCGTGGCCACCGCGAAGCCGGGATCCGCGAGGACCGTCGCGCGGCAACAGACCCAGATCGCATACTGCCGCTGGGATGAGCCGAGGATCTGGACCTGAAGGCCGGTTCCGGAGCTCGCAATCCCATCGTAGTCGCGAGAGCCCGAGGGGTTGACCTCGGTGCGCTCCCAGACGTTGATCCAGTGCCGCGCATCGACGTAGTAGCCCTTACCGGAAAGGTCCCAGCTCTGGACGATGATTCCGAGGTCACCGAGGGCGGTGGCCCAGCGCTGCTCGTTCAACTGAGGATCGAACACCCGGTGCGCGAGGAGGTCGAAACCGGACCAGTTGACGTACGGTCGGATGCTGACGAAGCACGAGTCGACGACCGGGGTGAGCCAGACGCCGACCCCTGCGTACGCTCTCCGCTGAGGTCCGGTCGTGTAGTGCGATGCCCAGTACTTGCCCGTGCGAACGTCGGCGGACGCGCCGATCCCTGCGCCGGCAAAATCTTCGACGTGTCCCCAGGCGAGCCGGTAGAACCACTTTCCCTTGGTTCCCTCGACGTCCGGCCCGAAGACGTGGAGCAGATCGCGGGGCGGAGGCAGCGCCTTGTCGAACACGGGCTTCCACCGGTCGTTGACGATCTTCAACTCTTCGGAAACGCGCTGCGCGAGCGCCTTGCCGTCGCGTTGGAACTGCGCACGGAGGCGGCGCGCCGCCGGACTGAGCTCGATTCTGCCCGACCGTGTGGCGGCGTCGTGTTCGGCGAGCAACGCGCCGAGCCGAACCGCCGGGCCGAGATTCGCGAATTCCTTCCCGATGGCTGAGATCGCGCGCTGATCGCGGCTCTGGAGTCGTCGTCGAACGAGTTGCCGCTTCGCCTTGGGTGCCATGGAACCCTCCTTCGCGTTGGAAGAATGGGCGTAGCTTATGCCGGATCCTGGTTTCGCCGGATCGGCTCCGGGACCTCGCAGTTTCTCCTCTTCCCCTTCTTCGGGCGCAGCGTCGCGTCGCGGTTCAGGCGAATGCTCGAGACGCATCGCGAGCTCGTGGTTCTTGTGCTCGATCAAGTCCTCGCGCGGGTTGCCCCGTTCACTGCCTCACTGCCTCATCGCGCCCGATTGCGAAACTCGTCCTAAGGGAGTCTCGGACCCGCAGCCGCGTCCCTCCACCGCTCGAACCCCGTCTTCGAACTACTCGGCGGGCTTCTTCTTCCACATGCCGTTCTCTTCGAACCAGGTGTAGCGCGGCGTTCCGTTGACCTTGTGGACGGTGACCTCCGTCTCCCGCAGGTCGTCCTTCGTCTTCCCCTGCATGAAGACGTCGATGTCGTACTTCGTCCCGTCCTTCTCCACGAAGTCCGCGCAGGCGAAGTACACGTCCGGCCTGACCTGCGACAGCCGCTCCTCGTGAACCTTCTCGAGCTTCAACTGAAGCGTCTTGTGCTGAACCGGATCGTCGACCTGGAGCCAGCCGCCGTTGCGAGCGGCCTCCTTCTCCACCCAGCTCTTGATCGCGGCGGAAAGATCGGCCTTGGTCAGGCCGGCCTCCTTCTTCTCCGTCGATTTCGGGTGCTCGGGATGTTTCTCCTGGGCGACGAGCCGTCCGGAGACGAGAAGAAGCAGCGGCAGAGACGCGGCAGCCAAGATTCCTTTGACGTTCATGGGGTCCTCCTTAAGTCAAACGATCTCTAGAGTATCGTTTCGCGAAGAAGTTGGTTGTGAGCGTGCCCCGGCAGCTCGCCGCAGCCGTATTCCTCATTCGCTCAGCGATGAGCGACCCGACGTTCCATCCGAGCTCAGGAAGGGCCGCCGGTGGCGCCCCAGCCAGTCGTCTCGACGCCGCCGGAAGGGCATGACGAGGATTTTTCCGAGGGTCACGCGCCACGGATCCTGGTATCCCCCGACTCCGATCTCGACGACCTGTTGGGGGATGTCGAGGCGCGTCGTCCCGTGAAGGTAATCCCAGACGGAGAAGAGGCTCGACCAGTTGCTGTTGGTCTCCTCCTCGAAATCGGAATGATGGATGCCGTGCATCCGTGGCGTCACGATGAAGCGCACGAGGACGCGCTCGAGTCGAATCGGCAGGCGCGTGTTCGAGTGATGAAAGATGACGGAGCCGAAAAGGAGAAGCTGCCAGACCCAGACCGAAAAGGGATCGACGCCGAGAACGACGATCTGGAGGGCGCGGAATCCAACCGAGAGGCCCAGCTCCCCGAAGTGAAATCGAACGCCTGTCGAGGCATCCATGTCTCGATCCACGTGATGGACGGAGTGAAAACGCCAGAGGAAACGCACGCGATGATTGAGCCAGTGCCAGATCCACAGCGTGTAGTCGAGCAGGAGCACGGCCGCGATGAGACGAACGGGTCCCGATGCTCCGAGGAAGCTCAGAGCGCCGAGCTTCTTCTCGATCGCCCATTTCGAGACGGGGACGACGAGGGGAGTCTGAAGGAGCTGGATGACGGCAAAGCCGAGCCCGGCGACAGTCAGGTTGCGGGCGAATCGCCGGCCTCTCGGTTCTCGCCGTTGGCGGAGCGGCCGTCGGCTCTCGATCAGACTGAGGAGAAGGAGAGTGCCCACGACGAATCCCGGCATGACCCAGGACGGGACGGAGCCTGGCATGGACGCATCCTAGTCAAAATGGAGCGACCGGTTGAGGTCTTGGTGGCCCATAGAATGGGCGCGAGTCCGCCGCAGGAGAATCGACCGATGGAGCACTCGTTCGTACCCCTCGCCTTCGAGCGCTTGTCCGTGGAGGAATCCCGTTCCCGCGTCCGACACCTTCTAGCCGACTTGCGCCGCCGCCGGAGCGTGCGGGACTTCAGCTCCGAACCGGTGCCCCTCGACGTGGTCGAGACCGCAATCGAGGCGGCGGCCACGGCCCCTTCGGGCGCGAATCGCCAGCCCTGGAAGTTCGTGATCGTGCTCGATCCGGCGACCAAGCGGCGAATCCGCGAAGCGGCCGAGGCGGAGGAAAAGGCGTTCTACGAGAGGCGAGCGACCCCCGAATGGCTCCAGGACCTAGCGCCTCTGGGCACCGATTGGCGCAAGCCCTTCTTGGAGACAGCGCCCTGTCTGATCGTGGTCTTCCGTTTGGACTATGAGCCAGCCCAACTCGCCGACGGGACGGAGCATAAGCACAAGAACTACTACGTTGCCGAATCGGTGGGAATCGCGGTGGGGATGCTGCTGACCGCATTGCACACGGCCGGCCTGGCGACGCTGACGCATACACCGAGCCCCATGGCGTTTCTGCGGGAGGTCCTCGGCCGCCCGAAGCATGAGCAGCCGTTCATGCTCATTCCCGTGGGATATCCGGCCCCCGACGCCCGCGTGCCGGACCTCAAGAAGAAGAGCCTCGACGAAGTTCGCGAGCTGGCTTAGCCGTGGAGTCTTGCGACGGTCGCGGTCGCAACGTCTCCGATCTCCTTCCCACAAGCCGCTGATCCTCCGCGAAGCCGACCCGCGAGGAAGGCAAATGTTGGGATAGAACCCCCGATTGGCGCCGAGGGGGTTTTTTGAGCCGCCGTCGACTAAGGAGGGGGAGGAGAACTGTCATGAAGAAACCTGTCCTCGTGCTCACATTGGCTCTACTCTTGGGCGCGGTTGGCGCCGCGGTCCAGGGGGAGGGGAGGCGATTCGAGGTCACCATCACGAATCTGACGCGCGGCCAGCAATTTACGCCGATTCTCGTGGCGAGCCACAAGGCAGGCGTCAAGCTGTTCGCGCTCGGAGCGCCCTCGAGCCCCGAGCTCGAGATCCTCGCCGAAGAGGGGAACACGGTCCCGTTGAAGACTCTGCTTGCCGGAATGCCGGAGGTCAAGGACGTGACGGACTCGGGCGGCCTCCTGGATCCCGGTCACTCGGTGACGGTGACGGTCCAGACCGGCGGGGGCTTCGATCATATCAGTGTCGCCGCGATGCTCATTCCGACCAACGACGGATTCTTCGCGCTGAACGGCGTCGAGGGGCCACAGGGGAACAAGACTCTGATGCTCTTCTCTCCCGCCTATGATGCCGGCACCGAAGCGAATGATGAGCTCTGCGCGTCTATTCCTGGACCCTTCTTCGCGGAGTGTGGCGGACCCGGCGGCGGCGCCGACATCGGAGGCGGCGAGGGATATGTCCACATCCACGCCGGAATTCATGGCATCGGAGACTTCCCCGCGAGTGAGCGAGACTGGCGAAACCCGGTTGCGAAAATCACCATTCACCGGCAGAACTGACCCGATGAATAGGAGCGGTCCGGGAGGCTTCGGGTTCCGGCTCCCTGCGGCTGCCGTCATCCGCGGCTGAGCCTGAGGCGGAGCTCCGGTGTCCGACGAAGGACTGGACTCGTCCCCGCATCCCCCGGCCGCCGCTTCCCCGGACCGCCCGCTCCTCGACGCGATCCGCGATGGAGATCGCAAGGAGATCGCCCGTTTTGTCGATCTCCACGCGGACGCCGTGTACCGCTTCGTCCATCACCGGCTCGATCGCCCGGAGGCCCTCGACGACCTCGTCCAGGAGATCTTTCTCGCCGCTTGGAGGGCTCTGCCGCATTTCCGCGGTGAGAGCGAGGTCGGCACTTGGCTTTTGGGCATCGCCCGCCACAAGATCGGCGACTACTATCGCGACAGGCTTCGGAATCTGGACCTCTCTGCCGTGATCGACGAGGACTCCTTGCCGGAAAGCCTGAGGATCGCCCCGACCGTGGACGAAAGGATCGACGGGCAGAGGCGGGAAGCCCGGACCCGCCAAATCCTGTCGACGCTGCCCGATCCATATCGGGCCGTGTTGGTCTGGCGCTACTGGGATCAGCGCTCGTCAGCCGAGATGGCCGCGATCAGCGGGCACACCGAGAAGTCGATCGAGCGCCTGCTCGCCCGCGCGAGGGCGCTCTTCCGAAGAAGGTGGAACGATGGGTAATAGCGACGAAATCGAAGACGAAGCCTTCTTCGAACGTCTGGCGCAGGCCGAACCATCTGCGCTTCGGGCACCCGCCCGTCTGAAGTCCCGAGTCTACTCGGCGCTGATGCGGGAGGCGGCCGAAGCCGCGCCGCTGCGGTCGCTCACCGCAACGGAAGCGGCCGGCCATAGGCTTTGCGTCTTCGAAAAGTTCGTTCAGATTCTCCCACTCGGCGCCAGGCTCGACTCGGTCAATTACTGCCGTTTCTGTCACGGACGCGTTCTCGGAGAGAACATGGACAGCGCTCCCATCTTCTGGAAGGGCTGCCCGTATGCGGACTTTCACCGTCACTGACGGGAGGGATCCATGAACTTCCTGCGCCCAATTCTGCCCGTCTACCCGGATGTCGCCGAACGGGAACGCATGCTGCGGGAGACCTGGGAGCGGCTCGACCCGCAGTTTCGAACGTCCAACCAGGTCCTTGGGCGCCGCTCGACCATCGGGTGCGTCGCCCTCGAGATCACGCAGCGCTGCAACCTGGACTGCACGCTCTGCTATTTGTCCGAGAGCTCCGAATCGGTCAAGGACGTCCCGATCGATGTCATCTACCGTCGGATCGATCGGATCCGGGAGCAGTATGGCCCGGGCGTGGGCGTGCAGGTCACCGGAGGCGATCCGACGCTGCGAAAGCGGGACGAGCTGGTCGCTATCGTCCGAAGAGTCTCGGAGAAGGGGCTGCGTCCCTCACTCTTCACCAACGGCATCCGGGCGACGAGGGACCTGCTGATGGAGCTCGCCGACGCGGGGCTCTTCGACGTGGCATTCCACGTCGATACGACGCAGCGGCGAAACAAGTATCCGACGGAGGATGCCTTGAACGCCGTGCGCCGCGAATACATCGAGCGTGCGCGCGGCTTGAAGATCGCCGTCATCTTCAACACGACGGTCCACGGAGGCAATCTCGAGGAGATTCCGGACCTCGTCCGGTTCTTCATTCGGAACTCCGACGTCGTCGGAATGGCCTCCTTTCAGGTGCAGGCGGTGACCGGAAGGGGCGAGTGGCGCGAAAGAGCCGCGACCGTGACCGCGGAGAACGTCGCCGAACGCATCCGACGCGGTGTCGGCATTCCCGCGCTCGCCTGGGATACGGCACTCGTCGGCCATCCAAGCTGTAACCGGGGCACCATGCTGGCGACCGTCGGCGATCGGGTCGTGGACGTGTTGACCGACCCTCCTCTGTACGAGCGATTTCTGGAGGAGTTCCGGCACGTTCCCTTCGACCGGCGCGACGTCAAGACGACGGCGCGAAGGGTCCTGGTCGTCGCCCTGCGACATCCCTACTGGCTGTTCCGAGGCGGCGCGTTCCTCATCCGGAAACTCTGGCCGGTTCGGAGCGCTCTCTGGAGGAGGGAGAGAATCGGCAAGATCACGTTCTTCATTCACAACTTCATGGACTCCCGCGCGCTCGATCCGGAGCGAATACGCAACTGTTCCTTCATGGTGATGACGGATGACGGGCCCGTCTCGATGTGCGAGCACAACGCCCGGAGAGACGAGTTCATCCTCAAACCCATCGCCCTGGACGCGACTCGAAGCCAGACCCTCTGGAGCCCCGTGAGCGGCACAATCCGTGCAGAAAGCTCCTGAGTAAACGGTCGCGATGAATAACCGCCGCGGGCAGGGCACATACAACGTGGTCGTGATCGGAGCCGGCACGGCGGGCCTCGTGACCGCGGCCGGCACCGCCGCGCTGGGCGGACGCGTCGCCTTGATCGAGCAAGGGAGAATGGGGGGCGGCTGCTTGAACACCGGGTGTGTGCCGTCGAAGGCGCTGATCTCCTCGGCGCGGCTCGTCGATCAGATCCGGCACGCGGCGGACTGGGGCCTCGAGCCTCACGTTCCGGCGTTCGACTTCAGCGCGGTCTTCGAGCGGATGCGTGAGAGGCGCGACAGGCTGGCACCCAACGACTCGCAGGAGCGTTTCGAGAAACTGGGAGTCGACGTCTTCCGAGGCCACGCGGCATTCTCATCGGCCCACGAGGTCGAGGTCGGCGGCGCCCGCCTCGAGGCGAGGAACTTCGTGATCGCCGCCGGGAGCCGCCCCGCCGTGCCGCCGATCGAGGGCCTGGAAAACGTTCGCTACTACACCAACGAGTCGGTCTTCGACGAGCTGAAGAACAAACCGGAGCGTCTGGCGATCCTGGGAGGCGGACCGATCGGCTGCGAGCTCGGCCAGGTGTTCGCGCGTCTGGACGTCCGGGTGACGATCCTGCAACGCTCCCCGCAGATTCTGGAGAGGGAGGATGCGGATGTCGCGGGATTGCTCCGCCGCCGTCTGGAAGCCGAGGGTGTGAGGATCCTCACGGGCGCCGAGGCCAAAGCGGTTTCCGCGGACGGAGGGACGATCCGGCTCTCGCTCGACGGCGAGTCGCGTACGAAGGCACCTCTCGAGTGCGATGCCCTTCTGATCGCTGTCGGCCGTACGCCGAACACCGACGGATTGAATTTGGAGAAAGCCGGCGTCGCCTTCACGAAGAAAGGCGTGACGGTCAACGAGTACCTCCAGACCTCCCAGCCCCACATCTACGCCATCGGCGACATCGCGGGGTCCTACCAGTTCACTCACGTGGCGGATCACCATGCTCGGACGGTTGTCCGCAACATTCTCTTCCCATGGTTTAAGGCCAAACGCGAGGAGAGCGTCGTGCCCTGGTGCACCTACACATCGCCCGAGGTGGCGCGGGTTGGCCTGAACGAAGATCAGGCGAAGGAGAGCCGAATCGAGTACGACCTCTTCACCCAGCCGCTCGATGAAGTGGACCGCGCTGTTGTGGAGGGAGCGGAAGTCGGGTTCGCCAAGGTCTTGACGGAGAAGGGAGGCGACCGGATTCTCGGCGTGACATTGGTCTGCGAGCACGCCGGAGATCTCCTTCTCGAATTTGCGGTGGCGATGAAGAACGGAATCGGGTTGACGGGCATCGGAAGGACGATCCATCCCTATCCGACCTTCGCGGAGATCGCGCGCAAGATCGCCGACCAGCGGCAGAGGACCCGCCTGACTCCTTTGGCGAGACGGGTCTTCGCATGGCTCTATCGGCGCCGGCGGGGGGAGTGATGGCGAAAGGCTCGCGGAAGTGGCGGGTTCTCGGGAAGTGGTTGGGGGTCGCCGTCGTCGCGATCGGAATCTTCGTCGCCTGGCGCCTGCTGCCCGTGAAGGATTGGTTGAAGGTCTTTGGCGACCGAGTCTCGGATCTCGGGCCGATGGGCGCAGTGCTCTTCGGAGCGGTTTACGTCGTCGCCGCCCTTCTCCTCGTCCCGGGCGCGATCCTGACGGTCGGCGCGGGCCTGTTGTTCGGTCTCCTCTGGGGAACCGTCGTGGTCTCTCTCGCCTCGACGGCCGCGGCCGCGCTGGCCTTTCTGATCGCGCGCTACCTCGCGCGCCAACGCGTCGAGAGACTGGCGCGGAAGAACGAGAAGTTCGAGGCGATCGACCGGGCGATCGGACAGAACGGCTGGAAGGTCGTCGGCCTCCTGCGTCTATCGCCTCTGATCCCCTTCAGCATCTCCAACTACCTCTATGGATTGACGGCGGTGGACTTTCTTCCCTATGTGGCGGCCAGCTGGGTCGGAATGCTCCCCGGGACGATCCTCTACGTCTATCTCGGCGCCGTCGGAGGAAATCTGCGCGAGGGCAGAGAAAAGAACCCCTGGGAATGGGCCCTTCTCGGTGCCGGACTCCTGGCAACGGCCGCCGTGACCTTGATCGTGACGCGCGTCGCGAGGCGGGAGCTCGAGAAGCAGCGAGTCGTGAAGAAGGGATCTTGAAAATGCGGAAGGGATGCATCGATGCCGGCATCGCGCTGGCGATTCTGATTCCGATTGCGGCCTGCGGCCAGAGCGCGAGCGAATCTCGGAGCACCGAGCCGATCGCGGTCCGGGCGGGAATCGGCCACGAGCCATGGGGAAGGCTGCTGAAGAAATTCGTCGATGAGCGGGGGCTCGTCGACTATGCCGCGTGGAAGGCTTCCGCCGGGGACCGCAAGGCCCTGCGCGAGTATCTCGATCAGTTCGCTCCCGCGCCCCAACGCGCCGCGGAAGGACCGGAGCGGATCGCCTCCCTCATCAACGCGTACAACGCCTTCACCGTGGACTGGATCCTCTCCAATTACCCGACGGCAAGCATTCAGTCGCTCAAGGACTCCTTTACCGGGGCGAGACACTCAATCGGCGGCAGGAAAGTTTCGCTCGATGACATCGAGCATCGCACGCTTCGCCCGCTGGCCGGCTATCGCGTCCACGCCGTCTTGTCCTGCGCCTCGCGTTCCTGCCCTCCTCTCGCGCGCGAGGCCTACGATGCCCGTCGTCTCGAATCGCAGCTGGACGCGCGCATGGGCGTTTGGCTGGCGAGGGAAGACCTGAATCGTTTTCTCCCGGCCGAGAAGAAGGCCCAAATCTCAGAAGTCTTCCGCTGGAACCTCGAAGACTTCCAGAAGGCAGGAGGATTGAGGAGCGTGCTCCGCCGACACGCGCCCGAGCGTTTCCGAAGCTTCCTGTCGGGCGAGGACTACACGATCGAGTATTTGACCTACGACTGGGGCTTAAACGACCGGGGAGAGGAAGGCCGCCACTATGGCCGGCTGCGGCTGCTCTGGGACGAGATTCGGGATCGGCTCCGTTGACGACCGTTACCGGCCGGGCCTGTCCGCGTCATTTCGGAGGCGGCGGGAGGCCGAGTCGCCGCCGCAACGCAAACATGTAGCCCAGCGGCTCCTTCCGCCATGCCTCCTCTTCCAGGGACCCGGGAAAACGCCCGCCGAGGTCACCCAGATAGGTGTAGGTGACGCGGCAGCGCGCGGGCGCGAGTGGGACGATCCGAGTGTCCCCCTCCACGCGGGCGATCCGGACTCCCTCGCGCGGGTCGCCGGCGCGAGACGCATCTCGCCAGGACACGAGGAAGGAGCCGTCCGGCAAATTCTCCGCCCGGTATGCGACCACCGCGTCGCGGCGGCGGAAGGGGAATGGGTACGGCCAGACGAAGTGGATTCGAGCGCCGTCTTCCGTACGCTCGAGGACCTCGGCCTTCGCCACGGCCGGCGAGAAGAGCTCCCGGTAGCGCGCGTAGTCGACGACGATGGCGAATACATCGTTTGCCGCGACGGGAAGCTCGGCGACACCGCGGATCCAGGGAGGCCCGTCGGTCCCGCGCGCGATCGAGACGGCCACCGCGCGCTCCGCGAACCAGGGCTCGAACCGAGCGTCGTCCACGGCAGGCGTAAGGAGCAGGAGCAAGGCGCCCGCAATCACGCCGCCTCCGCAACCGGGGTCGAGAGCCGGGCGAGCAGCAGCGAGAGTGCCACCATCGCGAGGTCTTCGCCCACGGTTTCCCACGTCAGCGGGCGGGCTAGGAAGACGCCGAAGCAGCCGCAGTTGGGGATCACGAGGCCGCGTCCCAACGCCGCGGCGGACCAGGTCGCGTAGGCGGCATGCATCGCGGCGGAGGAGACGGCCGCCCCGAGGGTATTCCGGCCCGAAAAGAGCCAGAGGGCGAGGAGAAGCTCTGCGGCCGGGATCGCGACGGCGAAGGCTCCGAGCGACGCCGGCGGCAAGGCTCGGTAGGACTCGAGCACGGCGGCGAAGCCCCGCACGTCGACGAGCTTTCCGACCGCGGTCGCAAGCAGGATGAAGCCGATCACGTGCCGGAGAACGCCGGCCGTCAGGCGTCGGCTCCTCACTGTGCGTTGAGCGTCCAGTCGTACGGGATGAACTCGACCGTCCAGTCGAGCGGAATCTTCTCCGCACGGTAGGAGTTCGCGTAGGCGATGAGCGATGGCGCCTTCTCCAGGAAATCGCCCTTGTAGAAGCGTAAGATCTCGGAAAAACGCACCGACTGCCTGCCCGAATCGGGCTGGACGTTGCGCTCCTCGGAGAAGAAGAGCCTGGCCGCGGCGTCGAGTTGCGAATCGAGCCGGCCGGCCTCGAACGGTTCCCGCGGCAGACGAGGACATCCCTTGACCATGCAGTTCAAAGCGAAGTGAACCCTGGGGTCTCCCATCGGGCGCACGACCCGGTTCTCCAGAGCGTACAGCGAGAGTCGCCGTCCTCCCATCACGAAGCGGTCGCGGTAGAAAAAACGCACTTTGATCGAGCCGAGCTCGGGCGGAATCCCCGACCGCACCGCGTTGTACATGGCGAGCGCGTTGTACCCGTTCAAGTAATACGCCAGAACCGCGTCACGCGTGGGGAAGAGGGCCGGAGCAGATTCGGGGCTCGTCTGAGCGAGATGAGCGACGAAGGCGTCGAGATCCACCGGGTCCTTCGCGACCCACGCGAAATCGATGCGGCCACGCCCGTCGACGAAGCGCGTGAGGACACGGCCCCAAGCGGCGTCCGCCATGGCCGGCGCGACCGCCGCCGTCTTCGGGGGCGGGATGTTGATCGCACAACCGCCGGCGAGGGCGGCTAAGATCAACCCGGCCCACGGACCCGGTTTTCCGATCGTCATGGACCCCTTCAACCGCTATTCTCAGTCCATCCGATGCCGGGAGCGGCATTTCGTTTCATGTGCCGAGGCACCCCGAAATGACGGCCGGTCCGCCCTTCCCCGGAATGCGAGGGAGCTGCCCGTTCGTTAGTCCTTCGACAGGAGGTCTGACATGAGGAAGATCCTCTCCATCGGCATCGGGCTTCTGGCTCTGGCGACGGCGGTAACGGCTGCGGAAATCCACGGGACCGTCAGCGAGAACGGCAAACCCCTGCCGCAAGGGGTTTCCCTCAAGCTCGACTGCGGAGGCGCCTCCGCCTCGGGCTCGACCGACCAGTTCGGCTCGTACAGCCTGAAGGTCGCGTCGACCGGCGAGTGCACTCTCTCGCTCGACTACAAGGGCTCGAGCCCCTCCCTCAAAGTCACCCTTTACGAGAAGCCGAGCCGCTACGACCTGGTCGTCAAAGGGGAGGCGGGGAAACTGAGCCTCGCTCGAAAGTAATGGCGGAGCCGTCGAGCGATCCGGCACGCCCGCGCGACTCCTGGGACAAGGCCGCCATCGTCCTCCAGCCCGTTGGGGGGCTGCTGACGGCGGTCGCGGTGGCCGTGCTCGGATTCTGGGGGTCGAGCTATCTGCGCCAACGCGAGGGACGAGAGGCGGCGCTCCGCGAACGGATGCAGACGAGCGAGACGAACGCGCGGCTCTACTCCGAGCTCACGAGCAAACGGGAGGAGTCCGAGAGCGCGCTGCGCAAGGACATGTTCACCTCGATCATCAATTCATTCCTGAAGGCCGGCCCGGCGACGCTCGAACAGAAGATGCTCAACCTCGAGCTTCTCGTCTACAACTTCCACGAATCGCTCAATTTGAAGCCCCTCTTCGTCCACATCCAGCGGCAGGTCAAGGAAAGCTCGCAGCGATCGGAGTATCTCTCGCGGCTCGACCGGCTGGCCGAGGAGGTGATCAAGAAGCAAATGCTCGTGATCGAGGAGGGGGGCGAGACCTTCGACGCCACCGTCAATTGGAAGAAGCTCTCCTTCCCGACGGCCGAGGGGGAGACCGCATCGGTCGCGAAGGATCTCGTCGCGGACGGGATCCGGCGCAATTTCAAGCTCGATATCCTCCGCTCCGATCCCGAAAGCGAGCAGATCCAGCTCCGCGTGACCGTTCGCACCCAGGAAGGGAGCGGTGTGGTCACCACCTCGACGGAGTTCTGGCTCGGTCCCTTCGATTTTCCCATGATCGACAACACGCGATTGCCGCACGACCAGCGCTTCGCGGTGGTATTGAACAACTTCGACGCCGGCGGAAGCGCCGACATGACGCTCGCCTACTTTCCCGGCAAATACGCGGGACTCCGCGAGAAGCCGTATTACGACGAGGTCCTGGCGAACCTCCTTGCCGCGAACAAGAGCATCGGATCGGGCGCGAGTCAGTCGAGACCAACGCCGCGCTGACGGTCCATCTCCTCTCCGGAATCCCCATCGGACGCTTTGCCGAGAATCGTTGGTGCGCTTCTTGCTCGACACGCCGACGATGGGCGGCCAGAAGGGGCCCGGCGATCGCAGAGGTCCGGTCCTCGGCGTTCTCTTCCTGGGTGTCGCGCTTTGCCTTCCCCTCTCGAGCTGTCGTCGATCCGAGCGTGGCGAGGCCGAGCGAAAGCCGGCGCTTCCTCCGTCGCCGGAGGCCTCCGCCGGGGAGTCGCCGAGCGTCGAAATCCGCGGCGTCGATCTCCACGTGACCGATCCGATCGCGCTCGAGATACGCCATCTTCGCGGCAAGCTCGTCACCAACCGAAAGGGAATCCCGCCGGTTTTCGATGACAAGACCTCGTTTACACTGCGCATCGACGCTGCCGAGATCGCCATGACCTCGGGGAGCCTCTCCAACCTCTTCAACACCCACGTTTTCGCGTACCCGGGCGCGCCGCTGCGGGATGTTCACGTTCGCATCGAGGGCCAGCAGCTCGTCCAGACGGGAAAGCTCGCGAAAGCCGCCGGCATCCCCTTCGAGATTCGCGGGGAGCTCTCGCTTCGATCGGACGGCAAGATCCAGCTCCATCCCGTTTCGATCAAGGCGGCG
>DASXTI010000013.1:0-14817 GCA_036505535.1 Thermoanaerobaculia bacterium
ACGCTATACACCGTCTCCAGCGCTCGCGGATCCGCCTCGGCGCCTCCGAGATAGCGATGCAGCCAGTCCATAACCGTGTTGTGCCAGAGACGCGAGTTGCCGGGCTTCAAAACCCAGTGGCCCTCATCGGGGAACATGAGAAGCTTGGAGGGAACATTGCGCAGCTGGAGCGCGGTGAAGAACTGCAGTCCCTGGCCGAAGGGCACCCGGTAATCCTTTTCGCTCGTGATGACGAGCGTCGGGGTCTGAAATCTCTCGGCCGAGAGCATCGGGTTCCATTTCTGATACAGGTCCGAGCTCCATGGCCATCCCTTGAACTCCCACGCCGGAAACCAGAGCTCCTCGGTCTCGAGGTTGGATGAGACCGTGTCGAACGTCCCGTCGTGCGACACGAGCGCCTTGAATCTCGAAGTGTGGCCGGCGATCCAAGCGATCATGTAGCCGCCGTAGGAGGCGCCGGCCGCGCCGATCTTCGCCTTGTCCACGAACGGCAGCGATTCGAGATCGTCCGCCTGCCGCATCAGATCGTCGTAGACCTGACCTCCCCAGTCGCCGCTGATGGCGTCGAGGAAGTCCTGACCGAACCCGGTCGATCCGCGCGGATTGGCGGCGTACACGACATAGCCGTACGCCGCCCAGACTTCCGGATTCCACCGATACGACCATCCATCGATCCACGCGCCCTGCGGGCCACCATGAATGAGGAAGACGGCGGGATATCGCCGCGCCGGATCGAAGAACGGGGGCTTGATGACCCAGGCATGGAGGTTCTTGCCGTCGGAAGAGCTCGTGAAGCGCTCGGAGACTTCGCCGGTCGCGAGCTCTTTGAAAAGCGCGTCGTTGACGTGCGAGAGCGCGCTCGGATTCCTTCCGTCGGCGCTCACGCTCCAGACCTCGGCGGCGCGGGTCAGCGAGCTCGAGACGAAGTAAATCCGACCCGCCGTGGAGACGTGGAGCCCGCCGATCGAGCCACCGGTCCAGATCGCGTCCGGAATGCCGCCGGAGACGGGAACGCGGTAGAGAACCTCGCGGCCGCGCACCTGGGAAGCGAAATACAGACTTTTCGAATCGGGCGCCCATCGAAAATCATCCACCCAGGAGTCGAAGCCGTCCGTCACGGGCCGCACCCGGCCCGTGGACCGCTCGTACAGCATCAGGGCGAAGCGATCCGCCTCGAAACCCGGCCGCTTCTGCGAGCGAAACGCGATCCATTTCGCATCTGGCGAGAAACGCGGCGAGCCGTCGTACGCCCGATTCGAAGCGGTGATGTCGCGGGGCGATCCGCCCGACATCGACACGAGCCAGAGGTCGGAGTTCGTCGAGACCGCTTCCACCCTGTCGGGGTTGGACGCGTAGACAAGCTCGCGGCCGTCGGGCGATACGTCCCAATCCGGCCCGCCGCCGACGGAGAAGGGAGGAGCGTCGTGATCGCCCGGCGTCAGATCCGTGGCGGGGCCGCCGGAGACGGGAACCTTCCAGATGTGCGCCCGCGCCCCATCCCTCCAGGAGTCCCAGTGACGATACAGAAGCCGCTCGGCTACACGGGCCTTGACCTTGGCGTTGGCGCGTGTCTTGACGATCCTTTCGAGGCAGGCCGTATCCGCGCATTCCGGAAAGACGTCCGACGCGATCAAGAACCACCGGCCGTCGGGTGACCACGTGAATGCCTTGACCTCGGTCGGGAAGGAGGTCGCCTTGACCGGGTCGCCTCCGGCGAGATCGAGAGTCCAGATCTGGGAGCCCCCCTCGCGATTGGAGAGAAAGGCGAGCGTCTTGCCGTCGGGAGAAAACTTCGGATCACTGTCGTTCTTTTCGCCGGAAGTCAGGCGGCGCGCCTCGCCGCCGTGGGAGGAAACGATCCATATCGCGGCGTGGGTGGTATTGGCCTCGACGTCCGGCGTGGCCACGGCGAAGGCGACCCGTTCCCCGCCGGGCGACACCGAGACGCCGCCGACCCGACCCATCTTCGCGAGCTCTTCGAAACGAACAGGCCGCAGCTCCCCGGAGGCCGACAGCGCGGGCAGCAGTGAGCCCAACAGGACGGAGCGAGCAAGACGCATCGGAACCTCCCGGGCGCGGATTCTATCCGCCGCCCAAGGCGGCCGCGGCGCCGGCACCCCTTTGGTATCATCTGAAGTTCCGCGGGACTCCGCTCGCGATACGGACGCAAAAGGAGAGGCATGTCGACCGCCGTCCTCGAAGAAAGACACGCTGATGCCGCGAGCCGGCCGCCGGTCGTCAACGACTTTTCGATCCACGTCGCCACAGCCAACGGCTCGGGCAGCATGTCCTCGAACAACATCCTGATGCGGGCAATCTTCCAGATGGGGATCCCCGTTTCGGGCAAGAACCTCTTCCCCTCCAATATTCAGGGGCTGCCGACCTGGTTCACGATCCGGGCCTCGAAGGAGGGCTTCATCGCGCGCCGCCGCGACATCGGCGTCTTGATCTGCATGAACCCGGAAACGGCGCACGAAGACGTGAAGACCGTGGCCCCCGGAGCCGCGGTCATCTATGAGGAAAGCCTCAAGCTCGACGGCCTGCGCGACGACGTCCACTTCTACGCCGTCCCCTTTCAAAAGCTGGTCCTCGAGCTGGTCCACGACGGCAAGCTGCGCCGGCTCGCGGTCAACATGATCTACGTCGGCGTGGCCGCCTGGCTTCTCGGCATCGACATGGCCGAGATCGAGAAGGCGGTCGCCAAGCAGTTCCGGAGCAAAGCCGCGGCGGTCGAGATCAACATGAAGGCGATCCGCGGAGGGCTCGAGTGGGCGCAGAAGAACCTCACCAAGAAGGACCCCTTCCGTCTCGAGCGAATGAACGGAACCGCCGGTAAGATCATCATCGAGGGGAACGCGGCGACCGCGGTCGGCTGCCTCATGGGGGGCGTGCAGTTCCTCTCCTGGTACCCGATCACGCCCTCCTCTTCGCTGGCGGAAGCGATCATCGACTACGGCAGCAAGTACCGGCTCGACCCCGAGACGGGCAAGCCCACCATCTCCATCGTCCAGGCGGAGGATGAGCTCGCCGCTCTCGGTATGGTTGTGGGCGCCGCGTGGGCCGGCGCACGGTCGATGACCACGACATCCGGGCCCGGCATCTCTCTCATGTCGGAATTCACGGGCCTCGGGTACTACGCCGAGGTCCCCGCGGTCATCGTGGATGTCCAGCGGGTCGGACCCTCCACGGGCCTGCCGACACGCACGAGTCAGGGAGACATCACCTCCACTTACATCCTTTCGCACGGCGACGCGAAGCACGTTCTGCTGCTGCCCGGCTCGGTCGCGGAATGCTACTCGATGGCGATCGAAGCCTTCGACCTCGCCGAGCGCCTCCAGACTCCCGTGTTCCTGATGAGTGATCTCGACCTCGCGATGAACAACTGGATGACCGACCCTTTCCCGTACCCCGACCGGCCGCTCGACCGCGGGAAGGTGCTTCGGACCCGGCAAGAGGTCGAGGCTCATCTGGCAAAGTTCAAGGAGTTCGCCCGCTACCGCGACGTCGACGGGGACGGGATCCCTTACCGCACTCTTCCTGGCTTCGTGGACATGCCCGCGGCGACCTACTTCACGCGCGGCTCGGGGCACACGGAGCGGGCGACCTATTCGGAGCGACCCGAGGACTACAAGAACAACATGGACCGTCTCGCGAGGAAGTTCGAGACGGCGACAAAGTACGTCCCCCGGCCAGTGATCTCCGACGCCACCGGCTCCCGCGTCGGCATCATCGCCTATGGCTCCTCGGATTTCGCGGTCGAGGAGGCGCGGACGATCCTGGCCCGAAAGGCCGTGTCGACCGATTACCTGCGCGTGCGGGCCCTCCCCTTTACGCCGGAGGTCCCGGCCTTCATCGCCTCCCACGACCGCGTCTACGTCATCGACCAGAACCGCGACGGCCAGATGTACGACCTGCTGCGGCTCGAGGCCGGCGGCGATTGCACGAAACTGCGCTCAATTCGCCACTACGACGGCTTCCCCCTCGACGCCGAAACCGTCATCGAGGGGATCGAGGCCGGGGAGAAGAAGTGATGTCCACCGCTGAACCGAAATCCCTGCCGACCAACCGCGTCGGCCTGACCGCCAAGGAGTACGGGGGATCGAAGTCGACGCTGTGCGTCGGCTGCGGCCACGACGTCATCACGCGCCAGATCACGCAGGCGCTCTACGAAATGTCGATCCCACCCTACAAGGTCGCCAAGATGTCTGGAATCGGCTGCTCCTCGAAGACGACGGCCTATTTCGCCGACCGAGGACACGGTTTCAACGCGGTCCATGGCCGAATGCCCGCCGTGGCGACCGGAGCGATGATGGTCAACCCGTCGCTTCTGACGATCGGGGTCTCCGGCGACGGGGACACGGCCTCGATCGGCGCTGGTCAGTTCGTGCACCTGCTCCGGCGCAATGTCCCGATGGTCTACATCGTGGAGAACAACGGCGTCTACGGCCTGACCAAGGGGCAGTTCTCGGCGACCGCGGACGCCGGATCGAGGCTCAAGACCGGCGTCGTCAACGACCTGCCGGCGATCGACCTCTGTGCCATGGCCATCGAGCTCGGCTGCGGCTACGTCGCGCGCTCGTTCTCGGGAGACATGAAGCAGCTGCTCGGCCTACTCAAGGGGGCGATGGCGCACCGGGGCACGGCGCTTCTCGACGTGATCTCGCCCTGTGTCACGTTTAACAACCACGACACCTCGACCAAGTCCTACAAGTGGGCGAAGGACCACGAGATTCCGATACAGGAGATCGGCTTCGTCCCCTATTTCGAGGAGATCAAAGTCGACTACGACCCCGGCACGACGCAGGACATCACGCTCCATGACGGGTCCCACATCCGGCTGCACAAGCTTCGCGAGGACTACGACGCGACGGACAAGCGCGCCGCGCTCGAGCTCTGTCTGGAGGCTTCCGAGCAGACCGAATTCTTGACGGGGCTGATCTACGTCGAGCCCGCCAAGAAGGACTTCCTCGAGCTTTCGGGCATCGGGCCCCAGCCGATCGTCGAGATGCCGGAGTCCAAGCTGCGCCCTCCCAAAACAGCGCTCGACGAGATCATGGAGGCGCTCAAGTGACGCGCGAGACGCGTTGGCATCCCCGCGCGTCATCCTGAGCCGCGAAGCGCCGAAGGATCCCCAGCTCGGAACGTCGCTCCGCCCTTCCACCGGGAAGTTTCCGCGGTGCTTTGCCGTTGAAGCATTCCATGAAGCTCAAGCCGATCTCCGGTGTTCTCCTTCTTTCCGTTTCCACGGCGGTATTTGCCGCCGCGACGCCTAGGCTGAAGAAACCCCCGCGGACGCCCGAGCCGACAAACTCGTGCTCGACCTGCGTCGAGCGGCGACCGACGCTGGATCCGGAGCTCTTCGCGAAAGGCTACGAGCCGGAGGTAAAGCCCGGGTATGAGGCTGCGCGGAAGTATCCGGCGACGCTCGACCGAATCCACTGCTTCTGCGAGTGCGCCGAGAACCCGCGGTTCCATCACAAGACGCTCTTGACCTGCTTCACCGATCTGCACGGCGCCGGCTGCGGCATCTGCTTGAGCGAGGCGCGCCTCGCCGCCCTGCTGAAAGACAAAGGGCTCTCGGACGCCGAGGTCAGGAACACCGTCGAATCGGTCCACCGGACCGACGGGCACCCGTCGACGAATTAGTCGCGGGTCATGAGTCTCGAGCCATGAGGGAGCGACATATTAGTAATCACTAATATATCCTCGACGACTCACGACGAACTCCCCTTCGCCGCCTGGGACGGCGCGTTCAAGGGGCCCGGACCATGCTCGCGGTCGGGTAATGGAACGTTCTTCTCGCGCAGTTGGTTGCGCTCGCCGTCGCCGGGAATGACCGGCAGCATTGAGGCGTCGGCGGGCGGCGTCGTCCCGTCGCCCGGGTAGTAGGGCCGATAGCCGTAACCATGCTTGGCGACTTCTTCTGGCGTCTCGCGCAGCCGGTCTATCGAGTAGACGGCCTCCTCGCGGGAGAAGAAGGCCATTTCATAGTTGCGCGTCATCCAGATCGCGTCTTTCGGGCACGCGTCGACGCAGAATCCGCAGAACACGCAGCGCATCATGTCGATGTCGAAGACCACGGGATACTTTTCGTAGGCGATCTTCGGGTGCTCGCCGGCGACAATCGTGATGCACTCGGCCGGACAGGCCTGCTGACACATGTAGCAGGCCACGCACTTGAACGTGCCGTCCTCGCGGACCTTCAGGATGTGCTTTCCCCGGAAGCGTCCCGAGTAGTCCCGCTTCTGCTCGGGATACTGGATCGTCGGCAGCCTCTTCATGTCGGCGAGGTTGCGGACCATGTGGCGCACCGTGACCGCCATCCCCCGGAGGATCTCCGGAATGTAGAGCCTCTGGAGGAGCGTCAGCTTGGTCGGCGCCTTCCGGCTGACGTCGATGATGCCGCTCATCGATCGAGCTCGCCGGCGATGATGTTGAGCGTCCCGAGCGTGGCGATGGCGTCGGACACCGTTCCCCCCACGATGATCTTTTCGTAGGCGGCCATGTTCGGAAAGCAGGGCGGCCGGACCTTGAGCCGGTACGGGCCTCCCCGTCCGTCGGAGACGGCGTAGAAACCGAGCTCGCCGGTGGCCCCCTCGATCCATTCGTACCGCTCGCCCGGCGGCACGCGGATCCCCTCCATGACGAGCTTGAAGTGGTAGATGAGCGATTCCATGTCGTGGTAGACGGCGTCCTTGGGCGGCATCATCACGTGCCAGTCGTCCGAGTTGACGGGGCCCTCCGCCGGGAAAATGTCGAGGGCCTGCTGGATGATCTTGAGCGATTGGCGCATCTCTTCCATGCGGACCAAGTACCGCGCGAAATTGTCTCCGTCGTTGGAGACCGGAATATCCCAGTCGAACTTGTCGTAGAAATCGTACGGCCGGGCGCGCCGCACGTCGTACGGAACCCCGGAGGCGCGCAACATGGGTCCCGTCAATCCCCAGGCGACTGCCTGCTCCTTCGTGACCACACCGGTGCCCGCCAGCCGGTTCCGCACGATGCGGTTGTTGGTCACGAGCTTCTCGACGTCGTCCAAGAAGGGGGGAATCGACTCGAGCAGCTTCCGGCAGCGCGGAACGAAGTCGTCCGGCACGTCGATCGCGAGGCCTCCGACTCTGACGTAGGAGACCGTCAGGCGGGCCCCGCAGCAGGCCTCGATCAAGCCGTAGATGTTCTCGCGGTTCTGGTACAGGTAGGTGAAGTTGGTCAGAGCGCCGATATCCACGAGATTGGCGCCGATGCAGACGCAATGATCCATGATCCGCGAGAACTCGGACAGAATCGTCCGGATGAGCCGGCCGCGCTCGGGGATCTCGATTCCGAGCATCTTCTCGGCCGTGCGCACGTAACCGACGCCATTGATCATCGCCGAGACGTAGTTCAAGCGGTCGGTGAAGGGAATGACCTGATTCCAGTGGTGCTTCTCCGCCATCTTCTCGAAGCAACGGTGCAGATATCCGATGAGCGTTTCGGCGCGGACGATCCTTTCGCCGTCGAGACGCGCGACGAGGTGGATGATGCCGTGCGTCGCGGGGTGAGAGGGCCCGATCGAGATTGTCTGCGTCTCGAAGGAACCCGCGCGCTCTCCGGTCTCCTTCGACCAGTCCGGCATACGCAGGTCTTCCTCCGCGAAGAACCAGCGCTGTCCCGGCGCATAGTCCTTTCGCAGCGCGTGTCCCACGAAGGCGTCGTGGCACAGCAGCCGATGGAGGTTCGGATGCCCCGGGAAATCGAATCCGTACAGGTCGTAGGCCTCGCGCTCGAACCAGTTGGCGGCGGGCCAGACGTCCTCGATACTCGGGAGGGCCGGTTTCTCGGGATCCGGCAGCGGGACGCGCACGCGCACGTGCTCGTTTCGCGGGAGCGAGTGGAGATGGACGACCGCCTCGAAACGCGTCTTCTGGCCGGGCCGCTTCAGGTTGTCGACTCCGCAGAGGTCGAGGAAGAGGTCGAACCGGCAGCCGGGATCGTCGTGCAGAAACCGGGCGAGGGCCGGCCAGTCCTGCGGACTCGTTTCGATCGTCGGCAAGTCCCGGTCGACGACCGCCGCCCGGTTCGCCAGGGAGGATGCAGCCAGGCGCTCCCGGAGTCTTTCGGCCGCCGGCGAAAGGGCGGTCTCCTCCGCGACCGTCACGCCGGCTGTTCCGCGGCGAACTTCGCCGAACGGCTGTCGCGCGACTTTTCGCCGGAGGCGATCTTCTTCTGGAGCTCCATGATCGCGTATATCAGCTGCTCGGGAGTCGGCGGACAGCCAGGGACATAGACGTCGACGGGAATGATCTCGTCAATTCCCTGCGTCACGTGGTAGGCCCGATAGAAGCCGCCCGAGGAGGCGCAGACGCCCATCGAGATCACCCACTTCGGCTCGGGCATCTGATCGTAGAT
Organism: Thermoanaerobaculia bacterium; assembly: GCA_036505535.1. Classification (GTDB taxonomy): domain Bacteria; phylum Acidobacteriota; class Thermoanaerobaculia; order UBA5066; family Gp7-AA6; genus DAHUXD01. The sequence continues at coordinate 8,389 of DASXTI010000013.1, forward strand.
CTTTCGCAGGACCGGAGCGATCTTGTCCGTCACGGTGCCGGCGACGATGAGCAGGTCCGCCTGGCGGGGCGAGAAGCGCATCACCTCGGAGCCGAAGCGGGAGATGTCGTAGTGGGGGGCCGCCACCGACATGAACTCGATGCCGCAGCAGGCCGTCGCGAATGGGAAGGGCCAGAGCGAGTTCCGGCGCGCCCAGCCGGCCAGCGCCTCCAGGCGCGTCACTAGGAAATCGGCTCCGCCCGCGCCGCCGGACGACGACGGACGAGTCGGGAGGTTCCCTTTGCCGGCGAATGCACCCATCACCGCCGATTCTATTTCAGGAGAAGGGCACCGGTCCGGGCCGGGATCGGTTATCCGAAATTGACGGTATAGCTGAGAGTCTTCATGTCGCGCATGCGGTCGAGGAAGACGAGGCCGTCTAAATGGTCGATCTCGTGCTGCAGGACGCGCGCGTGGTATCCGGAGGCCTCGAAGGTGATGCCTTTTCCCGAGCGGTCCAACGCCTTCACGCGGATCGTCTCGAAACGTGGCACCCCTCGGCCGAGAAGAAACGGAACCGAGAGGCAGCCCTCCGAATCCTCTTCCGTCTTTTCGCCAACCGCTTCGTAGCTCGCGTTGAAGAGCGCCGTCAGCGGGATCGTCGGCTCCTTGCGCTTGCGGACCTCCGGATTGACCTCGTAAAGGAACGCTCGCAGGGGCGTAAAGACCTGCGGCGCGGCGATTCCCGTCCCTTCGTACTCCCGCATCGTGTCTTCGAGATCGGAGAGAAACGGCTCGTAGTCTCCGCGCGCCACCGCTTTCGGATCCACTTCCTCGGAGCGCATTCGAAGAACTTTGACGCCGAGCTTGGCGACCTTCAGGATCATGACCGGGGGATCTTAACCGGAGCGGGAAGCGCGTCGCGAAGCAACGCGGAGAATGGTGCCCAGGGACGGAATTGAACCGCCGACACAGGGATTTTCAGTCCCTTGCTCTACCGACTGAGCTACCTGGGCATTCGGACGGCGACTCGAGCGCGGAGTGTAGCGGAACCGCCACTTCCGGGGCAACGGTCTCTATCTGCCGACCAGACGCGTCTGATGGGAACCGCCCGGCCGCACCGGAGCCTCGCGCGGCGGAGGAAGACCCACGGCGAAGAGACGTCCGTTGTTCTGCGCATAGATGATCCCGTCGGCTCCGAGCGAGACCGGCGTATACGCCGCGCCGATCGCTCGATCGAGGAAGATCTTCTCGCGCAGCCTTCCCGAGGAATCGATCGCGTAGAGAAACCCGTCCTCGCTGTTGGCGTAGAGGACGCCGGCGCCGTCGATCGCCGGTTGATTGACGCACCACTCGAACCCGTCTTCGACCCCGGGAAGGCAGACGACGCTTCCATCCGGCTGTCTTGCGCAGGACTCGGTGGTCGTGTTCGTAAATGTCCACTCCGGTACGAGGTTCGCGTCGAGGGATGCGATGTCATACCGGGGGCGGGCCGCGGGACAGAAGTCCCCGCTGCAGTAGGAGCCGACCTCGTAGTGGTTGTCTTTGAGAAGGATCGAATACGTGCCGTCATGCATCCGAATCGCGGGCGTGATGTCCCAGCCGAAGTCGTACGTCGCGAGCACGTCGCCGGCCGCGCTGAACTTGAACAGATGCCCGCGGTCGTAGTTGTAGCGCGTGAATGCGCCGTAGAGGATCGCGCCGTCCGGCAGCACGACGGGGGATGAAGTCGACGCATCGGCGACTCTGCCGGCCGGCTGATCGTTGGTCGCCGGATCCACGCCGCGGACGGCGCCCGCCCGGCATCCCCCCGGAGATCCGTTGGGCGGGATCCGCACGCCGCAGCCGTCGTCGAGGATGCCTCGCAGCGACGCGCTCCAAGCCGGCGTCAGATCCGGGTGAACCGCTACCAGGTAGCTGTATCGGTCGCTGAAGTGCGCCCGGCTCACCGTATAGATCGTTCCGTCCGCTGCGACGGCGGGAATGACGTTCAGACCGGGACGCTGCGAGCCGCACGGAAGTGTCGGAGCCACGGCGGCGGGAGAGGGCGGCCAGGGCAGGTCGTCGTTCGAGAAGGTTCCCTGGCACGCGTCCGCCGGGCCCGGGGCGCCCGGAACGAGCGAGTCGAAGGGCGCCTTCGTTACCCGCCCATCTGCCGCCACCCGCACGAGCCAGGCGCCGGCCACGTCCTCGTCGGACCCCGAGACGCCGAGCTCGATCGCGTTGTAAACGACGGCGCCGCTGCTGTCGGCGGCGAGGCCGCCGGCGACGTAGCGACTAGCGCTCAGGTCCCCGAAGGGATCGATCCGCGTTCCTTCTCCGGTCGCCTTGGAGACCTTGTGGATGCTACCGCCGAGGCCGGGAACATAGAGGCTCTCCCCGGACAGCACCGGATGGAAGACCGGTTCCCAGTGCGTGAGCGGCGGCTCGGGCCTCCAGTCGCTCGCGAAGCTCCACTGCTCGACCAGCGCCCCGCTCTTCCACTCCAGCTTCTTCACGCTCCACCGCTGGGAGTCCCACGCGTCCGGGCCGCAGGGAAAAGGCTGGCCGCTGCCCGGCGGGTCGCAGGAGACATAGCGGCCGGACTTGAATTCCATGTACACGTCGGCGCCATCGATCAGCGGAACCGGATAGTGAGCCAGCAGCTCTCCTTCGTTCTCCGCCGCGGCGAGCGGCACGAAGGGGTCGTAGATCAGGTCGGCCAGGATCGCCGAGAGGGGCTGCCCGAGCACCGGCGCGGCGCCGGAGTGCTGGGGATCGTGTCCCCACTGTGGCCAGTCTGCCGGCAGGGGACGTGCGAGGAGCGTTGCGCCCGCGAGGGAGAAGAGCGCCGCGCCGGCTGCGCCGCGCGCCCGCCGAAGTCGGAAGAATCCCTTGTTCCCGAGATCCGTTCGAAAGATCATTACAGCCAAGTCCTGACCCGGCGGCGGGAATTCCGTCGGGTTATGGAAGGTTTTCCCGGCACATGTTATCTCCCGCAAGACGATCGAGCGCGGCACTCTGGCTGCTGGCGTTGACGCTCGTGTCGGGATACGCCGCGGCGCAGGACTCCGTCCCGCCGCAGACCCGCGCTGTCCGGAGCCCGGGCAATGCCGACTGGGCCAAAGACGCGACGGAAGCCCGAAGCCGGGCCGCATCGCAGAACAAACTGGTCTACTTCGAGTTTGAGAGCTCCGGCTGCGGTAACTGCCGTCGCATGCAGGCGCTGCTCTACCCGGCCTTCGACTTCGAGTCTCTGCTGATCCGGTTGGTTCCCGTCAAGTTGCAGTTCGAATCTCCGGAAGGAAAGCTGATTGCCGAGCGCTATTCGATCGAGGACGCGCCGGCGGTTCTCATCACGACGCCCGAAGGCCGGCTCGTGTTCCGGATGCAGGGCTTCAAGGACGCCGCCGACTTCTATAGCCACGTCCACAAGGATCTCGATACGTACCGCCAGTTCGCGAAGCGGATCGACGCTCAGGACATTGCTTCTCTGTCGGCCGAGGAGGCGTACGCCACGGGCCGCGAGCTCTATTCCCGGCTCGATCCCCAGGCCGCCCTGCCGCGCCTGAAGCGGGCGACGGTGGCGCCCCATCCGCAACCCGGTTTGCGTGAGAGCGCGCTCGAGGGCCTCGCGGCCGTCGAGCTCGAGCTCGGAGAGGCGGCACAGGCCCGCAAGTCCATCGATCAGTTGATCGCCATGACCAAGAATCTGGACCAGCGGGAACGCGCCGAGCTCTTCCGCGCGCAGATTCCGCTTTCCCAGAACAATCCCGCCGAGGCGCTGGCCCTCTACAAGAAGTTTGAGAAGGACCATCCGGGCTCGAAGTATCGGGATAAGGTCAAGTCCTTCATCGAACGGCTCCAGCCGACGACCTCGAATCGATGAAGCGCTCGGTCGCCCTGATCCTCTTCGGCGCGGCGGCCCTCCTCTTGGCCGCCGGGCCGCCCGATCCGGCCACTCTTCTGACGGTGAATGCGACGGTGACGCCCGGAGCGGAGGCCGGAAAAGGCACGCTCGTCATTCGCGCAAAGCTGGCTCCGGGCTGGCATGTCAACAGTCACCATCCGTCGGAGGAATATCTGATTCCGACGGCGGTCAAGCTCGACGCCTCGAGCGGAGCCCGCTACGGAGAGCCTCGCTACCCCGAGGGAAAGCTCCAGAAGTTCTCGTTCTCCGATTCTCCGCTTTCCGTCTATACGGAGGAGTTCTCGATCGAGGTGCCCGTCTCGTGGAGCGGAAGCACGGCTCCTTCCCTCGCGGGCTCCGTCGAGTTTCAGTCGTGCAACGACACACAGTGCCTCGCGCCCGCCTCGGTCCGCTTTCGCTCGGGGGCGGGAGCGACCGCGCCGGCGGCCCCCCTGGCAGGCGGCGCCGTCCCTCTTTCGGAAGCGCGCCGTGTCGCGGGCTCGACCGCGATCGCCGGCGGCTCGCACGACTTCGGCGACCTGCTCGAAAGGCGCGGCCTCGCAATCGTGCTGCTCTCGATTTTTCTGGGAGGTCTCGCGCTGAACCTGACTCCGTGTGTTTATCCGGTGATTCCGCTGACGGTCGGCTTCTTCGGCCGCGAGGCGCAAGGCTCGACAGCGCGATCGTTCGGTCTGGCCTCGCTCTATGTGCTTGGGATGGCGACGACGTACTCCGCGCTCGGCGTCGCTGCCGCGCTCTCCGGAAAGCTATTCGGATCCCTGCTTCAGAATCCGTTCGTGCTCTCGGGAATTGCCGCCGTGCTCGTAGCGATGGCGCTTTCGATGTTCGGCTTCTGGGACCTGCGAATGCCAAGCTTTCTCATGAACAGGGCCGGAGCCCGCAACGGCCCCGCCGGCGCCTTGGGGATGGGACTCTTCGTCGGTGTCGTCGCCGCTCCATGCATCGGGGGCTTCATCGTGGGTCTGCTGGCTTTCGTCGCGGCGCGGCAGGACGCGATTCTGGGCTTTCTCTTCTTTTTCGTGCTCTCGCTGGGACTCGGACTGCCGTATCTCTTCCTCGGCGCATTTTCGCGAAACCTCTCGCGTCTGCCTCGCGCCGGCGCCTGGATGGAGTCGGTCAAGAAAATCTTCGGCTGGGTTCTCCTCGCCATGGCTGCGTATTTTCTGCGGAGCGTCCTGCCGAGGCCGCTGGGCCAGTGGCTTCTCCCGGCAACACTCGCGATCGCCATCGTCGTGCTTCTGGTTCGCGGCTTCGGCCTCGCCTGGCCGTTGCGGGCGGCCATTGCCGTTGTCTTCCTCGGGATCGCGCTGTTCTTCGTCCCGCGAACGCTGTCGGGCTGGCTGCCATACGATGCGGGAAAGGCCGTTGCCGGCGGCCGGCCCGCCATCATCGACTTTTCCGCGGAGTGGTGTCTGCCCTGCCTCGAGCTCGAGCGCCGAACCTTTTCCGACGAGCGCGTGAAGAAGGCGCTCGCACGCCGCGACCTCTTCAAGGCCGACATGACCCGAGTCGGCTCCCCGGAGACCGTCGCACTCGCCCAGAGGTTCGAGATCCTCGGCGTGCCGACGGTCATCTTTCTCGATGCAAACGGCCAGGAGCGCCGGGAGCTGCGCCTCGTCGGTTTCGAGAACGCGGACGGCTTCCTCAAGCGGCTCTCGCAGGCGCCGTGAGGGCGAGGGTTCCAGGTTCCAAGTTCCAGGTTCCAGGTTCTAAGCCGGGGGTCAAACGTGGAACTTGGAACCTGAAAACCTGAAACCTCTACGCGGGCAGCCTGCCGAGCTTCTTCAAGGCCTCCTTGGCGGCTTTTCGCTGCGCCTCGCGCTTCGAGGGGCCCCGGCCGTAGCTAAACGCCACGCCGTCCCACGCCAGCTCGACGAGGAAGGCCTTCTCGTGGTCCGGTCCGGATTCTTCCACGACGCGGTACTCGGGTAAGGGAAGTCCGAGACCCTGAGCCGTCTCCTGGAGGGTCGTTTTGTAGTCGTGGAAAGAAAGGTCACCGATGTCGATGCCGGCCACTTCGGGCTCGAAAACCCGGCGAACGAAGACCTCGGTCGCCCCGAGTCCTCCGTCGAGATAGATCGCCGCGACAACCGCTTCGAATGCATCGGCGACAAGCGACAGCTTCTCCGCACCGCCCGAGCGAGCTTCTCCGGCTCCCATGCGAAGAAAACGGCCGATCTCGAGGAGGCGTCCCTTGGTGGCGAGCATGTTGGCCGAGACTAAGTGCGCCTTGATCTTCGACAGCGCCCCTTCCTGTAGGTTGGGAAAGGAGCGGTAGATCAGCTCGCCGATGACGAATCCCAGGACCGCGTCCCCCAGGAACTCGAGCCGCTCGTTGTTGGGCGAGCGGTAATCGCGGTTCTCGTTGCTGAAGGACTTGTGCGTGAGGGCGCGCTCGAGCAAGTCCGGATCCCGGAAAGTATAGCCGAGCCGCTGCTGAAAGCCGGAGAGGATCTCCGCCGTTGCGCTGTTGGGTGCCATGACGAATGATCCGTGTTAGTGGTGCCGGAGGCCGGAGTCGAACCGGCACGGGCCTTTCG
>DASXTI010000014.1:0-1824 GCA_036505535.1 Thermoanaerobaculia bacterium
TCTCGGAGGATCCGTTTCCGGTTGCCAGGAACGTCGATTACGCCCAGACGTGGGGGGCCGCCGCGTTTTCGGTTTCAGAGGACGGGACGCTTGCCTACCAGAGCGGCGGGATTGCGATCCGCCGGCTCGTGTGGTTCGACCGATCCGGAAGACAGCTCGGCACGCTCGGCGAGCCCGGCGAGTACCGCCAGGATCCCCGCATCTCGCCGGATGGCCGGCGGGTGGCAGTGCTGCGCGTCGATCCCGAATCGCGCGGCTTGGATATCTGGGTCTTCGACCTGGCGCGAGGCGTCGGCTCGCGACTGACCTTCGAGCCCTCTCTCGAGGAATACGCGGTCTGGTCGCCGGATGGCAACAGCATCATCTTCGACTCGAACCGCGATGGCGTCGGCGACATCTATCGGAAGAGCTCCACGGGCGCCGGGTCGGATGAGCTCCTGCTGAAGTCGGAGTACTGGAAGAATCCACAGGACTGGTCCCGCGACGGGCGATACCTGCTCTACGGGACGAGGCTTCCGAAGACCGGCATCGATCTGTGGATCCTCCCGCTCTTCGGCGACAAGAAACCGGCGCCGCTGCTGGTAACTCCCTTCGATGAGTTCGAAGCACGCTTCTCTCCCGACGGGCGCTGGTTCGCATACGGATCGAAGGAATCGGGGAGCTGGGAAATCTACGTTCAGCCCTTCCCCCCGACCGGCGCGAAGTGGCAGATCTCTGTTGGCGGCGGGACCACTCCGCGGTGGCGCGGCGATGGGAAGGAAATCCTTTACGTCGCGGCCGACTACATGCGCAAGGCCGTCGACATCAAGATGTCCCCGACGTTCGAGGCGGGAGTCCCTCGGGATCTCTTTCAGACGCCCAACTCCTGGGGCTCCGACGTCATGCCCGACGGTCAGCGCTTCCTCGTCAACCTGGCAGCCGGCGAGAGCCCGCCAGCTCCGATCACGGTCGTGCTCAACTGGTCGGCCGAGGTGAAAGGACTGAAGAAGTGACTTTTGGCGCCGTAATGAAGCCAGGCTCTTACGGGCTCCTCGCGAGCCAACCGAGCGAGCGAGAATAGAGGAGCGGGGTAGAGATGAATTCGCAAAGCGCGGAGTCCGAAATGGTGATCGTTCGTGTCCGCACGGTGAGTGCCGAAGTGGTGCAGGCGGGACGCTGCCAGTCTGTTCGGAAGGCCGATCTGCGCCGCGGCGACCGGCTGCTCGTCGCAACCGAGAACTCCGTCTACTCCATCGAACCTTTGGAGGGCTCCATCTATCGCATCTGCGGGGGATGGTTCGACCGCCAGGGCCTCTCTCCCGTTCAGACGTCGATTGCCGGGTGCACGTGGGGCGGAAGCGTGATCAAGAACGACGTCGCCGCCGCCTGCGGTCTACACCTGGAGTTCGGCAATCGGGTCATCACGAGCCGGATCCGGGAGGTCCACGTCATTCGAGACGCCGCTTCCGAGAGCGGTCGATTTCGTCGCGCCGATTGCCACGAGCTCCTTCTCGCGTGCTACGGCGCCCGGCGCCACGTGTCCATGGCCGGATGACGTGACTTCGGGATCCTCGATTCGGGCTGTCGGATTGAGATGACTCTCGCGTCGGGAATCGTCTCGGTCCCGGCGGCATCGTTTCGCCTCTCATGGACTGTCCTCAGATTGCATTATGATTCCATTCTGGAACCACGAGGGAGACGTGCATGGCTAACGTCACGGTGAAAGATCTTCCCGAGAAGCTGCACCGCCGGCTCAAGGCCCGCGCTCTTCAGCACCACCGCAGCTTGAATCGCGAGATCATCGCCCTGCTGGAGGCCGCCGCCGCACCACAGAAGCTGGATTCC
>DASXTI010000015.1:0-31720 GCA_036505535.1 Thermoanaerobaculia bacterium
CATCCACTGGATCGCGCTCGAGGCGCTGACGTGGCTGGCCTTGAAGTGATTGACCCCCGAAAAGCGCTCCATCCGCACGATCTCGCCGCCGCGGCAGAGCCCCTCGACGAAATCCGAAGTCACCGACGGCCGGACGATCGAGTCCTCGGTTCCCTGCGCGACGTAGATCGGAGCGCCCACGGGCGTCTGGCCGGGCCGGTTCTCTGCGAGGAGATGCTTCCACGGCTCGACCGTGTAGGCGTCGGCGGATAAGAAGCTCGATGGAAGCGGGAGCGAGTCGAATGCCGCGCGATAACCCTCTCCCTCGCTCTCGATGCAATCACGTGCCACGCGGTCGACCGCCGAGACCGCGGACGCCTTCACGATCGGAGTAAGCGGCGTGTCGTAGATGCGCGACCAGGACCACAGACAAAATGCGCCGAGGATCCTACCGACGCGTTCCTCGACGTCGTCGCGCAGCAGCTCTGCGAGCTCGGTGGCCGGGGCAATCGCCGCCACGCCGACGAGCGACAAATCGGGAGCGTAGGACTTTACGAGCTGTCCGGTAAAGAGCGCGGCATGACCGCCCTGAGAGTGGCCCCAAACGGCAAAGCGCGTTCCCGCCCCCGTCTTCTCGATCTGCCTCGCGGCGCGGACCGAATCGAGCACGGACCGCCCCTCGCTCACGCCGACGAGATACGGATGGACGCCCGGAGTGCCGAGGCCTTCGTAGTCGGTGGCCGCCACGACGTAGTCGAGCGCGATTAGGGCCGGTAGGTGCGGGATAGTGTCGAAGAAGCCTTCGCGGATCGACGGCGCGCAGTTGTCGGCGACGCCCGTCGTGGGATGCGCCCACGCGACGATCGGCCGGCCGGCGGAGGGAGCCGGAAGTGTCGGCGCGATCACGACTCCGGAAACCGCGGTCGGCCGGCCGTCGAGCCCGGTCGAGACGTAGAGGACTTTCCAGGCGGCCGCTCCTGAAGGCGCCCCGGAAAGCGGCTCGGAGCGAATGAGATGCCCGGGAGATCCGGCGATGGATCGCGCGGAAGCCGAGTAAAAGGATCCGGGAGCCGGCGGCATGCTGCCGCAACCGCCGGCCCAGCCGACCGCGAGCGCAAACAGGCCCAGCATTCCCAGAAATTTGTAGAGGCTCAATCGAGCAAGTCTACTGTCATCCGAGCAGCGCGTTCAGGCGCGCATGCCCCTCGCGGCTGACCGGAACCCGCGATCCGTCGGCGAGGATCGCCACGGTGCTTCCCTTCGCGATGGTCTCTAGGCGCCTGACGAAGTCGAGATTCACCAGATGGGATCGGTGGACGCGAACGAATCGCCTCGGATCGAGAACGCCCGCCAGGCTCGTCAGCGTCTGCGGCTTCAGATAGGTCCTTCCTTCGCTCTTCAAGGCCACGTAGTCATCCTGCGCCTCCGCGGCCGCGAGCCTCCGGACGGGAATCAGGTGGACCTCTCCGCCGTCCCGAACCACGATCCGCTCGAGCCAGGTTCCGCGAGGCCGGGCCGCCGCCGCGAGAACCGCCGGCTCGACGGCCGTCTTCCGCCCCAGCCGCTCTCGCGCGCGCTCCACGGCCGCGGCGATCCGAGCTGCCTGGAAGGGCTTCAAGACGTAGTCCACCGCGTAGACCTCGAAGGCCTTCACCGCATACGCGTCGTAGGCCGTGACGAAGATCGCCGCGATCGACGGCTCGAGGAGCTCGAGCACCTCGAAACCGTTCAGCTTGGGCATCTCGATGTCGAGAAACACGATCTCCGGCTTGAGCTCGCCCGAAGCGCGCACGGCCTCGAAGCCGTTTCCGCACTCGCCAAGGATGCGCACGCCCGGTACCTTCTCGAGGTATTCGCGCAGGATCGTTCGGGCGGGCGCCTCGTCGTCGACGATGAGAACACCGACGTCGCGGACGCGCCCGGCAACCGTCATGCGGGAAGCTCCGCCGGGACGGAGATCACGACCAGAAAGTGATCCGAGAGACGCTTGGCCGCAAAGAGCGCGTCGTGCCCGTAGCGCGCCGTGAGCCTCTGACGGACGTTCGATAAGCCGACGCCGCCGCCCGGAGGCGACGGCGAATCGGGATCCAGCGGGTTTTCGATCAGGATCCGCAGGCGCCCTGCCGCGCAGGCCACGTTCAACCGCACCGTCCCCCCCTCGACGCGCGTGGCGATGCCGTGACGGATCGCGTTTTCCACGAGCGGCTGGAGGAGAAGCGGAGGGACGAGGCAGGCGTCGCCGCGCGCGTCGAGATCCTCTTCGACTTCCAGCCGCGAGCCGAAGCGAAGCTCCTCGACCGCGAGATACGCGCGCGAAAGCGCCAGCTCCTCGGCCACCGAGATGCTCTTCTTCTCCCCCACCGACAGGCTCTTGCGGAGGAAGTCGGCCAGGAGCACGCACATCTCCCGGGCGCGCGAGGGCTCGCTCGAGGCGAGCGCCGAAATCGAGTTGAGGCTGTTGAAGAGAAAGTGGGGGCGAATCTGGGCCTTGAGGGTCGCGAGCTCGGCCTCTCTAGCCAGGATTTCCAGCTCGGCCTCGCGGCGCTCGGCTTCCCGCGCCGCCTCGAAGGCGAGGAGCACGTAGTGCAGCGCAACGGAGAGGGCGTACAGCAGAACGCCGGCGGCGAAGAGCGGCCGAACCTCCACGGCGTAGCGAGAGGGAAGCGTCTGCTCCCCGGGCAAGGACGCGAAGAGCCGCGCGATCCCCGCGCCGAGAAGGACCCAGATGCTGCTCGTCAAAAGCGCCGCCGCCGCGTGGGTGGCGACGAGCTGCGGCAGCCGGGATCCCGAAAGAGGGAGACGGCGGCACGGATACCACGCCGACAGTCCCATGAACGCATACGCGAACGTCATGGGGAACGCGAGGGCGGCGGCCTCGCCGAGCGAGAGAAGGCCGGGCCGCGCGAGCAGCCCCGTGACGATCGCCCCGAACGGCGCGCATGCCGCCAGATACGGAAGAAGCCGGCCGCGCCGCGCGAGGATCGGATGCATCAGCGCACCGCCGTCATGCCGCCCGCCTCCCGCCTAACGTCTTTTGGCATCGGTCAGTTCTTGATCTCGACACCGCCGAAGATCACCATGCCGGTGATCGTGAGCGTCTTGACGGGTCCCTCGACGGCGCGGCCGGGGCGCGGCTTGTACTCCGAGTTGCCGAGGATCGGCGTGGCGTTCACGATCACGCTCCACTCCTCCGGCACCCGGATGTCGACTCCCCCGAACATCACGAACACGTCGATCACCGCGGCCTCCCCAACGATCGTGGCCTCCCGAAGGTCGATGTCGAAGCCGCCGAAGATCGCCGTCACGCTGCCTCCCCGGAAATCCGAGGAGCGGACGACGCGATCGCCGCCGCCGAAGAGTGCGAATTCGTCGAGGGTGGCGCTCGCGGCGCCCGGCGGCCGAAAGTCTCGAGACGCCTCCCGGCCCGCGGCCACTCCCTCGTGGATCCGCTCGCCGAGGTTTCCCCGCGCCGAGGCCCCGTCGGCGAAGCGCTGCCGCGCCGTGGTTTGCCAGACGAGGTAGATCCCGATGACGACGAGCGTCACCGGCCAGACCTGATGAAAGCTGATCCAGACGATGTTCAAGTTTCGCAGCAGAAAGACCGCGCCGATGACGATGAAGATCCCGCCCCAGAGCCTCTCGCCCGGCCGCCGTGGACGCGTCAAGCGGGCCACTCCCAGGACGATCAGAAACAACGGCCAGTAATCCGAAACGTCTCCGGCGTTGATGACGCCGAAGTTGTCGAGAATGAACAGGACTCCGAGCAGGATGAGAACGCTCCCGGCGAGAACCTTGGGCGTCAGCGAAGATCGGTGCCGCTCGTTCATGCTGTGCCTCCACATGAAAGCTACGAAAAGGGCGCCGGGTTTTCCCCGCTTTTTCGGCCAACGGCGGCTCTCGACCGGCGAACGGATGCTATCCTTCGGCTGTCGCCCCGGGTCGTGCGGACGATCTGCATTCGCCCTCGGGAGCCGGTCAAAGGAGAGAGAAGTCCATGCCGACCGAAGTCATCATGCCCCAGATGGGAGAATCGATCGCCGAGGGAACCATCACCAAATGGCTCAAGAAGGTCGGCGACCCAGTCAAGCGGGACGAGCCGATCTTCGAGATCTCGACCGACAAAGTCGACGCGGAGATCCCGTCGCCGGTCGCCGGCACCCTGCTCGAGATCAAGGTTCCCGAAGGCCAGACCGTCGCGATCAAGACGGTCGTCGGCGTGATCGGCGAGGCGGGCGAAAAGGCGGCCCAGCCCCCGGCAGCCGCTCCGGCCGAGGCAAAGGCGCCCGAGCCGACGCCGGCCGCCCCGAGGGCCGAGGCGAAACCGGCCGCTCCCGCGCCCCCCGCGCCGACGCCTCAGGCGGACGGGACGCCAGCGGCCCCAACCGGTACCGCTCCCGCGCCAGCCACGCCACCACCCGCTCCCGCCGCGGCACCTCCCACGCCCGCAGCGGCTCCGGCACCCGCGGCCGGAACTCCCCCGACCCCGCCTTCGCCTCCCGCCCGCGCGCCCGAGCCGCCGCCGGCGGCCCGCGCCGCCGAGCCCGCGGAAGCGCATCGAGGGGGGCAGGTCGAATCGATCGAAGAACGGATCCGCCGAAAGTCCTCGCCGCTGGTCCGGAAGATTGCCCAGGAGCACTCAATCGAGATCGGCGAAGTCGAGGGCACCGGCATCCACAACCGCGTAACGAAGAACGACATCCTCTCTTACCTCGAGAACCGGAAGGTCGCCGCGTCGCCGGCGCGTGCCGCGAAGCCGGCGGAAGCACCCGAGATGGGTCGCGCAGAGCCATCCGAGGCCCCCGCCCCGCGGCTGGCAATCCCGCTGACCGACCGCGACGAGGTCGTCGCGATGACGAAGATCCGCAGGATCACCGCCGAGAACATGATCCTCTCCAAGAGGACCTCGGCCCACGTCACGACGGTCTTCCAGATCGACTACGCGAACGTCGCGAAGATCCGGAGCAAGCACAGGGACGCTTTCCTGGAGAAGAACGGCGTCAAGCTCACCTACCTGCCTTTCATTTTCCGTTCGGCGATCCAGGCCCTCCGGGAGTTTCCGCAGGTCAACGCTTCGATCGACGGAGACAACATCGTCTACCACAAGGACATCCACCTTGGGATGGCCGTCGCTCTCGACTGGGGCCTGATCGTTCCGGTCATCAAGAACGCCGATGAGAAGTCGATCCTGGGCCTCGCGCGGGCCTCGCAGGACCTGGCCGAGCGCGCGCGAACGAAGAGACTCAGGCCCGAGGAGATCCAGGGCGGGACCTTCACGGTCACCAACCCGGGCGTCTTCGGCTCGCTCTTCGGGACGCCGATCATTCCGCAGCCTCAGGTCGCGATCCTCGGGGTTGGCGCAATCGAGAAGCGGCCCGTCGTCGTCAGTGACGAGCAGGGCCAGGACGCGCTCGGTATCCGCACCGTCGGATACCTCGCGCTCTCCTTCGACCACCGTTTGATCGACGGCGCCGACGCGGACCGTTTCATGGCGAGCGTGAAGAAGACGCTCGAAGAGGGAGAGTTCGACCTCGGATAGGACGATCCCTCTCCCGCCGGGGGAGGATCGGGGCGAGGAACCGCCCCGTCTCGGTGGACGCGCCGCGATCGCGATCTTCCTACTGGCGCTCGCCGCCCGGATCGCGGCCACGGGGATGGTCGGCTTCGGAACCGCGGGATTCGGCGACGCGCGCGCCTATCTCGGCGCCGCGAAGGTCCTGGCGCAGACGGGCCGGTATCCACTGCGAACCGACGCGTTCTTCTTCCGTCCCCCGGCCTACTCGGCCTTCCTCGTGGTCGTGACGCTCGGGCAGCCCGACCGGGTCCCCCTCGCGAAGGCGGCGAACGCGGTCCTCGGCACGCTCTGTCCGCTCCTTCTCGCCGCGCTCTCGCTGCGGATCTTCCGCGATCGCCGCGTGGCCCTGGCGACCGCGGTCGCGGCCGCGCTCCATCCCGCGTTCCTCCTCGTCTGCACGGACGTGCAGAGCGAGCCGCTGTTCATGGACCTGCTGCTCGCTTCGGGCTACCTCCTCCTCGCCGCGATCGATCGGCCGTCGACCAACCTCGCGCTCTTCGCCGGCGCGTTGCTCGCGCTCGCGGCGCTCACCCGCGCCTCCGCGCTCGTCCTCCTTCCGCTCCTCGCCGCCCCGCTTTTCGACCGGCGGCTCCCGCCCCGCGCGCGGGCGCACCTCGCGGCGGCGGGATTCACCGGCCTCGTCTTCACGCTCGGCCCATGGACGCTCCGCAACGCGCTCGTCTTCGAGCGGTTCCTGCCGGTCAGCGACATGGCCGGGTCGACCTTCTACGACGGCAACTCCGTCTGGAACCGGCGCTTCTACGAGCTCCGGAGCCGCGAGGAGTACGACCGCTGGATCGTCGCGCTCGACTCCGACAAGAGGGCACGGATCGCGGCGCTCGCGCGGATGGATCCGCAGGCGGCCGGGCGTCCCTCGGAGTACTTCGGACGGCTCGCGCTCGCCGAGTGGCGGGCCGATCCGCGGAGCGCGCTCGCGCTCGTCGCGCGCAAGGCGCTCGACTGGCTCCGTCCGTATCCGAGCCGCTGGTTCTGGCCCATCGGCGTCGTCGTCGCCGTCGGGCTGCTCTACTCCGTGCTTTTCGCGCTCGCGGCCGTCGGCCTCGCCAAGGCCCGGCGCCGCGGGGTCGCGCGGTTCGCCCTGGCGTTCCTCGCCCTGACGATGGCGGCGCACGTGGCGCTGATCGTCGTCTGGCGTTACCGCGTCCCCTACTGGGATCCGGTGCTGCTGCTCTACGGCGTGTTCGGCGCGCTCGATCGGCGATGATCAACGACGCCCTTCGGCGCGCGCGCACGACGGCATTGTGGCTGGCGAGCCCGGCGGAATCGGCCTGGCGGCGCCTTCGAGGGAAGCGTTCGCTCCCGCCGCTCTGGCTTCGCCGCCACACCGGACCCGTATCGGCCTTCGAACGCTCCGCGCGTGAGCTCGGCGCCTTCCTCGACGAGCTGGCGCTGCTCCGCGACGCGGATCGGGTTCTCGACATCGGCTGCGGCGCCGGCGCGATCGTCCCGGAGCTCGCCCCGCGGCTCGGGTCCGCCGGACGTTACGTGGGCTTCGATGTCCATGCTCCTTCGATTCGGTGGTGCCGACGGCGATACGGATCCGATCCGCGCTTCTCCTTCGTGCGGGCGGAGATCGCGTCGGTGTACGGCTCGAGGTCGGGACCTCCGGTCGCGAGCTATCGGTTCCCGCTCGACGACGGAGCGGCGGACTTGATCCTGGCGAAGTCCGTCTTCACGCATTTGCTGGCGGCCGACGCCGCGCACTATCTCTCCGAGATCCACCGGACGCTCCAGCCGGGGCGCGCCGCCGTCGTGACCGCATTTCTTTTCGACGCGAGCGCGCCCGAGCTTGCAGCGGTGTCTCGCGCCTTTCCCGGCGCCGACGGCGAAGGCCTCGTCCGGTGGCGGTCGCGCCGCCGGCCCGAGGCTGCGGTCGCCTACGAGAAGTCGGTGTTCTTCCGGATGGTCGAAACCGCGGGCCTTCGGGTCGTTTGGATGTCGGCGGGCTTCTTCCCCGGCGCCGCCGTTCCGAAGGGGCAGGACACGTTGCTCCTCGGTTACTGACGGTAGACTCCGTTCGATGGAGGCGGTTACCGCAACCCGTCGGCGGGTCATCCGGGCCGAATGGCTCGGCCGGATCGACTACGACCGTGCGCTCGCGCTCCAGCGCGAGGCGGCCGCGCGCGTGCTCGAAGGAGGCGAGGAGAGCTTCCTGCTTCTGGAGCACGAGCCCGTCTTCACGCTGGGGCGCAACGCCGCCGCGGCCGACATCCTCTTCAGTTCCGAGCGCTGCCGGCGGCTCGGCATCGCGGTGCGCGAGTCCGACCGCGGCGGCAAGGTGACCTACCACGGCCCGGGCCAGCTCGTCGGCTACCCGATCGTCAACCTCTCGCCCGACCGACGCGACGTCAAGCGCTACGTCACGGACCTGGAAGAGGTGCTGATCCGAACGCTCTCGGACCTCGGCATTCCGGCGGAGCGCTCCGACCGCAAGGAGCGCGTGACCTCCGTCTGGGTCGGCAACGACAAGATCGCGGCGATCGGGGTGCACCTCTCGCGCTGGATCACGACGCACGGCTTCGCGCTCAACGTCGCCGACGAGACGCTCTCCTCCTTTTCCGGCATCGTGCCGTGCGGCATCACCGACGGCGGCGTGACGACCGTCGAGCGCCAGCTCGGCCGGCGCGTGTCCTTGCCGGAGGTTGCGGTGCTCGTCCTCTACCATTTCGGTCGGATCTTCGGACGGGAGATAATCCGGGCGTGAAGACCAATCTTCCCGTCCACGGCCGGCCCTCGAGGCTGGAGCGTCCCGAGTGGCTCAAGGTCCGCCTCAATACGACGGGGGAGTACGAGGAGGTCCGCGGCATGATGCGGCGGCTTTCGCTCGTGACGGTCTGCGAGGAGGCGCGCTGCCCGAACATCCACGAGTGCTGGGCTCGCGAGCGCACGGCGACTTTCATGCTGATGGGGGACATCTGCACTCGCCACTGCGGCTTCTGCGCCGTCGGCAAGGGAAAACCGGGGTCGCTCGATCCCGGGGAGCCCGAGCGGGTGGCGGAGGCGGCGCGCGAGCTCGGTCTCGCCCACGTCGTCGTCACCTCCGTCAACCGCGACGATCTCGAAGACGGCGGGGCCGGCCACTTCGCCGCGACAATCCGCGCCATCCGGCGCCGCAATCCGGGCTGCACGGTCGAAGTCCTCATTCCCGACTTCTGCGGCAACTGGGAGGCTCTCGACCTCGTGCTCGAAGAGACCCCCGAGATTCTCAACCACAACACCGAGACGGTCGCACGCCTCTATCGTCGCGTTCGGCCGGACGCGACCTACGCGCGCTCGCTCGAGCTTCTCGCGCGCGCCGATGCGCGCCGGAAGAGGGACCGCGCCTCCTGGAAGACCAAGTCCGGCCTGATGGTCGGGCTCGGCGAGACGATGGACGAGCTTCGCGCCGCCCTTCGGGATCTGCGAGGGGTCGGATGCGACATCGCGACGATCGGCCAATACCTGCAGCCGCACGAGCGGCGTTTGCCGATCGAGCGGTATTACACGCCCGAGGAGTTCGAGATCCTCCGCCAGGACGGCGAGGCGATAGGGTTCTTCCGCGTCGAAGCGGGGCCGCTCGTCCGCTCCTCCTACCACGCCCGCCGCGCCTTCGAGAGTCCCGCGGCGTGAGAAGGACCGCCGGTCTGCGGCGAAGGATCCCCCTGTGTCTCGCCGTCTCCGCGGCGGCCCTCGTCGTTTCCGCGGCGAACGCCGAAACGACGGCCGCCGTTCAGACGAAGTACGTCAAGGCGGCATACCCCGACAATCTCTCGAAGACGCAGGTTCAGGGAAACGTCCTGCTCGTCGGGCGCATCGACACGCGCGGACGCATCACCGGCCTGCAAGCGATCGCGACGAGCCACAAAGACTTCGTCGCGCCCGCTCTCGAAGCCGTCAAACAGTGGGAATTCCGGCCGGCGACGCGGGAGGGGAAGCCCGTCGAGATCTTCGCCAACGTCGGCGTCCGATTTCGAATCACCAGCGAGAAGCGGGGCGAGATTCCCGCTCCGATCCTTGGCGACGTCTCGATCTCCCCCGCCGATGCCTCGGGCAAGGCGACGGCGCCGGAAGGCTTCCCGATTCGGCGCGGAGAAGACCCGGCCTTGCGGGCCGAAGCGCTCCTCGACCTCCCCCCGCGAACGCAAGACCGCACGCTGACCGTTCGCGTGGAAGCGATCTCGCCGAGGGGACGGCGGATTCCCGTGTTCCAGCCGCCGGTCGCGGTGCCGGCGAAGGCAACCGAGGTCCGGATCCCCGTCGTCGCCCGGATCGACGACGACTGGGAGGACGGCGTCTGGATGCTGCGGTTCACCGTGGACAAGGGGAGCGCCGGCGGCGGGCAATTCTGGCTCGCCGCCGATCCTGCCCACTTCTCCTTCGTCATTCCGAAACCGTGAGACTCCCGCGCGGCGGACGCCTCTCGATCGCGGGAGCGGGATTCGCCACGGTTCTCGCGTGCGCGACCGCCGCCGGTCCCGAAGGGCCCCCCTGCGCCGGGCTGGTCCCGCCCCGGATGCTCTCCGCCGGAGCCATCTCCCTGCCGGCCACCTACAAGACCGCGCGCATCGGCGGAGAGGTCGTCGAAGAGATCGTCGTCGAGCGCGACGGTTCGGTGCGCGGCGCCCGCCTCGTCGGCGCGACCTTCGACGCTCTCGTGCCATTCGCCGAGAATTCCCTTCAGCACTCTCGGTTTTCGGCGGCGTCGATCGAGGGCAACCCGGTGGCGGCGCGGTGCGTCGTCTCCACAGTCGTGGGGGCACTGGAGAGAATGGGGGTGCCTCCCTCGTTTTCGATCCTTCGGGTCTTCGTGCCGGGAGGCGAATCGCGCGAGGCTCGGTGGCAGCTCGCCGGCAGCGTTCGGCGCCTCACGCTGTCGGCGCGGATCGCGGCGCCAATCGCGGAGGCGACGCGTCTCCTCGCGCGTGCCCCGAACGGCGCGGAGCGGTCTCTCGTCACGATCCCCGCCTCGAGCGCTGCGCAGCAGCTCCAGCGGACGGTGAAGACCGGAGGATTCTTCGCGAGCCCGGGAGACTACCGCCTGGAGATCCGACAAGGGGATAAGACCATCGCCTCCACGACGTTCACGGTCGCCTCGGATTTCACGACGGCGGTCGTCAACGCCTGCGAGCCTCTTGCGACCGTCGCGCCGAGATAAAAACAGGGGCCGGGGCACTGGGCCCCGGCCGGCACGCGATCCCTCACCCTCCCGGGTAGCGAGCACAGTGTAACGCCGAAGCCGCCGCGGCGGCCACTGTCCGAACGGACGACGCGAGCTTGCGACCTCTGCTTATCGAAAGTCCCGGATGTCCCGGAACGGAGTCACCGGGTCGGTGAAGTCGGGCCGATAGTATCGATTCGCGGTCTCGAGCTCCTGCTGATACCCGTTGGAGAATCCGTTTTCGTCGAGTGCCCCGAGGGCCTCCTGCCACTCGGCGGCCATGATCGAACGGTTGAGCGCCCGGTATTTTTCGTTGTCGGCGGCGCGGTGAATTGGGTAGTACTGAGCCATCAGGGAGATCGCGACGTTGGGCGACAGTGTTTCAGCGATCCAAGCGAGCGATTCGGCGACTCCCGCCACGCGATGGGGCAGGACCAGCACTCGGACGAGCAGGCCTCCCCGCAGAAGCCCGTCATCACCGATCGCCAGCCGCGAGCCCTTCTGCCGGAACATCTCGACGAGGGCCTCGCGCGCCCTCTCGGCATAGTCCGGGACCTTCGAGTAGAGCCACCCCGCCGCAGAGTCGGCGTACTTGAGGTCGGGCAGATACACATCGACGATCCCGTCGAGCAGGCGCAGAACCTCGACCGAGTCGTAGGCATTGGTGTTGTAGACGATCGGCAGGCGGAGCCCGCGGCGGGCGGCCATCAGCACCGCCTTCGCCATCTGAGGCGCGTAGTGGGTGGGAGAGACCAACCCGATGTTGTGGCAGCCGCGCTCCTGCAGCTCCAGGAGCATCTCGGCCAACCGCTCGACCGGCACTTCATTGGACTTCTGCGCGGCGTAGCCCTGACTGATCTGATAGTTCTGGCAATAGACGCAACGGAGATTGCAGTTGCCGAAAAAGACGTTCCCCGCGCCGCGCGTGCCGGAGAGGAAGGGCTCCTCGCCGAAGTGGGCCGTGTAGGCCGAGACGACGGGATTCTCGGCCGACGCGCACGACGCGCGCACGCCGCCGAGGCGATCGTTGCCGCAGAGTCGGGGACAGACGGTGCAGGAGGAGAGGAGCGCATAGAGTTTCTCGACCCGCCGCTCTAGCTCCCCCGTCTCGAGCAGCCTCAGGTAGCCCGGCTCATCGATTGCCATTCGTCTTTCAGCTTAGCATTGGCGCCGTGCCGGAATCCTGGACCTCGCGGCGGCTGCGCTGGGGCTTCAACCTCTTCCCCGCCTACCGCGGCACCGGAGCGCGCATCACCTACATCGCGGGCGACTTCCGCGAGGTGCGCGTCCGGCCCCCCCGGTCGACCGCGTCTACACCATCGACCTCGCGGACGCCGAGGGCACCGTTCACGCCACGGTCGAGAAGACCATCTTCGTTCCGCAAGGACATATAAGCAGTTACTAATATATTGCCGCCCGGCTTCCGCGCCATCGCCAGCCCAAAAAGGGAAGGGCCCCTCGGCGAGGGGCCCCGAGGAGACTCCCGGACGCGGGCTACGGTCCGTAGAGCAGCAGCCCGAAGGTCTTGACCAGGAAGGGAGACATCTGGCCGCGAGTCGTCGGGTTGGTCGGACAGAAGTTGCCGCCGCCGCAGCCTGCCGCGATCCCGCGGTTGAAGAGATCCTCGATCCAGTCGGCGAAGAGGCTCGGACACGGCACATCCGCGAAGATGCCGGTGCAGGCGGGCGGCACGTAACTCGAGCCCAAAAGGGTCTTCAGGAGGAAGACCGACATCTGCTGGCGCAGGACCGGGTTGGTCGGGCAGTAGTTGCCGCCGCCGCAGCCGGCGACGACCCCGCGGTTGAAGAGCTCTTCGATCCAGTCGGCGAAGAGGCTCGGACAGGGCACGTCGGCGAAGACTCCCGCGCAGGCGGGCGGCGTATAGGAGGACCCTTCCTTGGACTTCAGGACGAAGACCGCCATCTGCTGGCGAAGCGTGGAGTTGGTCGGGCAGTAGTCGGTGGCGTTGCAGCCTCCCGTCACGCCGTTGTGGAAGATGTTCTCGATGAAGCGGTAGAAGAGGTTCCCCCGGGGCACGTCGGGGA
Organism: Thermoanaerobaculia bacterium; assembly: GCA_036505535.1. GTDB lineage: Bacteria > Acidobacteriota > Thermoanaerobaculia > UBA5066 > Gp7-AA6 > DAHUXD01. Next base: position 12,755 of record DASXTI010000015.1, read on the forward strand.
AGCTCTCTCCGATGTGGAGCGTCCAGGGCTTGGTGTAGGTGGGTCCACCCGACGGGAGGGCGAACGGCGCGGCGAGCTCATTGAAGGTCGCGTCCCAGTGCTGGATCGGGCGAGAACCCGTTACCCCCATGCCGTAGCAGTCGCCGGTGGAGTCGAAGCAGTTGCTCGTGGCGCCCGGAGCCATCGTCCCGTACGCGGCGGAGTTGTCGCCGAGCGTGTAGGTCGGCCCAGCAGGTCCCGTGAAGTTCAACCCGAACCCGTGCAGGTCGAAGGGCGAGGCGCCGGGGTTCGTCCAGGTCGGCTCGACCTGCACCGTTTCGCCGAGCTCGAAGACGCCGTTCAAGTCGGAGGACGAGCCGCTTCCCGCGTGCTCGTCGACTCGAAGCGGGACGTCCGGCTCGGCGATCGCGCAGCTGCACGTCACGACGTGAATCGACCAGCTGTTGAGGGTGCCGACGTCGCCGCCCGCGTCGTCCGAGATGGTCAGCGTCCAGGTCCCGGTCGGGTTCTCCCCGTAGAAGGCGGCCAGCGCCTCTTCCGGCACGAGCGGGGTCGCTGTCACGCCGTTGACGTAGACCTGATCCGTCGCCAGGCCATCGTTCGACGTGTAGGGCACCTGCCCGCCCGGATTGGCCTTGTCGTCCCAGACGGTGCCGGCGAAGACGTTGTCGTTGCCGCCGCCGTTGTCGGTGGTGAGCGTCACGACGGTTCCCGCCGGCGACATCAGGGTGATGTCCAGGTCCGCGTTGAACGTATGGCTGATGTCGGTCGTGACGTTCATGCTACAGATGCGGGTGCCGAGACCCGAAATCGGAACCGTGGACGTGACGACCCCCAGGTCCACGATCGGCACGGGTGTGCTGTTGAAGAAATCGTTGGATACGGAGATGCTAGGGCCGGAGTTCAGCGTCGTGACCTGCAACGACCAGCTGTCGAGAGTCCCGACGTCGCCGCCAGCATCGTCGCTGATCGTCAGGGTCCAGGTGCCGTTGGGGTCCTCGCCGACGAAGGCGCCGAAGGCCTCCTCGGGGACGAGAGGGCTCGCCGTCACGAGGTTGGCGTAGACCTGATCGGTCACCAGGCCGTTGTTCGACGTGTAGGGGACCTGCCCGCCCGGATTGGCCTGGTCGTCCCAGACGGTCCCGTTGAAGACGTCGTCGGCGCCGCCGCCGTTGTCGGTCGTCAGCGTCACGATCGTTCCGGCGGGCGACATCAGGGTGATGTCCAGATCGCCGTTGAAGGTGTGCCGGATGTTGGTGATGAGGTTCAGGTCCCAGAGGTAGGTGCCGGCGCCGGAGACGACGATCGTGGAGGTGACGACGCCCAGGTCCACGATCGGCACGGGTGTCGAGTTGGTTAAGAAGACAGTCGTGCTGCCGCATTCCGGCGGCGCCGGCGGAATGACGCCGCCGGCCGGCAGGATCGACCCAAAGAGACGAAAGACGAAGTCGGGGCCGCCGGCCCCGGGGATACACGTGGTCTTGGTCGTGAAGTTCGTACAGCCCGTGCCGAAGCCGTCGGCCGGGTTGCGCCAGACGGACGGGTTGTTCGACTGAACCGTCCGATCCGTCCATCCCCATTGGCCGCCGGAGCCGAAATCCATCCGCGCCTGGACGGCCACCCAGTAGGCGCCGGGGCCCAGGACGCACGGCGAGGGAAACGTGATGCTGAAGCTGCCGGACGTGTCCGTTGGCACCAGATTCAGATAATCGCAAAGCACGCCTCCAGGGAGTCCCGCGCTGTCCGCAAAGAGCGTGACGTTGACGGAGGGGGCGGGCCCCGGACCGTTGAAGTACACCCCCTGCACATCGGTGCCCTCGATCGACCAGCTCTCGCCGCCCGGCACGACGAAATCGTCGGCGCCCTGATCGTCGAAGGCATCGAACGCCGTCTCGAAGTCCTGGGAGCCGGTCGCCAGTGTGCTGGCGTTGTTGTACTGGTCGTAGAGGATCACGAGCGGCGACACCGGCGGGCGCGGCGAGGCCGGAAGGGCGGCGCCGGAGTGGCTCGTGGTCGGCCGTTGCGCATACGCGGCCGAAGCCAACCCGACCGCCAGGGACACCACCAGGAAACTGCGGATCGCTGTGTGCCTCACGACTCGACCTCCTTCGGTCAACCTCGCGGCCGGGCCCCGCCAGAGGCGAACCTCCGGCGAAGACGGGCCACACTTTCCGACGTTCTGACTCTAATTGTTGGACCAGTCTACCACCGAAGTCGCTCGTGCGTTCGGTCTTCGAAGGCGAGCTCTTCGCCTGCGCCGAGGTGCACCGCGTCACACGGTTTGCGGCAGCCGGCACTCCTTCGGATTCTTGTCGTCGCGCAATCCCAGAAAGACGGGCTGCCGCAGCTTCTCGTCCGCCGTCCATTCCTGGAACGCGATCTGCGCCACCAGCCGCGGCTCGAGCCAGATCGCGCCCTTCTCGCGGGGCGGATTGACGAAGGCCGGGCTCTTGCGGACGAGCGGCCGAAAAGTCTTCGCGAGCGCCGCCAGCGTCTGTCCCGAGAACCCGGTTCCGACCTTGCCCACGAAGTGGAGGTTCTTCCCGCGGTAGGCGCCGAGAAGAAGGGCGCCTAGATGCTCGCGTGAGCCGCGCGGCGGCGTATAGCCACCGATGACGAGCTCCTCTTCCTGGTGGACCTTCACCTTCAGCCACTTCGTGCTGCGCCCCTCTTCGTAGACCGACGTCCCGTCCTTGGCGACGAGCCCCTCGAAACCCTTTCTCTTGGCGGCCTGGTAGGCCGCGAGACCATTCGATGCCAGGCGGCGCGAAACGAAGAGCGGCTCCGCCGCCCGTCCGAGGGCAGCCTCGAGCTCCTTGCGGCGGGCCGTCAACGGCTGGCGGCGAAGGTCTCGGCCGCTTCGATAGAGGCAGTCGAAGACGGCGAACTCCTGGGCGACGTCGCCGCGCTGCAGAAGCTGAAAGCGAGAAATGCGCTTGCGGTCGAAGGCCACGACCTCGCCGTCGAGAAGCAGAGTGCGTTCGCGGAGCGCGCCGACGGCCTTCGCCACGCCGGAAAAGGTCGCCGTCCGATCCTTATCGTTGCGCGAGAGGAGCGTCACCTTCGTCCCCTCCTTGTAGGCGAGGATCCGATAGCCGTCGTACTTTTCCTCGTAGACCCATCCGGGCCGGTCGAAGGGCTCACCGACGAGTGTCGCGAGCATGGGGCGAACGCGAAACGGGATCCGGTCGGTCATCGTCGGCCGGCGAGGAGCCGCGGGTCGTCTACAATGGATTCGTTCATGCGGGAGATTCTGGCATGGGCCCTCGCCACCGAGATCGTGGGCCTCGCCGTCCTCCCGCTGTTGCGCTCCTTCTTCGGCAACCGCCGGGACGCGGCGCTTCTCTCCCGGCCGATCGGCCTGGCGATCGTCGCGTACGTCGCGTGGGTCCTCTCGCTCATCACGCCGCTCGGATTCCAGCGGTTCACGCTGATGTTAGCGGTCGCCGCCGTCGGGGGCGTCGCCTGGCTGACGAGGAGGCGCGCGCCCGCCGAGGATCCGAAGTCTGGCGGGATCTGGGGCCGGGAGGAGAAGCTCGCGGCGATTCTGTTCTGGTCGGCGACGGGCGTGTTCCTCGTCGTCCGCGCGGCGGGCCCTGCGATTCTCGGCGCCGAGAAGTTCATGGACCTGGCGTTCTTGAACTCGCTCGCGCGTTACTCCGGGATGCCCCCGGCGGATCCATGGATGTCGGGAAAAACCATCAATTACTACTACTGGGGCTACCTGCTGGCCGCCGCCCAAGCGAAGCTCGCGGGGGTGGCGCCGATGGTGGCGTACAACCTCGCCGTCGCCACTTTCGCCGGCTTCTCCTTCGTCGCCGCGGCCTGCCTGGGATTCCGGCTGTCGCGAGGAGATCTCGGCGTGGGTGTCGCGGCGGGCTTCGCGACCGTCTTCGCCGGCAATCTGGCCGGGGCCTTCGACGCCTGGATTGCCCCGTTCGCCGCCGATTTTGACTACTGGCACGCCTCGCGGGTGATCGCCGCCGGGAACACGATCAACGAGTTTCCGTTTTTCACGTTTTTTCACGCCGACCTTCATCCGCATCTGCTCGCGTTCCCCTACTTCGTCGCGGCCTTTTGCGTGGCCCACCGGTGGCTCGAGCTCGGAACCTCCGCGGGCGCCGGACAATGGCCGGGGATGATTCTGGTCGCTTTGACGGCGGGCACGGCTCGCGCGGCGAGCCTCTGGAACATGCCTGCTCTCGGGATTCTCCTCGTGTCGTGCGGCGCGCTCCGGCCTACCGGAGGAAAGCGGCTGCCGCGGCCCGGACCCGCCGCCATCGGCGGTCTCGTCGGCCTTGCGCTCTTCTTTCTCTCTCTGGCTCTCTTCTGGCCCTACACCGCCTCCTTCCATCTCGTCAATCAGGGTATCGGGCGCGCCGATCTGACTTCCGGGATGCTCGAGATGCTCGGGGTCTGGGGAATCCTCTTCGCCGTCGGTGCGGTCGCGCTCTGGCCGGCGGCGCGCGAAGATTCGGAGACCGGTCGGCGCCGCCGCGATCTCTTTCTGGTCGGCGCCGGCGCCGCCGCTCTCTTGATCGCCCTCTGGGACCGAGCTCCCGGCTTATCGTTGGTGCTCTTTGTGGGTTGTCTCGCCGCGCGAGCGGGTTGGCAGGCGCTCCGCTCAGCATCTCCGGAGGGAGATCCCGATGCTCTCTTCGCCGCGTTTCTGATCCTCCTCGCACTCGGAATGATCGCCGGATGCGAGGTCGTCTATTTCAAGGACAACTACGGCCACGACCTTCAACGGATGAACACGATATTCAAGTTCTACCACAAGGCCTGGCCGCTCCTGGCGATCGGCTCCTCGGTGTTCGCGGGCCGCGCCTGGAGGACGGCCGCGGCGAAGCGACCCGTCCTACGCGCCGTCATCGTGGCGGCCACGATTCTCGCCCTGCTCTGGCCCATCAACGTCGTCGTGTCCCGCTTCCGACAGAAGGACGGCCCTCTTTCGCTCGATGCCCGGGGGCCTCTGGCGCGGCGCAGCCCCGGCGACGCCGCAGCCATCGAGTGGCTGATTGCGAATGCGCCGGTTAAATCGGTCGTCATGGAAGCCACGGGAGATCCCTACTCCGAGTTCGCGCGGATCTCCTCGCACACCGGCATCCCGACGGTTCTGGGCTGGGCCAACCACGAAGGACTGTGGCGGTCGAACGATCCCGAAGTGGCCGAAAGAGCCGCTTGGGTAAAGCGCTTCTACACGACGCCCGACGCCCGCGTGGCATGGGAAACCATTCAGAGATACCGCGTGACGCACGTGGTCGTCGGCGGCATCGAGCGGCGGACCTATCCGTCCGCGGACGCGGTCGCGAACCTGCCATTTTTGGCCCCCGTCGCCGGAGCCGCGGATACGACGATCTACGCCGTCGTGCGCCCGCAATGAGAATCCTGATGGTCTTGACGTACTACCACCCGCACTGGACGGGCCTGACGGCCTATGCGAAGCGCCTCGCCGAGGGGCTGGCTCGCCGCGGCCACGCGGTCACCGTGCTGACCTCCCGACACATCCCGACTCTCCCGCGCGAGGAGGAGATCGCCGGCGTGAGGGTCGTTCGGCTCCCGGTCCACGGACGCCTCTCTCGCGGGGTTCTCATGCCCTCCTTCCCGGCCGCCCTCTGGCGCCTGGCTCGAGGAGCCGACCTCATCCAGATGCATACCCCGCTCCTGGAGGCGCCGCTCGTGACCTTCGTGGGTCGACGATGGACGATCCCGACCGTCTTCACGCACCACGGCGATCTCGTCATGCCGGGCGGCGCCCTGAATCGACTCATCGAGACTTCGGTCACGTCGCTCATGACGCAGGCGCTGCGCGCCGCGACGCGGGTGACGGTCCACAGCTGCGATTACGCGGAGAGCTCCCGCTTCCTGCGCCCCTTTCTGCACAAGCTCGACTGCATCTACCCGCCGGCGGAGATCCCAGCGCCGGAGAAAGCCTCGGTCGCTCGATGGCGCCGCGAGCTCGGCCTGGAGGGACGCCCGGTGGCGGGCTTCGCCGGGCGCTGGGTCGAGGAGAAGGGGTTCGACTACCTTCTGCGCGCGATTCCGCACGTGCTCGCCGAGCTGCCGCGGGCACACTTCGTTTACGCGGGCGAGGAGCCGTCTTATGAGCGCTTCGGACAGCGGTGCCGCCCCTTGCTCGAGCCGGTCCGGAAGCACGTGACCATGCTCGGTCTCCTGACGGATCCGCAGAGGCTCGCCGATTTCTACGGCATGTGCGACGCCTTCGTTCTCCCGTCGCGCACGGACTGCTTCCCGAGCACGCAAATCGAGGCGATCCTCTGCGGAACGCCGCTGGTGTCCGCCAACATCCCGGGCGCACGCGAAGTCGTGCGCGTGACCGGGATGGGTCTGCACGTTCCTCCCGGCGATCCCGAGGGCCTCGCCCGGGGCATCGTGCGCGTGCTTGCCGACCGCGACGCCTTCGTGCAGCCTCCCGAGGGCGTCCGGAGCATCTTCGACGCGGCGCGGAGCACGGCGGATTACGAGGCGCTGTTCACCAGGCTCTCCACCCCGGCGGCCGGGACCGCTTGAGCCCCCGCTGGGACGAAGCCGCGCTGGCGCGGATGCTCGCCAACGAGGCGGACATGGCCGCCAAGCGGCGCGTCCGCGTGGTCCTCGAATATCTGAACATCGAGCCTCAGGATCGAGTCTTGGACTGCGGCTGCGGGCTCGGCTGGTTCCTGAAGGTGATCGGCGAGCTGACGGCGTGCCGGCTGACGGGCTCCGACTACGACCCGGCTCGGCTGGCGGTCGCCCGGCGCGAGCTCTCGGGTCGCGCCTCGGTTGTCGCTGCCGACATCGGCAGGCTCCCCTACGCCGACGCGACGTTCGACAAGGTCGTCCTCTCCGAAGTGCTCGAGCATCTGCCGGACGATTTCGGGGGGTTGACCGAAGTCCGGCGTGTGTTGCGTCCCGGAGGTCTCGTCGCGATCACCGTCCCGAACCACGACTACCCCTTCCTCTGGGATCCGATCAATTGGGTCCGGGAACGGCTCGGATGGACGCCGATACGCGAGGGCGTCTTCGGCGGCCTCTGGACCGACCACGTCCGCCTCTACAAACGGGAAGAGATTCTCTCGTTAGTCGAGCGGGCCCGCCTCGACGTGGAAGACGTGCGACAGTTCGTGCATCATTGTTTTCCATTTGCGCACAACCTCGTCTACGGGCTCGGGATGCGACTCGTGCAGAGCGGATGGCTGGCCGAAGCCGATCGATTCCGCTACGGCTCGAACACCGGCTCCCGATGGAGGCCGCTCAACCTCGGCCGCGCCGTCTTCAACGCGATCGACGCGCTCAACGACCCGGTCTCCGACGAGGGTAAATCGACCGTGATCCTTTCGGTGAAGGCGCGGAGACCGAGCGGCTGAGATGACGAGACCCCGAGCCCGCATTCTCTTTCTACTCATTCTCGCGGCGTCGGCAATCTTTCGCCTCCACGGCATCGATTGGGACGCGCACCACCACCTGCATCCCGACGAGCGCTTCATCTCGATGGTCGAGGAGAAGCTTTCCGGGCCGAAGAGCTTCACGGACTATCTCGATTCGCGAACTTCCCGGCTCAATCCCTACAACCTGGGCTACGGATCATTCGTCTACGGGACGCTCCCGATGCTCCTTGCGCACTTTGTGGGCAGGCTCGTCGGGAAGACCGGATACGACGGGACATTCCTCGTCGGCCGTGCCCTCTCCGCCCTCTTCGACCTCGTGAGCATCTGGCTCGTCTACCGGATGCTGCGCCGCTTCACCGGAAGAAAGACCTCCCTGCTCGGCGCGGGTCTCCTGGCGGCGAGCCCGCTCGCGATTCAGCTCTCCCATTTCTGGACGGTCGAGACGTACCTGACGACCTTCACCACCGCGACTCTCTATGCCGCGGTGCGGATCGCACAGGGAAAGCGCGGCGTGGCCGTGGCGGCCTTCGCCGGCGCGGCCTTGGGCCTCGCCGTCGCCTGCAAGATCACCGGACTCGCTTTGGCGCTGCCGGTCGCGGCCGCCGTTGTGTTGGGGGCGCTGCGGGAAGGACTTCCTCCGCCCGGGGCTCGGACGCGCGCGGGGCTCGCGATCCTGCGACAGGGACTCGGGATCCTGGCGATCGCGGCCGTCGTCGTTCGACTCGCCTTTCCGTATGCCTTCGCGGGCAATACGCCCTTCTCCTTCCGGCTCGATCCGCGCTGGATCCACGACCTCGAGGGCTTGACCCGGCTGACCCGCTCCGTCGCGGGCTTCCCGCCGAACTTCCAGTGGGCCGGCCGCGGCTTCCTCTTTCCGATCCGCAACATCGTGCTCTGGGGCGCCACTCCGTTTCTTGGCCTCCCCGCCCTCGCGGGCGTGGTCTGGGCGGTCGGGGCGCTCACCGACCGGAGGCGCCGGGCTCTTCTTCCGCTTCTGCTCCACGTCGCCGTGCTGATCGCTTACCACGGTCTGACGATGGTCAAGTCGATTCGCTACCTCTATCCGGTCTACCCCGTCCTCGCCGTTTTCGCCGCGCTCTTTCTCGAGCGCCTGGCGCGCGAGCCAACGAGGCTGCCGTTTGCGCGGGCACGCCGCGCCCTGCCGGCCTTGGCTCTCGCGGGGGCTTTTCTGTGCGCCCTCGCCTTCGATTCGATCTACCGCCGCGAGGTCACGCGCGTGACCGCGTCGCGCTGGATCTACCAGAACATCCAGCCACCCCGTCCCATCGCCAACGAGACCTGGGACGACGGCCTGCCGCTTCCGATGCCCGGCTACGACAACGGGGCCTACGGCGGCGTGGAGTTGAACCTGGTCGGCCCCGACGATGCCGCGAAGGTCGAGGAGCTGCTGCGCGCGCTCGGCAAGGCCGACACGATCGCCGTCACGTCGAACCGCGCCTACGGCAGCCTCACGCGCCTGCCGGATGTCTTTCCGATGACGATCGCTTACTACCGCGCGCTCTTCGAGGGTCGGGCGGGCTTCCGATTCGTCGGCGATTTCACGTCGTACCCTTCGCTCGGTCCTCTCCGGATCCGGGACGACGCGGCAGACGAAGCCTTCACGGTCTACGACCACCCCCGTGTCCTGCTCTTCCGGAAGGGGCCCGACTTCTCTCTCGCGAGACTCCGATCGATCCTTCTCGCCGCGCTCCCTCCGCCGGCGAAGACGCTCGACGAATGGGAGAAGTGGCCCAGGAAGCGGCGGCACACCGTGGCGCCGCTCGAGCCCCCGCGCCGTCCCGCGCCCGAGACGACGGACCGCGCCGTCGGGACGGAAGAAACCGGGTCGCTGACCGCGGCGATTCTCTGGTACCTCGCTCTGGCGGCCGTAGGGGTCGTGGCGTTTCCCATCGCCTTCGCGCTCTTCCCACGGCTGGAGGACCGGGGCTTCGGCTTCGCGAGAATCCTGGGACTGATCCTGGCGACCTGGATGATGACGGTGATCCTCACCTTGCGCCTCGCGTCCAACGGGCGCGGAACGGCGATCGGCTGTTTCTTCCTCCTCGCCGCCGTCTCGGCCGCCGCCCTTCGCCTGCGCGGCCTGGATCTCGTCCGGTTTCTCTTCGAACGGGGGCGCTCCCTGCTCGAAAGCGAGATCGCCTTTGCCTTGGGATTTCTGCTCTTCCTCGGCATTCGCGCGCTCAACCCCGAGATCTACTGGGGGGAGAAGCCGATGGACTTCTCGATTCTCAACATTCTCGCCCGAACGCCGTCCTTGCCCCCCTCGGATCCGTGGTTTTCGGGCGCGCCGCTCGGCTACTACTTCTTCGGACAGGAGATGGTCGTCTTCCTGAGCTTTCTGACGGGTCTGTCGACGAGATATACCTTCAACCTGGCTTTCGGTCTGCTCGGCGGCACGATTCTGCAAGGCGCCTTCGCTCTGGTCCGCAATTGGGGGGGGACGCGCCGTGCCGGAATCGCCGGGGCAGCGCTGACGGTGCTCCTCGGCAATCTCGCCGGCCTGCGCGAGTGGCTGGTCCACAAGCGCGCCCTGGATTGGGACTACTTCTGGGCGACCTCGCGCGTGGTGAAGGACACGATCAACGAGTATCCCTTCTGGAGCCTCGTCTTCGCCGACCTGCACGCGCACGTGCTCGCGATTCCGACCTTCCTGCTCTTCTGTGCGGCGAGCCTGCACTTCGTCAAGCTTCACGCGGAGCCCGTCGCTCGCTGGCCGGGTCGGCTCCTATCGGCGATCTTCCTCGGTTTCCTCGCCGCGGCGCAGGCGCTGACGAATGCGTGGGACGTGCCGCTGTTGACGGGGCTTCTCATCCTGGTTCCGCTGTGCGCGGCCTTCGCGGGGGGCCGCCTGACGCTTCCGAACTTCGGACGCGCGGCGGCGGGACTGCTGGTGGCGGCTTCCTCCGCGTATCTCTTCACGCGTCCGCTCTGGGTGCGCATGGGCCAGCGTCCGGCCCTCGGCCGAAACCTGGAGCCGTCGACGCTCGGGATCGATCAACTGACGGTGTTCGGCCTCTTTTTTTTCCTGGCGGTCGCCTGGTGGCTCGCCGCCGTCTCCGGCCGGCTGGCAGACCGGGGTGTCGAGCGGTTCGCGCGCTGGATCTTCGTCCTCGCCACCGCGGCGGCGCTGGCTTTCGCCGCGTGGCGCGCGCCCAACGTCTTTCTCGCCTGCGGCCTGGCTCTCTTTCTCATCGCGTTCTTCGCTCTCGCCGAGACCCAGGAGGATCGGCTCGCCTTCGGGTTCATCGCGACGGCCTTTTTTCTGATCCTCTACTGTCAGCGCATCTACATCTATGACCGGATGAACACGTTCTTCAAACTGTACCTGGAGGCATGGCTACTCTTCGCGGTGGCGACGGCCGTGCTCGTGTTTCGCTCGCGCGAGCGGCGCGGCGCTCTGGAGACGTGGGCCCTGCCGGCGCGCCTCGCACTGCTTCCGCTCGTGGCCGCGGCGGCGTTTACGAGCGTAACGGCCGGACGGGCGGCGGTCTCCCGCCATTTCGCGCCTTACTCGGGGCCGTCCTTAGACGGCCTGCGATACCTCCAGGCCTCCCACCCCGGCGAGTACCGGGCCGTCCTGTGGCTGCGTCAGAAGCTCAAAGGAACGCCGGTCGTGCTCGAAGCCCAGGGTCCTTCGTATCAGGACTTCGGTCGCATCTCGATGAACACGGGACTGCCGACGATTCTGGGCTGGGACTACCATGTCAAACAGCGAGGCAACCCCGAGTCCGAGATCGAGACGCGACGCGAGGTGGTCAAGACGATCTACTCGAGTCCCCAAGTCACGCGCGTCGAGTCCTTGCTCCGGCGATACCGCGTTGGGTACGTCTACGTCGGCTGGCTCGAGCGCAAGACCTATCCTCCGGAGGGCCTTCGGAAGTTCCGAACGGATAAGGAGCTCTTCCAGCTCGCCTACGAAAACCCGGAAGCGCAGATCTACCGGGTCGCAGGTGGAGATACGCAGGACGTCGTCACGCCGGCGAGGGAGACTCTGCCGGAGAATAGGGGGCCGGAACAGTCGCAGGACGAGCCAGAGGAGCGCCCCGCGATCCAGGAGAAAGCGACGGGCGCCGAACCGCCGTATGCGAACCTGAAGGAGCCGCGGGGGGCCGCGGTCGACGACCACGGGCGCCTCTGGGTCGCCGACTTCGGCCACTCGCGCATTCGCGTCTACGATCCGGATGGAGGGTTTCTGGGCGGCTGGGGTGGGCGCGGATCGGGCGAGTACGGCCTTCGGGAGCCGTGCGGGATCGCGATTCGCGGCGAGGCGCTCTACATCGCCGATACGTGGAACGGTCGGATCCAGGCCTTTACGGTTGCCGGAGCCTCGCGGGCGTCGGCCGGCGGACTCTACGGGCCGCGCGGCGTCGCCGTCGCCCCCGATGGGCGTGTCTGGGTCACGGATACCGGAAACCATCGCGTCGTCTCGTACGACGCGATGCTTCAGAATCTCAGGATCGTCGGAGAGCGCGGATCCGCCCCCGGCCGGTTCGCCAACCCGATCGGCATCGCGGTCGGCCCGTCCGGATCCATCTACGTCGCCGACGTGGACAATCGCCGCATCCAGGTTCTCGGTCCAAACGGCGAGTTCGTTCGAGCCATCCCCTTTCCCGGCTGGAGGGAGAGCGGCGAGCCCCATCTCGTCGTCGACGACAACGGGACGATCTACGCGGCGGATCCGGCGTCGGGAGCGGTTCAGGAGCTCGACGCGGAGGGACGGCTCGGAAAGCGGATGACCGCGGATGAGTCGGGACAGAGGTTCGATCATCCGACCGGTGTCGCCCTGGATCGGAAAACCCGTATCCTCTACGTCATCGGCTCCGGCAACAATTCCGTCTCGAAGATCCGACTGGGAGGATGCGGCGGTGGACCTTGCGGTTCCCCGGATCCCCAGGCGCCGAGGGGGTCCCCGTGAGCGAAGCCGGGCCGGTGTCTCCGGAGCGTCTCCGCCCCTCCCGCCGGCTCGCCTTCGGCATCGTCGTTTTGTGCCTGACGGCGGTGATCACGCGGTTCTGGGACCTCGGTGACCGGCCGCTCCATCACGACGAGTCGATTCACGCATACCAGTCCTACGTTCTCTCGAAGGGAACGAGCGAATGGAGATACGACCCCGCCTATCACGGACCCTTCCTCTACTACGTCAACGCGCTCGTCTACAAGATCTTCGGCGCGACGAACACGACGGCGCGCCTGATGCCTGCGATCTTCGGTCTGATCCTGATCGGATTCGCGTGGCCGCTGCGACGCTGGATCGGAAAGGAGGCCGCGTTCGCCTACGCGATCTTCGTGCTGACCTCGGGACACTTCTCGTACTTCTCCCGATTCATCCGGGAAGATCTCTACTCGCTCGTGTTCACTCTCGGCACGATCCTCGCGTTTCAGCGTTTTCTCGAGACCGATCTGGCCCGCTGGCTCACGATCTCGGCCACGTCGTTCGCCCTCGCGGGAGTCACGAAGGAAAACGCCTACATGACGGGGATCCTCTTCGTGGCGTACGGGCTCTGGCGTCTCCTCGCACGCGCCATCGCCACCAAGCCGCACATGAGGTCGCTCGCCGCGGGAATCAGGGACAGTGCCAAATGGGCGCAGAGCCGGTTGATTCCGATTCTCTCCGCCGGGATCCTCTTCATGGTCATCTGGGTCACCCTGTACACCTCCTTCGGGAAGTACCCGGGTGATTGGCTGGCGATCCCGAAGGCGGTCAAGTACTGGATGGGCCAGCACACGATCGCGCGGATCCCCGGACCGTGGTGGTATTACATCCCGCAGCTCGCCTACTACGAGACGGCGATCGGCATCGCGGCCTGCGCCGCCCTGCTCCGCGCCGATTTCCGCCGCGACCCGCTGGTTCGGGCGGCGCTCTCGACCGGCGCGACGGTCATCGTCTACTGGCTGCTCGGGCTGGTCGTCCCGTCATTGCCGGCGCTTCCGCTCCGTGGGGTCGCACTCGTCGCCGCGGCCGCGTTGGCCGTGTCGATATGGCGGTCGAGGGGCTCGCCATCGCCCCTGCCCCTCTTCATCCAGTTCATTGCCTTCTGGGGGATCGGATCGCTGCTGATCTATGCGTGGGCGCGCGAGAAAGTTCCCTGGTTGACCGTCCACCCGCTCCTGCCGATAACGATCCTCGGCGCGATCGGCGCGGCGAGCCTCTGGGAGACACGCGGATCGATCGGCTCGCGCGTTGCCCTCGGCGCGATCGGTTTTCTCCTGGTCGTGAACACCGGCGGGATGATCCTCGCCAATTTCCGCTACGGCGCCCACGACAAGGAACGGGAGCCCAAGCACGCCGAGATGCTCGCGTACGTCCAGACGACTCGGGACCTCATCCGCGCGCTGGAGGTCATCCCGCAGGCAAAAACACGCGTCGCTCCCGGCCAGAACGTCATCACCGTCGCCGGCGAAGCCGGCTGGCCGCTGACCTGGTATCTGCGCGACACCCCGACGAGCTGGGCCTCGCGGATCGAGAACGCTTCCACGCCCGTGATCGTGGCCGACTGGGACCCGGAGGGGACGCTCGAGAAGCAACTCGCGTCGAAATACGACGCGAAGCGTGTGCCGATTCGAGCGTGGTGGTTCCCGGAGACGCAGAGGGAAGGGGAGAAGATTCGGCCGACCGCGGGGGATTTCCTGCACTGGTGGCTGTTCCACGAGATCTGGAGCCCGATTGGATCGCAGGACGCGACCATCTACGTGCGCAAGGACTTGGGAGGAACCGGCATTCTCGAGCCCCTCGAGTTGTCGATCAAGGACACGTCGGCCCGCGATTATCCGACGGAGGGTCTCGAGCTGCCGGCCGCGCGGGCCTGGGGAAGTCCGGGCGTCGGCCCCGGCCAGTTCAATGAGCCGCGCGGGATCGCGGCGGATAGCAAGGGAAGCCTGTACGTCGCCGACACGAAGAACAGCCGCATCGAAGTGTTCGATGGAAACGGCGGGTTCCTGCGTGCCTTCGGAACGAGAGGCGCCGGCGACGGTCAATTGAACGAGCCCTGCGGCCTGGCCGTCGGACCCGACGGCGAGGTCTACGTGGCGGACACCTGGAACCACCGCGTCGTAAGGTTCGGGAGCGCGGGCGAGTTTCACGGCGCGTGGTCCGAACCGGAGCGCGGGTTCTTCGGACCGCGCGCGGTCGTTCTCTCGCGGGGCTCGCTGTACGTCGCCGACACGGGCAACAAGCGGATCGTTCGGTTCGATGCGGGTGGAAAGGTGACGGGCTCCTGGGGAAGCGCCGGCGCCGATCCCGGCCAGTTCGTCGAGCCCGTCGGTCTGGCGGCCGACGCATCCGGCCGCATCTACGTCGCCGATACCGGAAACCATCGCGTTCAGGTCTTCGAAGCGGACGGCGCATTCGTCCGCCAATTCCCCGTTTACGGATGGAAGGACTTCTACACCGAGCCGTACATCGCGGTCGGGCCCTCCGAGAGCGTGTTCGTGACGGACTCCTGGAAGGGGCGGATCGCTCACTACGACGTGTCGGGCACGCTCATTCGCTCCTTCAAGGCGGCGGGAATGAAGCGCCCGACCGGGATCGCGCTCGATTCGTTCGGACGCTTGACCGTCTCGGATAGGGAAACGAACCGGCTCCTATACTGGAGCCTTTCCGACTTTTTGCGTGGAAAGTGACGACCGAAGCTCCGAACGAGCCCCGGCCGCGCGGGAACCGCTCTCGATCCGCTCTTCTTCTGGGGGCGACGGTCGCGTTCTCCGCCGCGGGCCCGGCCATGGTGGTGTTCGATCGCTGGCTCGAGCGACGGAGCTCCAACCGGAACCTGGCCGCGTTCGCGGACCGTCTTCCGTTTCTCAAGAGGCTCGACCTCCCGGACTACGCCGCGGTGATTGGCGCGGCCTTTCTTCTGCTGCTCGTCCTGGGAAGCTTACGGAGGTCGGAAACCGCGAAGGGATGGGGACGACGCTGCGCGTTCGCTCGCCGCCCGCGTCGCCCGAGCGCGGAAGGATCTCAGCGCTCCGTCGCCACGGCGATCGCCCTCCTCGGCGCCGCGGTCTCCGCGCTCCTCTTTCTCCGACTCGTCGTCGCGAAACGCCTTCCCGGGCCGGAGCTCCTCGCGGCGCTCGGCGCCTTCGCGCTCGGAATGATTCTGCGCGAGGTCTCGATCGCCGCCCTCCAGCGCGCATGGCGTCGTTCACGGGGAACGATCCTTTCGATCCTCGCCGCGCACGTCGCGGTGATTCTCGCCCTTGCCAGCCATTACTCGTTCCACCGGCTCGAGCTGCCTCTGTGGGGGCTTGCCCTCCTGGCCGCTGTCAATCTTCTGGCGCGCTGGCGAAGGACGGGGCCGGTTCCCCTCCTCGTGCTCGCCTTCGTGTGCCTCTACACGTGGCGGATCGATGCCTGGTGGTTCGCGCTCGTGGGGGACGAGTACAGGAACTTCGAGATCGCGGAACGAATCGTAAACGAGCAGGACCGCGCCTTCGTCGCGTCCCATCTCTTCCAGTTAGAGGGCGGCCTCGAAGGCCTGGACCCGTATGCGTGCTCGCTCGTCCAGGCCACGGCGATGCGCCTCCTGGGCGTCAACAACTTCGGTTGGCGTTTCAGCAGCCTCTACCTTGCCGCGATCGCTCTGGTGTTCTTCCACCGTTTCTTCCGAACGTTCCTGACGCGGCAGGCGGCGCTCGCGGCAACCGTGTGTCTCGGCGCGTCCCACTACATCATGAGCTTCGGCAAGATCGGTTACGACAAGTTCCAGGCCTATCTCGCGATGGCCCTCCTGCTCGCCGCCGCGGCCTGCGCCGTCCGAAGCCGGAGGACAATCGCATTCGTCGCCATGGGATTCGCGGCCGCCCTGTGCTTCTACGTGTACCCGGCGGCGCTCTACGTCGTGCCGCTCCCCTTCTTCCTGCTCGTCTTGTACGCCCCGCCGCTGGACCGCGGCATGCTCGTCCGCTGGGGGCTGGCGGCAGTGGCGACCGCCCTGACCATCTTTCCGCTGCCGTTCCAGCCGAGCTACTTCCCGGGAAAGCGGCCGGGTACGGTCTTCTATACCCCCGAGCTCGTTCGCTCCGCGAGCACCCTTCTGGGCCACTTCGGCCGGAACCTCGCGTACGCCGTTTTCTCTCCCGTTCTCCTCGCCTCCGAAGACCACTTCGTCACGTCCTCGTACCTCGATCCCATCACCGGTCTTCTCTATACGGTCGGCCTCGCGTCCGCCGTATGGCTCGTCTTACGCGATCGTTTCACGGCCTTCCTGATCGTCAGCCTCGGCTGGCTGCTGTTCTTTGCGGGCGCGACCCACGACCGCGAGTATCCGCCGACCACAAGGATGTTTCTGCTATTACCACTGTTCATTCTGCTGGCGATAGCCGGGCTTGCGCGCCTGCTCGCGCTGGCCCGGTCCGCCGGCATTTCCAGCCAGGTCGCCGGCCGTGCTCTCTTCACGACGCTCTCCGCGATCCTCCTCCTCAACGTTGTCCAGGCCCACGTGGTTTCCAAGCGGCGCAGCGACGGCTACCAGATGTTCGATCCCCTGATACTCCGGCTGGCGCGCCGGATCGAAAGCCTGCCGGCCGGACAGCGCGTCCATCTCCTCCTGCTGAGCCGGACGGATGGGGACGGCAGCGGCATCCCCATGCTTCTCAACGTCTATTCTTTGAAGGAATCGGCGGAGCATTTTGCCGAGATCCCCGTGCACGAGGATGCGCTCACACCGTCGGAGCAAACTCGCATCGCCGACCCCGGTCGCGCCGTCATCGTGTCCCCACACGTGGACCAGCAGCTCCGAGAACGCGTGGAACGGGAGATCGCCGCCACTGGAAAAATGCCCTGCTCGGTCCGCACCTCGACGGGCCAGGAGCGCTTCAAGCTCTGGAGGTCGCCCGAGGTGCCCGACCTCTGCGAGGACTGAGGGCCGGCTCTAGGAAAACCGGATGGCGCGGATGTGGATGTGTCCGTCTCCGCCGTCGAGATTTCCGATCTCGATCCGGAGGCGCGACACGGGCCTGGAAAGCCCCGGCAATTCGAGCGACACGGTCGGGTCGGGCGAAAGGTTCTTGTACTCACCGGAAAAGGTCTTCTCGCCGCCCCCCTCGAGCGTCGCGATGCACTTTACGCCGACGTTCATCGTGGCGGTGGTCACCTCGACTCGCTTGAGTGAGCGCGGCTTGGAGAAGTGGAGCATGACGACCGCGGGGTTGGCATTCACCGTCCGCGCCAGAGATTCCTTGTCGTTGTCGAAGATGTCTTGCACCCGCCCGATATCGAACGGCGAGTGCTCGATGTCGACGGTCTGACCATCGACCTCCATGGAGTCACGGACGAGGCCGGACGTCGCGGCAGCCGATGCCGCGCCGCCCGGTGCGGCGGGAGGCGCGGCCTGCCCGGAAGAGGCCGGCCCGGCCTGCTCCTTCCTTCCGCAGGCGGCGCAGAAGGCCACCGCAGTCAGCCAGAGAGCGACGAGGATCCTCTTCATCGATTTTCCTTCCCATCGCCGACGCGTGCCGAGAGATCCCGGCCGCGCGATTCCGTCGCGTGCATCTTACAACCCGCGCTCATGCCGTGAGTTATCATGACGCCGCAGTTGGAAAAGGCAGCGAGTCCCGGCCCCGCGGCGCGCGCCGCGGGTCCATCTCCTTCCCTCCCGAAGTCTCAGATCTCCGATCCCCTCGTTTGGGTCGCGCTGGTCGGCCTGCTACTCCTGGTGGCGGCCTGTTGGACGATGCAGGAGCAGGAGCTTCCGCTCTGGGCCGCGGCCGCTCTTTCCGGAGGGCTGGTCGCATGGCTGCACGTCTCGCGGGTCTCCGCCGGCCACCCGGAGGCCCTCGAGTCTCTCGAGGATTCGCCAATCAATCCGTGGAAGATTTTCTTCGGCCTTCCCGTCTCGTTCGGTTTGGCCACCGTCGCCGGGTGGCAAACGGCCGAAGGCGTCTTCCGTCCTCTCGGAGTTGCGAGTTGGCTCTCCGCGGTCGCCGTTTGGTTCTGGGCCTGGCGGCCGCCGCGTCCGGCTCGGCCCACAGCGACTGGCGGGGCAACGCGCCGGAAGCTCGATATGCGGATCGCCGCGGCTCTTCTTCTGATCCTCGCCATCGGCTCGGTCTTTCGCTTCTACCGTCTGTCCGAGATCCCTCCTCATCCCGGCAGCGATCACGCGGAAGACCTGATGAACGTGGTCGACATCGAGCAGGGAGAACGGCCGGTGTTCTTTCCGCGAAACACCGGCCAACCGCCGCTCCCCTTCTACTGGGAGTTCTTTCTCCACCGGGCCTTCGGCCTGCCCCTGAGGTATCTGACCCTGAAGATCAGCACGGCCTCGATCGGAATGCTCGCGATTCCGGCAATCTACTTTCTCGGGGCCGAGCTCGGCGGACCGGCGCTCGGCCTGGCCGCGGCCGCGTTGGCGGCGTGGAGCAAGTGGCTCACGTTCGGCGCGCGCCGCGGTCTGA
Organism: Thermoanaerobaculia bacterium; assembly: GCA_036505535.1. Taxonomy (GTDB): domain Bacteria; phylum Acidobacteriota; class Thermoanaerobaculia; order UBA5066; family Gp7-AA6; genus DAHUXD01. The sequence continues at coordinate 31,555 of DASXTI010000015.1, forward strand.
CCTACCCGTTCGCGGTCCTTCCCGCCGCTATCGCTCTCGGAATGATGCTTCGGTACCTGCGCCGCGGCGACCGCAAGAGCGCGCTCCTCGCGGGACTCTGGCTCGGCATTGGCCTGTATGGCTACAACGCGTTCAAGGTCGTTCCGCTGATCGTCCCGGCCGCCGT
>DASXTI010000016.1:0-3653 GCA_036505535.1 Thermoanaerobaculia bacterium
GTCGGGTCGTAACCTCGAACCGCAAGAAACCGCTTCGCCTCGGGCGTCCACTTCAAGCGGATGCCTCTGTCGCGCACCGTTTTCGCCAGGGCATTGAGCTGGATCTCCACGATCCGTTCGAGTTCCTCGCGTGTGAGGCGATGGAACACGATCACGTCATCGATCCGGTTGAAGAACTCGGGCCGGAAGTGGCGCCGCAGGGCCTCCTCGATCTTCGCCTTGATTTCCTCTTCGTCCCGGTGGGGCTCCTCGGCGATCCACTCGGAGCCCAAGTTGGAAGTCATGATGATGACCGTATTCTTGAACGAGACGACGCGACCCTTTCCGTCCGTCAGGCGGCCGTCATCCAAGACTTGCAGCAGGACGTTGAACACTTCGGGGTGGGCCTTCTCGATCTCGTCGAAAAGAATGACGGAGTACGGCCGCCGGCGCACTGCCTCCGTCAACCGACCCCCCTCTTCGTAGCCCACGTATCCCGGAGGGGCGCCGATCATTCGCGCGACGGAGTGCCTCTCCATGTATTCCGACATGTCGAGACGAACCATCGCGTGCTCATCGTCGAAGAGAAATTCCGCCAGAGCCCGGGCGAGCTCGGTCTTGCCGACGCCCGTCGGGCCGACGAACAGAAACGATCCCAGCGGACGATTCGGGTCCGACAATCCCGCCCGCGAGCGGCGGACGGCATCGGAGATTGCTCGAACAGCTTCTTCCTGCCCGATCACCCGCATGTGAATTCGCTCCTCCATGTTGAGGAGCTTCTGCGTCTCGCTCTCGATCATCCGGCTCACGGGAACGCCCGTCCACTTCGAGACGACGGCGGCGATGTCCTCCTCGGTGACCTCTTCGCGCAGCATGGGCTGGCCCTTCTGCAGCTCCATGAGCCGCGCGTTCTCGGAAGCGAGCTCCTTCTCAAGCTGCGGCAGCCGCCCGTAGCGCAACTCCGCCACCCGCTGGAGGTCTCCCCGGCGTTCGGCCTCGGTGGCCTCGAGTCTCACCTTTTCGATCGACTCCTTGATTTGCCCGATCTTCTGAATGGTCTCCTTCTCGGCCGACCACTTGGCACGCAGACGGCTCGATTCCTCGCGGGACTCGGACAGCAACTTCTCGATCTCCTCGAGCCGATGCTTCGCCTCCTTCGTCTTCTCCTTCTGAAGGGCCCGTTTCTCGATCTCGAGCGACACCATCCGTCGTTCGACTTCGTCGATCTCGGTCGGTAGCGAGTCGATCTCGGTGCGCAGGCGCGCGGCGGCCTCATCCACGAGGTCGATCGCCTTGTCCGGAAGAAACCGGTCGGTGATGTATCTCTGGGAAAGACGGGCCGCCGCGACGAGCGCGGCGTCCCGAATGCGGACCCCATGGTGGATCTCATAACGCTCCTGCAGGCCGCGCAGGATCGCGATCGTGTCCTCGACCGTCGGCTCTTCGACGTACACCGGCTGAAAGCGCCGTTCGAGCGCCGCGTCCTTCTCGATGTACTTCTGATACTCGTTGAGCGTCGTGGCGCCGATCGCGCGCAGCTCGCCCCGCGCGAGCGCCGGCTTCAGCATGTTCGAGGCATCCATGGCCCCTTCCGCCGCGCCGGCGCCGACGAGTGTGTGCAGCTCGTCGATGAACAGGATGATCGCGCCCGCGGCTTCCTCGATCTCCTTCAGAACGGCCTTCAGCCGGTCTTCGAACTCGCCGCGGTACTTGGCCCCGGCGATCATGGCGCCGAGGTCCAGCGCGACGACGCGCTTGGTCTTCAAACCCTCCGGGACGTCCCCCATGTGGATGCGTCGCGCGAGGCCCTCGACGATCGCCGTCTTGCCGACGCCGGGCTCGCCGATCAAGACCGGATTGTTCTTGGTCCGTCGGGAGAGTACCTGGATGACGCGGCGAATCTCTTCGTCGCGGCCGATCACGGGATCGATCTTTCCGCGGCGCGCCAGATCGGTTAAGTCGCGCGTGTACCGTTTTAAGGCCTGATATTTGTCCTCGGGATTCGGATCGGTGATGCGGGCGGATCCGCGCACTTCCTTGAGGGCCTTCAGCAGAGCGTCCTTCTTCACGCCGGCGCTGGCGAGGCGCCGGGCGGTCTCGCTCGAACCGGAGTCGGCCAGCGCAAGGAGGAAGTGCTCCGTCGAGACGTACTCGTCGCCGAACTCCTTCGCGATCTCGAAAGAACGGTCGAAGACCCGGGAGAGGTCGTGCGCGACCACGGCATCGGCCGAGGCTCCCGAGACTTTCGGGCGGCGGTCGAGGTCGGCTTCGATCTGGCGAGCGAGCGCCTCGGGGTTGGCCCCGAGCTTCTGGAGCACCGGGACGACGACGCCATCGGTCTGCGCTACGAGCGCGAGGAGAAGATGATCGGGGGTCAGCTCCGCGCTGCCTCGCGCGCGGGCATCGCGCTGAGCCTCCTGGATCGCCTCCTGGGCCTTGATGGTGAGCTGATCGAATCTCATTCGGTTGTCCTCGTCCGCTCGGGCATCTGGCTCGACCCGGCCATCACCCTAATATATGCGCGTTTTGTTATCAAGTTTCCAAAAGAGTGACTATTAGTCAAACCAACTAAAGTTCTCTCGTTGTTGGCACATTTTCACGTACGAAAGGTCCTTATCGGCGAATAGGATCTACGATACCAGCCTCGTCGAACCCTCGTCGACGCAATAGGCACGAGTCGCAGGAGCCGCAGGGCGTACCGTCGGGCTGGGGCTCATAACAGGAAGATGTCAGCCGGAAATCGAGGCCGAGTTGAGCCGCACGCACAACGATCTGCGCCTTGCTCATCGCGAGCAGCGGTGCTCGGATCCGGAAGGCGAACCGTTTCTCGACGCCGGCCTTCGTCCCGAGGTTGGCCATCCGTTCGAACGCCTCCAGGAACTCTGGCCGGCAGTCCGGGTAGCCGGAATAGTCGAGCGCATTGGCGCCGATGAAGATGTCCGGCGCGCCGACGATTTCGCCCCAGGCCACGGCGTGGGCAAGGAAGAGCGTATTTCGCGCGGGCACGTAGGTTACCGGAATGGCTTCGCGGCCGAAACTGTCGTGCGGCACGGCGATCGAGGAGTCGGTCAGAGCCGAGGCGCCCGATCCCGGGAAGTCGATTCGGATGATGCGGTGCTGGCACACGCTATAGCGCGCGGCAACGGCTCGGGCGCGGTCGAGCTCGATCGAGTGTCTCTGGCCGTAATCGAAGGAAAGCGCGTACGCATCGAAGCCCTCCTCGCGCGCGATTAAGAGACACGTCGAGGAATCCAGACCGCCGGAAAGCAGAATGATGGCCCTGGGATTCATTGGTGATTGGTGATTTGTGATTGGTGATCGGGGCAAGCAGGCGCCTGTATCGCCTTAATCACAAATCACCAATCTCAAATCACAAATCATCTGCCCGGCTCCTCCCCCCAGAGGAGCTTGTGGAGCTGGAGCCCCAGTCTGATCGGCCTGCCCGAATCCCGCACCCATGCGGCGAGCTCGTCCGCGCGGAGCGTTCCCCAAACCGGGGAGAACGTCACGGCGTGACGCTCGTCGAGGCGTCGCTGTCGTACGAATTCGAGCGCCCAATCGAAATCGGGGCGATCGGCGAGCACGAACTTCAGCTCGTCTTGCGGAGAGAGAAGCTCGAGGTTCTCGGGCAGGTTTGCGTGCTGCATCCCGCTGCCGGGCGCCTTGACGTCCAC
>DASXTI010000017.1:0-7280 GCA_036505535.1 Thermoanaerobaculia bacterium
CAGCGTCGCTGCAAAGTCCTGGGGTACGGGAGACTCGGCGGCGATGAGCTCTCCGGACCGCGGATGCGGGAATCCCAGGGCGCGAGCGTGAAGCATCTGCCGGCGCGGCTCGCCGGTCCCCTTGGCCCCGCATCGTCCGTAGACACGGTCGCCCAGGACCGGATGTCCCGCCGCCGAGAAGTGCACGCGGATCTGATGCGTGCGGCCCGTCTCCGGGCGGATCGACACGAGCGTGGCATTCCGGAGACGCTCGATTGTGCGATATCGGGTCACCGCGCGGCGCCCTTCTTCGCCGGCCTTAGCGACGGTCCTCCGGAGTCCCTCCCGCCGCACGAGATCCGCGTCGAAGGTTCCGGTCTCCGGCAGGCGTCCCTCGACGAGCGCGAGATACTCGCGGTCGATGGCATGCGTCCGAAAGCGCTCCTGCAGAGAATGAAGGGCGGCGCGGTTTCGTGCGAAGACGATCGCGCCAGAAGTGTCCTTGTCCAGACGGTGCACGATGCCGGCGTAGGGACGCTCCCCGTAGCGATGCTGGAGATACTGGAGAGCACGGTTCCAGAGCGTGTCCTTTTCGCGCGCCTCGGTCGGGACCGTGAGAAGGCCGGCGGGCTTGTCCACGACGAGGAGGTCGCCGTCTTCGTAGAGGACGGAGAGGCGCGTATGGACGCGGCGCCGCAGGGGTCGTTCCCGGTGGAACTCCAGCCGGGCATCGGCCGATACCGCCTGCCCGGGCTCGTCCACGGTGGCGCCGTCGACGTCGATCCGGCCGGACCGTACCGCCTCGCGGCCCGCCCGCCGCGAGAGTCTGAAGGCTCGCGATACCGCCAGATCGAGTCTCATCGGGCGGCGGGCTCGATCGGGACGCGGATCTCCACGAAGAAGTCCGGATCGCCGATGCGCGCTCCCGGGCGCGCGCCCGGACCGTGGATCGACACGACCCGGGAACGGGAGCGCACTTCCTCATCGAGTCTCGCCAGATAGTCCCGGCCGAAGACGCGTGAGCCCTCGCCGACGGCGAGCACGTTGGCATAGAGGATCACGTCCGGCGGCCGATCGTCGAATAGCGCGACCGCGCGCGCTTCCCCGGCTCCATCGAGATGCCCGGGAAAGAACTGGTCGAGCCAGAAGGGATTGCGGCGGCCCAGAACGTAGTTGAAGAATCCCCCCTCCGGAAACCCCGTCAAGGTGGAGTGGGCGGGGAAATGATTCTGAAGATCCGCGAGCGCTTGGCGCGTGGTAACCCCCTCCGGCTCGGGCAGCCACAGGCCGCCCGCCGGCGTGACGACGTGACTCCACGCGCCACGACGATAGAGGTCGGCGATCGCCGCCACTCGAAACGTCAGAAATACCGCCAGCGCCGCGGACGTCAAGCGCGGGAGCGCGGCTCCCACAGCCGGCGCCGCACGATCCGCGAGCGCGTAAAGCCCGGTGATGGCGACGGTCAGAGGAAGCGGGAGAAAGTAGGCGTCGTAGGGCCCCACGTAACCGGCGGCGAGAAAAATCCTCGAGCCGAACAGAGCCGCCATCCAAACGACCGCGTCCGGCACGCCGCCGAGCGGCCCGCGCGGCTGCCGGCCGCCGAGTCGGACCAGCAGGCGCAAGACCGCGGCCGCAGCGAGACTGATCGGAATCACCCGCGGAAGCGGCGGAAAGAGCGAGACCGTCTCCGCCAGACTCGTCGGAGGGCGCAAGCGGAGCGCCGCGAGCGCGACCAGCACAGCCGTCGCCGCGATCATGACGCCGGTGGAAACCGTCCGGCTGCCGGCGCCCGCTCGCGACGCCATGAAGGCGGCGGCGACCAACAGCGCCGCCAGGATCGCGAGCACGATCGCGGCCAGCAGCAGCTCGGCCGAGCGAAGCCCGATGCGGTCGAGCCCGGCGTAGGCGCGGTAGACGTTTGCGTAGGCGGCTGGCGGATCGATCATGCGCAGCCAACCGTCGGCCACGAGATCGCTCGGCGGGATGCCGGCGGAGACGATGCCGTAGACGGCCGCCGCCGCGGTGAACGGGAAAAGGGCCAGCAGAAAAAGGCGGCGCGGCTCCCGCAGCACCGTAAGACCGACGAGGAGGAGTCCCGCGACGGCGAGCTCGGGCCGCGCCAGCAGCGCCAGCAGGAGACAGACTCCGGCGCGCCCATCCGCGCGCGACGTCTGCGCGCGCGTCGCAAACACGAGCGCCCAGGTCAGCACCGCCACGGCGATCGCCATGTCGAAGCTGAAGGGAAACAACCATCCTCCCGGCCGAAGAAAGATCGCGGCCGCGACGGCGATGGCCGTTGTGAGCGCCGCCCGCCCGGCGGGAAGAAGACCTCGAAGGAGACGCCGGAGCGCCGCCAGATGCAGAAGGGCGATGCCCAGGGCCAGGCCGGTGCGCGCCGGCAAGCACCGTCCGGCGCTTCGGTCGATCGCCGCCCCGAGGTAGGGGGCGAGCGGCCCGTGATGGAAGTGGATCTCGGCATAGAGCCTCTCGCCCTGCGCTAGGCGCCACGGCACCATCAGTTCACGGCCTGTGTCGACGTAGGGCTCGATCCAGCGATTCCAGGAGACCGTCGCCAGGAGGGCGAAGGTGGCATACGGAAGCAAGGAGAGGAAGCGGAGCGATTGCCGATTGCCGATTGCCGATTGTCGACTAGGGTTCGTGAGCGAGCCTTTCCCCTCAATCGTCAATCGCAAATCGTCAATCGCCAATTCTCTTAGGATACCTCCGTGCAGGAAAAGATGGCGACGCGCAACCCAGTCGTTCGCGCCGTCGCATCGGCCGCGTCGCGCCTATGGTTTCCGATGGCCCGCGCCCTCGCCGGCAACCTGCCGCTTCGATTCATGCATCGCGGCGCGCGAGTCACGGCGGGCATCTACTACCGGCTGCGTCCGAAGTATTTGTGGGCCGCGCGCTCGAACCTCTCGGTGATACTCGATGAGCCCGACGGCGCCGCACGCGTGCGACGCACGGCTTTCGAGATGGTCTGCTCCCACTTCGACGCCTGGGTCGACTTCCTCCGGTTCGCGACGAGTCCGGCCGCGGATGCCGCGCGGCTGATCGAGAGCGTCGTGGGCTATTCGAAGATCGTCGAGGGCCGGCTGCGCGGTAAGGGGGTCCTTCTCTTGACGGGGCACCTCGGCAACTGGGAGATCGGCGGTCTGATGCTGGCCCAGATGAGGCAGCCGATCCACGTCGTCCTGGTTCCCGACATCTTTCCGGGGGTCGAGCGCGAGCGCCGGCGTCTCCACGCGCGCTCGGGCGTGACGGAGATTCGCGTCGACCGTAGCTTCGTACCGACGCTCGCGGTCCTCCGCACGCTCGGGGAGAACGGGATCGTGGCCATGCAAGGGGATCGCGATTTTGACAACACGGGCATCGCGGTTCGCTTCTTCGGGAAAGAGGCCTTCTTTCCACGGGGGCCCTTGCGCGTCGCGATGGCTTCGGGCGCGACCGTCCTACCGGCCTTCATCGTTCGCGTCCCGGACGGACGTTACCGGGCGATCGTGGAGGATCCGCTCGAGATCGACGCGACCGGCGACCGCGATGCCGCTCTCCTGCGGAACATCCGGCGATACGTTGCGATCCTGGAGCGGTACGTCCGGGAGTACCCGGAACAGTGGTACTGCTTCTATCCGTTCTGGGACGATCCGTCCAGAAAGATGAGCCGCGCCGAAGGCGAGGCGTCTCAAGTCTCGAGTCGAGAGTCTCAAGACGGACCTGAGACCTGAGGCTTGGAGGCCCTACAGGGGCCGTCGCGCGGACACCGCGGCGACGAAGAAGGAATCGTAGTGTTTGGCGAGCTCTTCGACGTCGGGGAGGATCTCGGGGCCTTCGAAACCAGCCGCCCGGAACGCGCGGCGCCAGTTTTCCGGCGTCAGGAAACCGTGGTTCGGCCGCGTCTCCCGGTCCGTCGCCACGCCCGTGAAGTTTTCGAGAAAGTTGAAAACAAACTCCACGTAGATCGGCTGATCGGTGAAGGGGCGCACGCATTCCGAGAAAATGGCGATTCCGCCGGGCTTGAGTGTGTCGCGAATCCGTCCGAGCGTCGCGGAGAGGTTCCTGGCGACGTGGACCGTGTTGACCGCATAGACGATGTCGGCGATCTCGGACCCGACTCCCTGCCCGGCGAAGTCTCGGTCCATGTCGAGCCGCGCAAACTCGATCGGTAGCTCCGGAAAGCGCGCCCGGATCGCGCGCTCGGCGCGACGCAGGAAAGTCGGAACGATCTCGGTGAAGAGGTATCGGGCGATGCGGAGGAGTCCCGCATCGCGCGCGAGCCTTTCTCCGAGTGCTAAGGCCGCCGATCCGGAGCCGCCCCCGATCTCGACAATCGTCGCCTTCCGCGTGGCCGGGAGCGCACGCGCGACGGCTTCCGCGCCGAGCCGATTGTTGATCTGATAGAGAAGATTGTCGTTGGAGAAGTAATCGAACCACAAAGGCAGCCGCGCCGGCGCGAAGAGAATCTCCTCCCCGGTTTTCTCTCCTCTCAGGAACTCCGGTATGTGGTCGAGCATGGTCCGCACCACCGCGAATGCGGGCAGAGACCTCGGATCGACTGCCCGAGCGGCGGCCTCGGCACGGTCGGGATCTCCGGGCGGAAGTGGACCGCGCGACCCGTAGACGGCATCGGCGCCCGGTCCCGCGACGTTGATGTATTCGGCCGATGCGAGCTTTCGGAGGAACCATCGAATCGGGATCTCCGCGCGAGGAGCGTAGCCTCGTTCGGCCACGATCGCGGCGACCGAGGTGCCCCGTGCGAGGTCCTCGGCGAGTCCGAGCTCGTGGACGAGCCGCAGCACGCAGTCGATCGTGAACCGATCGAAGTGCTCCGCGCAGAGGATGAACTCCGGGGTGAAGAGCGCCCGGATCGCCGGGTCGGGAATCCGCGCCCGCAGCGTATCGAGGTCCTCGGTCCGCGCCGTCACGCGGAGGATTCTAGCTGCCATTTCCGAGGACGTCGTATCCCTCTGGCCGGCGTCCGGGCCGGATGGAGCGGCGGCGTCTCCTGCAGGAGGTGTGCGGCGGCCCGCACCACGGATGAGAATGTGGCGGCTTGAGACTGGGCCGATGGACTCAGCGTTGGACGGCCGGAACTCTCGAGGTTAGCCGGCGCGTGTCTCCCCGGGGAGACGCCGCCGGCTCCAAGTCCAGTGAACAACCTGTTGAGGAATCTCGCCCAGCCTTGCGCCGCGGCCGGGATTCCTTACACTGTGGAGCTCGACGCATGAAAGTCTTCTTCGCGGCGCTGTTCGCGTTCGCTCTGGCCGCGGCGCCGCCGGCGGCCGGCGATACGCCGCGGCGAATCGTCGTCCTGGGATTCGACGGCGTGGACGCCTCGATCGTTCAGGAGATGATGGCGAAGGGAGAGCTGCCCAATCTCGCGGCCTTGAAGAATCGCGGCGGTTACTCGCCGCTGACGCCGACGATCCCGGCGCAGACGCCCGTTTCCTGGGCGACGTTTTCGACGGGGCTCGACCCGGGCGGTCACGAGATCTTCGATTTCCTCAAGCGCGATCCGGCCAACCGCGTTCCGACCTTCGCGGTGGCGGAGGAGCTCCAGATCCCGTTCCTCTTCGGGAAGAACAACCCGGTGGTCTTCGCCGCGGCCGCCCTGCTCTTGCTTCTGCTGCCGGCGCTCCTTCTGCTCCGGCGCCGCCGCCGGCTCGCCGGTTCTCTCCTCCTCGCGATCGCGACGGGCGCGGGTCTCGGAGTCTTTCTCGCCGCCAGGGCCTGGCTTCCGGCGACGCGCCCCTGGGTCAAGAACAATCGACGCGGGCCGGTCTTCTGGACCGAAGCCGGCGCGCGGCCGGCGGCGGTCATTCGGATGCCCGTGACCTTTCCTCCTGAGGCCTTCGCGGAAGGCCGGATGCTTTCCGGTCTCGGAGTGCCGGATCTCTCCGGTCGCATCGGGAAGCCCGCCTACTACACGTCGGATCCCTTCTTCGCGCCGCGGGAGGGGAATGACTTCTCCGTCGAGATCGTGCGTCTCGAGTCGAACGTGGGGCGCCAGATCACGAAGATCGCGGGGCCTCCGGGCCGAGCCTTCGGCCGCGAGGGCACGATCGATCTCGCGGTGACTCTCACGGTTCCGGATTCGCGTGACCGGGTTGTCGTCGAGGCGGGAGGAGCGCGAGCGGATTTGAAGCCCGGTCAATGGAGCGACTGGCTGCCCCTCGGCTTTCGGGTGAATCCGCTCATCACGGTGCGCGGTTATGCGAGGATGCGCCTTGCGGCCGTCGCACCGGAGATCGGGCTCTACCTCTCGCCGATCCAATTCGATCCGCAGCATCTGCCGTCCGGCTTTGCGATCTCGTCGCCGGGAAGGTTCGCCGGCGAGCTCGTCGAGCGGTTCGGCCGATACAAGACGATGGGCTGGGCGATCGACACCTGGTCGATCCAGTCAGGCACGCTGGCGGAGGACGCCTTTCTCGAGGACGTGCGCCAGACGTCCGATCAAGAGCGCAAGATCCTGCGGGGGCTTCTCGCCGGAAAGGAGAAGTTGCTCTTCCACTACTTCGAGTTCCCGGACCGAGTCGCGCACGTCTTCTGGCGCTTCCGCGACCCGCAGCATCCGGCCTACGACGCAAGACTCGCGACCCGATACGGGGACGCGGTGGAGAAGTCGTATGTCGCGATGGACGAGATCGTCGGCGATACCGCGCGGACTCTGAAGCCCGAAGACGTTCTGATCGTCCTTTCCGACCACGGCTTTGCGACCTGGCGCCGCTCGGTGAACTACAACTCCTGGCTCGTGGAGAACGGGTATCTCGTTCTGAAAGGAAACGCCAAACGACAGAACCTCGAGGCGCTCTTCTCGCGGGGACAGTTCTGGGAGGCGGTCGACTGGACGAAATCGAGGGCATACGCGATGGGCCTCGGCGACATCTACGTCAACCTCAAGGGACGAGAGTCGGGCGGGGTCGTCGCGCCGGGCGCCGAGTACGAAACGCTCCGCGACGAGCTCGTCGCGAGGCTCGGCGCGTTGACCGACCCGAAGAACGGGGAGAAAGCCGTCTCGCGCGTCTTCCGGCGAGAGCAGGTCTACCGGCGATTCGATCCGCGGCTGATTCCGGATCTGATCGTCGCGAATCGTCCGGGTTACCGCGTCTCCTGGCAGGCTTCGCTGGGCGTCCCGACCGAGACGGTGTTCGAAGACAACCGCGACGTTTGGAGCGGCGACCATTGCTCCCTCGATCCCGATCTGGTGCGCGGCGTCCTCTTCGCCTCAAAGCCGTTCAAGGCGGAGATGGTTCCGGGTATCGCCGACGTCACGGCGTCGGTGAGAGCCTTGGTCGGCGGTC
>DASXTI010000018.1:0-10064 GCA_036505535.1 Thermoanaerobaculia bacterium
CTCCGAATGAAGAATCGCCTGCGGATTCTGCGCGCCGAACGCGACTGGTCGCAGGCGGAGCTCGCCGAGCGGCTCGCCGTCTCGCGACAGACCGTCAACGCGATCGAGACCGGGCGCTCCGACCCGAGCCTGCCGCACGCCTTCGCAATCGCGAAGGCCTTCGGCAAACTGATCGAAGAAGTCTTCGAGCCGGAGTAGGGGTCAGGTCTCCATTTTCCGGCGCAGAGTCGCGGAGTAGGTTCAGTTCTTCATTTTCCGATTCGCGACAAACCGGAATTTGGAGACCTGACCCCCGCAAGCGCCGCGTCGAGCGACTCCTCCGCTGCCTTGATCCAGCGCTCCCCATCCCCTCCGAATCCGAACTGCTCCTGGACGATCGTGCCGCCTGGATCGACGACGTAGGTCTGAGGGATCCCACCCGGCGCCCATTTCAGGAAAGAGCCTGCTCCCCCGACGAGCACGGGGAAGGTGTACTTCTCCTGCGAAAGGAAAGGCTCGACCAATCCGGGATTGTCGTCGACGCTGACCGTAAGAATGGCGACGTCTCTCCGGCGCTTCGTCTTCTCGAAGAGTCTTTGAACGTTGGGAAGCTCCGCCCGGCAGGGACCACACCAGGTGGCCCAGAAGTTGAGCAGCACGGCCTTCCCGCGCAGGTCGGCCGACGACCAGGTCCTTCCGGAGAGGTCCGGCAGGCTCAATTCCGGCAGGGGGCGCCGCACGGCCCGCGTCACTTCCTGGGCGGCGGTCTTCGCGGCTTGCTCGCTCGACTGCAGCCACGCGCCGAAGCCAGCCTCGCTCCCTCGAAGCTTCGCGTAGAGCTCGCGGGCGCTCTTTTGAGCCTTCCGGTCCTCCGGGTGCTTCTCCAGCGCGCGGCCGTAGTCGGCGAGGGCCTCCTCGCTCCGGCCCGCGAGAGCGTCGCGCTCCGCCCGGAGCCTCCAGAGCTGTGCCTCGCTCCACCTCGACCGCTCCTGCGGCTTTGATGCGGCCGCGTCGAGGTCCTTCCGCTTCGCCTCCAGCGTCGCCAACGCCAGATCCACAGCCCCGAGGTCCCGGCGGGCGAGAGCGAGGCGGACACGCAGGCCCTGGTTAGAAAAGAGCGCGGCGAGGCGGTTGCGGGTTTCGCTTCGGAGCGTCTCGCCCTCGAGTCCGTAGGCTTTCGCCCTCCGCCATCTTTCGTCGATCCAGCGCCGATCGCCGTCGATGAGCTGCTCGATGCGATCGAGGCGAATCCCCTTGTCGAGATAGACACCGGCCACGCGCCCGCCTGCCGGATCGCCGAGCATCGCCAGCACACGGTCCGCCGCCTTCTCGACGAGAGCGTGCGGCGCCGCGTCCCAGGAACCCAGTTGAGCCAGCCGGACCTGCCACAGGAGCGTCTCGTTGGGGCATCGCTCGAGCCACGGCTCGACCCACGAGGCGGACCGCGCGAGCCACTCGCGAGCAGCGTCGGTGTCGTTCTCCGGCGGCTTGCCATGTTCCTTCTCGTAGCGCGCGAGCAGGATTTGTGTGGCGTCGCCCGTGCATGGAAAACGCGCCAGCCACAGATCGTCCGCCGATTGCCGCTCGGCTTCGTCGCCGGCGATCTCGTAACCCTTTCGGAGAGCGGCGAGCCAGTTTCTGTCTCCTTGCCGGTCGAGCGTCCGAAGCGTGCCGAGGTCGCGGCGCACGCGCTCACGCAGGATTGGGTAATCCCTCGGCGCGGCGAATTTGAATTCGAGCTCCCACAGCGTCGGCAGCTCGCGGACCTTCCCCTTCTCCGGCGTCACCGCTTCGCGGAGCCATGCAGCATGGGATTCCCACGCTGACCGGTCTTCCCCATAGGACAGAAGCGAAAGCAGCTCGTGGGTGCGGCCCGAACAGGCGCGGGCGAAAGCATCCACATGGGCGCGTGCCTGACGCTTTGTGTCCTCGCTCGGTCTCGCACCCATCTCGACGACGACCGCCGCGTAGTGGGCCCATCCGAAACCGGGATCGATGGCAAGCGCTCTGGCCACGAGCTCACGCGCCTTGCGGAGATCGTCCTGAAGGCGGCACGCCAGATACGGGTAGGCCGGGTTGCGCGGATTGCGCCGAGCGAGCGTCTCGTACTCTTCGCGGAAGCTCTGCCGGATCGCCTCGTAGTCGGGCACCGAGCTCGGTGCCCAACGAATCGTGGCTTCGAGGACTTTATGCGCCAGGATTTGGTCGGGAAAACGGTCGCGCAGGTTTTGTGCCTCTGCGATCTTTCGCCGCCAGCAGACGCTCGCATACCCGCACTCCGCCCACAGGTCGTCGCTCGCCTGATAGGCGGCCTCGACCTCGGGCGGACCTGGCGCGCAGCCGAGGTTCGTGATCGGTGGCCGTCTCGCGCAGGCTGACGGAACGATGAGAATGAATCCCAGCACAGCCACGAGGCCCGGAAAGCCGACGCGCGTTCGAGTCATCATTTCCCGGCCGCGGCCCGCGCGCGCTTCGACCAGTCCCACATACCTAGATGAGCCTCTTCCGAGAGGGGTGAGCCGAGCTGGCGCGCGAGCATGCAAATCTGTCCGCGGTGATGCGCTTCGTGCGAGACGGCGGCGGCAAAGAGGCCCGCGACCCCGGCCGCGCGTCCCGCGACGCGTCCTCCCGCGGCGGGCGCGCTCTCGATCAGCTTGCCAATCGCCGCCGCGCTCTTTCCAAGGGCCGCCTGCGCCTGCGCCGGAGTGAGCTTGTGTCGATCGAGCTTGGGCGGGATCGCGATCCTCGTCCCCTTCGCGTGCATCACGAGCATCATCCGTCGCACATTGTGGACGTGCGCGACGATGGCCGCGACCGTGCGTCCGCCGCCGGGCGGCTCGGCGCTCCAGGCTTTCTCGTCGAGATTCTCGAGCAGATAACGGGTGATCTCCGCGTGAGTCGCCCAGGCCTCGATCAGCGCGTCTTCGAGCACGAACGGTTTCTTTGCGGCTGCGGACATGCCCGACCTCCGGGATAGAATTCTCACACTTTCGGAGGCGATGGCTGACCGTCCCATGGCTTACGACGTCTTCATCAGCTATGAAAAGCAGGACAAGGAGGTCGCCCAAGCCGTGTGCGCCGGCCTCGAGGCTCCGATCCCTCCGCCCCTGAAGAAGCCCGGCACGGTCAGGGTCAAGAGAATGGCGGCGCAGCGGGATCGATCGATCGAGATCGACACCCACCAGTTCAAGCTCGAGATCCCTCACTAGAGCGACGCCGTCCCGTGCATTCGCCTCCGATCAGTCTCTTCGCCAAGGGCCTGATCGTCGGATTCTGCCTCGCGGCGCCCGTGGGACCGATCGCCGCGCTCTGCATCCAGCGCACGATCGCGAAGCGCTGGCTGGCGGGCTTTCTGTCCGGACTGGGGGCGGCGACCGCCGACGCGCTCTACGGCGCCGTCGCGGCGTTCGGCGCGACCGTGATCTCGGATTTCCTGATCAACGAGCGCTCCTGGCTTCAGCACATCGGCGGCGGGATCCTGGTCCTCTTAGGAGTTCGGCTCCTGTTCATGCGCGTCACGCCCCGCGAGCGCCTGGCCGATGGGGCGAGCCACGCCGGGCATTTCCTATCGACGCTCGTTCTGACGCTGACGAACCCGATGACATTCATTGCGTTCGCGGCCGTCTTCACGACGATGGGCATCGGCGCCGTGCGGGGTCAAGGGCTGTTGACCGCGGAGCTGATCGGCGGCGTCTTTCTCGGCTCCGCCGCGTGGTGGACGCTCTTGAGCACCGGCGCGCGGGCCGTACGCCATCACTTCGATTTCCGCAAACTGACGATCGTCAACCGCGCCACGGGCCTCTTCGTGATCGCGGTCGGTATCGTCTACATGCTGCTCCAAAAACCGTCCGAGGAGCCTTCCATCCGCCGGTTCGTCCCCAAGCGCATGCGCGCGACGACGGCTACCCCTCGAATCCCATAGTCCGGTGCGTCCCATCGCAGAAGGGCTTGTTCCCGGAGCCGCCGCAGCGGCAGAGGGCATACCGCGTGGAGGCGTCTTCGTACCGGTTCCCGTTGCCCTCGGTGAGCGGCATTGGCCCGCGGACGTAAATTGGGCCATCCTTCTCGAGGGTCAGCGTCACCTCGGGGGGCACCGGCTCCAGCGGGCCGCCATCCAGACGTTCATAGCGGAGCGCCCCGGTCGGACAACGCGCGATGACCTCGGCGATCTTGTCGGCGTCCGCCTTCCCGGGCGCGACCCAGGGGCGCGCCTGCGGATCGAAGACTTCGGGCGCTCCTTCGACACAGCGCCGGGCGTGGATGCAGATCCTGGCATCGTAGGTGATGGAAATCTCTTTCGCGGCGTAGGTCTTTCTCACGGCTCTCCTCTATTGGGGTCAGGTCTGTAAACTGTGATTTGGCGACGTCCACCTTCAAGAATCACAATTCACAGACCTGACCCCACGTGCCCGCCGCCATCGCGGTCAGTCGCACATGGGCCTTGCGGAGCGCCCGGGAGAGCGATCCGTCCAACCCCGCTTCGAGCGCCCGTGGAAGGGCCAACCATACCATCGGGCGAGCGGGGTCCTCGGCCCCCGCCGAATGCGTCGCCGCCGACGAGGTCAACAGATAGCGAATGTCGAAGTGTGTATGCGCGGGATCTTTGCCATGGGCGGGGATCGCGTGGACATCCACGTCGAAGATGCTTCGCGAGAGCGGCGCGCGAAAGTCCGCGATTCCGGTCTCCTCGCGGGCCTCGCGAAGCGCGGTGTCGAAAACCGAACGGTCCTTCTCTTCCGAATGGCCGCCCGGCTGGAGCCAGCAACCCAGCTTTCGGTGATGAACGAGAAGGAAAGCGGAGCCGTCGGGCCGGGCGACGATCGCGCTGCCCGTGACGTGGCCTTCCGGATCCTTTCGGCTGAACGGATCGGCGCGCGAGGCGAGAAAGCGCCGGATCCGCGCCAGGGCCTTCGCCTCCGCGGGATCCTCCGCCGCGTAGACGGCGAGCGCGTCGAGCAATTCATCGCGCTTCACGGGACAACACCATGGCCTCATGGTATCGCCGCCGCCGAAAGCGAGGCCGCGTCTATTGCCGAAAAGGGACAACCCGCGGATCGGGGCGCCGCGGGCCCTGCGAAAGGCCGAGACTGGATTCAGGAACCGCCCAGAGCTCGAAGCCCGTCTCGCCGTCGTCGGCGTCGAAGAAGACGAGCCGCCCCGAATGCGCGAAACCCGAAGGGCTCGAGGAAGAGACGCCGGGTGCGATATCGGCGACTATAGAGGTCCCCGCTTCGGTGCCATTGCTCTTCCACACTTCAGTGCCGTGCACGCCGTCGTCGGCGGCGAAGACGAGCACGCCGCCGACATCGGTCAGGAAGGCGGGTGAGGAGCCGAGCTCACCGGGCCAGATGTCGCGCACCATCCGAGTTCCGGCCGGCGTGCCGTCGCTTCTCCAGAGCTCGGGCCCGTGCACGCCGTCTTCTCCGACGAAGAAGAGCGCTCCCCCGACGTCCGTCAGGTTGGAAGCGCCGACCCGCGCGAGCAGGATCGTCCCCTCCGCCGACCCGTCGCTGCGCCAGAGCCCCGTTCCGCCCTGGTCCGTGTAGTAGACGAAACGCCCGGACGCCCTCAGGAAGTCGAACGAGATCGGGCCGATGCTCTTCACTCGGACCGTGCCGGCCACGGTGCCGTCACTGCGCCATAGTGCATTGCCGGAGTCGTCGAAGGCGGCAAAGAAGACGCGGCGTCCGACCGCAACGAGCGCGGACTCGACATAGGCGCTCAGGGGAACGACCCGCGTGCCGTCAGGCGTGCCGTCGCTCTTCCAGAGCTGAAGGCGGTGCGCGTCGTCGTCAGCCGTGAAGAAGAGAAGACCGCCGGCCGCCGCGATGAAGAGAGGCGAGGCGCCAGACGGGCGCGCACCGAGATCCCGGACGAGAAGCGTCCCCGTCTCCGTCCCGTCGGTCTTCCAGAGCCCGCCGGCCGCGAAAAAGAAGAGCATGTCGCCAACGACCGTTAGACCCAGGGGTTGCGCGCCCGGAATGTATTTGACCAGGCCATGGCTGTTCCAGAGCTGCCCGCCGGAGACGCAATCGTCCGCCGAGAAAAAAATATCGCCATGGAAGGCGTGGAAGCTCCATCCGTAGATCGAACAGAAGCTCTCGACCCTTCGCGTCCCCTCAGCGGTTCCGTCGCTTTCCCACAGCGACCGGTAGTCACCGGATCCCGTCTCGTCGGTGGAGAAGAAGATCCGGCCGCCCGAATCCGTCATACCGAACGGAAAGGAGCTCGCGCCGCGCGTGGAGTCGTCGACGAGAACGGTTCCCGATTGCGTCCCGTTCGTCTTCCACAGGAGCCTGCTCCCCACGCCTCCCGCACCGAAGAAGACAGCGCCGCCGGCGACCTGGAAGGGCGCCGGCGCCGAGTCGCCGGGTCCGGGCTCGATGTCCTTGAGCATGTAGGTGCCAGACTCCGTCCCGTCCGACCGCCAAGGTTCTCGTCCATGGACGCCATCGTCCGTCACGAAGAAGAGGAGACCATCGGCCGATACCGACGGAATGGGATACGACCCGAACACCCCCGGGACGATGTCCTTGACGATGACGGTGCCCGTCTCCGTCCCATCCGTCTTCCACAGCTCGTTGCCATGGATGCCGTCGTCGGCGACGAAGTAGGCGAGATGGCCGGCGGGTACGATCGCGTAGATTCCCGAAGACTGGTCCCCCGGTGCGATGTCCCGGACGAGGACGGTCCCCTCGGGTGTTCCATCCGACCGCCAGAGCTCCCACCCGTGGTCGAGGTCCTTTCCGGCGAAGACGGCGAAGCCGTCGAGATCGACGAGGAACGAGGGGCCGTACACGTCGGGTCCGGGTGGCAGATAGTAGACCTCCGCGAGAAAGTCATGGAGAGCGACGGTTCCGCCCGGCGTGCCGTCGGTGCGCCAGAGCGTGGCGAGGCCGTTTGCGGGATCGTAGACGTCGAAGTAGACGAAGGGGCCGGACGCCGCGACGAAGGGAATACCGATTGGCCCGAGGTCGTGCGCCCGAATGGTCCCGGCCTCCGTGCCGTCGCTCTGCCAGAGTTGCGGCACGCCCTCCCGACGGACCTGGAAGAAGACGCGCTCGCCCAGCGGCGTGAGCAGATATGGGTAGGACGAGGACGGGCCCGGATCGACGTCGGCGACCATGGCCGTCCCATCCGTCGTGCCGTCGCTCTTCCAAAGCTCCTGACCATGCGCGGCGTCGGCAGCCGAAAAAAAGAGAAGGTCGCCGGCTCTCGTGAGGTACACGGGGCCGATGGCGTTGGGCACGTACGGAAAGGCCTTGACGAGAGCTGTCGCCTCGGAGGTTCCGTCCGTGCGCCACAGCCCGGACCGGCCGCCTTCCGTTCCGAGAAAGTAGAGGACGCCGTGGAGCTCGACGAGGCCACCGTCCACCGAAGACGAGCTGACGAGATGCGTACCCGCCGCCGTTCCGTCGCTTCGCCACAGCGCGTTCCCGTTGGCACGGTCGTAGCCGCCGAAGAGAAGAGCTCCGCCAAGAGCCGCGAAGCTGTAGCCGGGGGCCACCCTTCCTTCGACTCGGGATGTGTTGATGTCGTCGACGAGAAATGCCGACTGGGCTTGAACGGTCGAGACGAAGAAATTCAACGCGAGAGAAACGACGGACGATCGCACGGGCGGCTCCTCGCCAGTATACGGAGCGCCCGAGCCGGGCGTGGAGGCTACGGTCGTGCCATGGTCCGCTCCAGCAGAAGCACCGTCCAATCGTCCTCGAGCACCGGCTTCGTCGCGGCGCGCACCGAGGCCAAGAGGAGGTCCAGAGAGGAGCCCTTCGGCGGAGAGGCGGCGAGCAGCGCCTCGAGTCTCTCGTAGCCGAGCGGTCCGCCGTCCGCGACGGGCGCTTCCGGCAGGCCGTCGGTGACGAAGAGCATCCGCTCCCCGGGCGCGAGGGTTCCGCGGGACATTTCATAGCCGACGTCGCGCCTCGCGCCGAGCGGAAGCCGCGGGCCGGGGACGGTCACAACGGCAGGCTTCCCGATCTCCCGCAGCAGATACGGGTCCGGCAGCCCGGCATTCCCCAGAAAAAACGCTCCCGTCCGCGGCTCGTAGCGCAGATAGAGGAGGGCGACGAACTCGCGCGCCGACAGTTGCGGCGCGAGGCGTCGGTTCAGCTCGCGCAGCGTCTCTTCGACCGAGCGCTCCGCGGCCAGAAGCGGCAGGACCGCCTTGACGGAGGCCATGATGAGACTCGCACCGATGCCCTTGCCCGAGACATCCGCCACGACGATGCCGAGCGCGCCGTCGGCGAGGTAAAAGACGTCGTAGAAGTCCCCGGCGACGTACCGGGCGGGGACGTTGCGGGCGTCGATCCGGTAGCCCTCTCCCTCGATCTGCGGCGGCGGCAGCAGACGGCTCTGGATCGTGCGTGCGAGCTCGAGCTCCTTCTCCGCGAACTCGGCCTCCTTGAGCCGCGCAACACTCTTCTCGAGACGCTCCCGCATGAGGGAGTAGGTGTAGAAGGACAATCCGACGAGCAGTGCCACCGCGCCCGCCAGAGGAAGGTAGACCTTCAATGCCGCCGGTCTCATTGGAACCTGGACGAGACCGAGCCCGTTGGCGACTAGGGTCGCCAGGAGCCAGCCAATGCAACCGCCGAAGAAGTAGAAGATCGCCCGGGCGGTCCTTTCGGAGACGATGGGGACGCGGCCGAACCATCTTCCGCAAGTCACGCCCAGGGAGGCGTTCGTCGTGTAGATGAACAGCCCGATCAATCCGCCGTAGGCGATGGCGCCGACGCCCGGGCGAGACGCCTCTCCCAGGGTCGCAAGATAAATGACGCCCACGCCGACCCCGATCGAGATGACGATCTCGCGCAGCACCTCCCGCGCCCCGGCCGTGTGCCGCGTCAAATCCGCCGCCGGAGACTCGGCCGCCATAGCGACATCGTATACGGCGGGACCGGGGGGTAATCGCCTGGCCGGCGGGCCTGAGATCCCCCCTTCGAATACACCGATCCCGGTCCCCCAGTTCCCTATTGACGCTCCTGTAAAGGCGGTGTTAGGTTCCCGCATGTAAACGATTACACTCGGGGGTTTCGGACTTGCCGAAGACTTCGCGACGCCGACCCGCCCACGCCCGACCGTCTCGCCGGGCACGCCGAAGGACTCAAGCGGCAGGCGTGACGATCAAGGAAGTCGCCCGTCGCGCCGGCGTTTCGACCGCCACCGTTTCCCGTGTCTTGAACGAGAAGGGACCGATCCGAGACGAAACCCGGCAGCGCGTTCGACGGGCGGTCGACAGGCTCCGCTACGTTCCGCACGGCGCCGCTCGGAGCCTGATCACCCGCCGTACGAGCACCGTGGGCGTGATCCTGCCCGACATCTACGGCGAGTTTTTCTCGGAGGTGATCCGCGGCATCGACCTCGCCGCGCGCAAGAGCGGTTATCACATCCTCGTCACGGGATCGCACAGCGACCGGCGCGAGAGCGAAGCGGTCCTGCGCGCGCTGCGCGGCCGCGTCGACGGAATGATCATCATGTCCCCCGACATCGATGCCGAGGCGCTCGAGGCGAACCTGCCGGAGACGCTGCCGGTCGTGCTGCTCAACACGGCGGTCCGCAACGGCGCGTGGGCCGCGCTCGGCATCGACAACCGCGGCGCCGCCGCCTCCGTGATCCGCCACTTGGCGGGCCTCGGCCATCGCCGCATCGCCATCGTCACGGGTCCGTGGCGCAACCACGACGCACGGGAGCGGCTGGAAGGGGCGCGCAGAGCGATTCGCGAGCTTTCGCTGGATGACTCGCCGGAGCTCGAAATCGAGGGGGACTTCAGCCAGGAATCGGGCTACCGCGCCGGCCGGCGGATCCTCGAGCTGTCGCCGCGGCCGACCGCCATCTTCGCCGCCAACGACTCGATGGCGATCGGGTGCCTCTCCGCCCTGCGGGGCGCCGGGGTCCAGGTCCCTCGCGACATCGCCTTGGTCGGCTTCGACGACATCCCCACAGCGCGCTTCTTGACGCCGCCCCTGACGACGGTGCGCGTGGCGATCGCACCCTTGGGCGAGCGCGCCATGTTGAAGCTGCTCGGCGCCTTGAGCAGCCCCCGCGGCCGAAGGCCGCGCCGCGAAACGCTTCCGACGACGCTC
>DASXTI010000019.1:0-4444 GCA_036505535.1 Thermoanaerobaculia bacterium
GATGGGGTTTCACCTTCTGCGCCGCGCGGGATACAGCGAGGAGTTCATCGCCGAAGTCGCGCGCGTCATGGAGTACCAGAAGGCATATGAGCTCTACCGCGGCGACGTCGAGACATCCCGATCCGGGCGGTAGAATCCCGATACAAGAATGATGTCCATTTCGCCAGGTTCCAGCCTCGGCCCCTACGAAATCCTCGCGCCGATCGGCGCGGGCGGGATGGGGGAAGTCTATCGCGCGAGGGATCCGCGGCTGGGACGCGAGGTCGCGATCAAGGTCCTCCCGGCGTCGTTCTCTCAGGACGCCGATCGCCTACGCCGCTTCGAGCAGGAGGCCAAGGCCGCCGGGGTCTTGAACCATCCCAACATCACCGCCGTCTACGACATCGGGACAGATCGGAGCGACGGAGCACCCTACGTCGTCCAGGAGTTACTCGAGGGTGAAAGCCTGCGGTCGATGCTCGCCGGCGGCCGGCTTTCCCCGCGCAAGGCCATCGAATATTCGCTCCAGATCGCGCACGGCCTCGCCGCCGCTCACGAGAAGGGCATCGTCCACCGGGACTTGAAGCCCGAGAACCTCTTCGTCACCAATGACGGCCGGGTCAAGATCCTCGACTTCGGCCTCGCCAAGCTGACGCATCTGGAGGAAGGCAGCCGAGTCACCAATCTTCCTACCGCGACCGCGGGGACCGAACCGGGTGTCGTCTTGGGCACGCTCGGGTACATGTCGCCCGAGCAGGTGCGCGGGCGGCCCGCCGACGCACGTTCCGACATCTTCTCCTTCGGCGCGATCCTCTATGAAATGCTTTCCGGAAAGCGAGCCTTCCATGGCGACTCGGCCGCCGACACGATGTCGGCGATCCTGAGAGAAGACCCGCCAGACCTCTCGGTCACGAACCAGAACATTTCGCCCGGCCTCGAGCGGATCGTGCGCCACTGTCTCGAGAAGAATCCCGAGCAGAGATTCCACTCCGCCCACGATCTCGCCTTCGATCTGGAAGCGTTGTCGAGCATGTCGTCGCCGACCGCAACGATTCGGGCCTTCCGGCAATGGAGCGCCCCGCGGCCGCTCGTGTTGGCCGGTTTCTCCATTCTCGGCATCCTCGCCGGTGTCGCGCTCGGCCGCTTCACGGCTTCCGGTCCGCCCGAGCCTCCCGAAATCCGCTCGCTCACCTACTCGGGACGGGACTGGGAACCCGCCGCATCGCCGGACGGAAGGACGGTCGCCTTTTCCTCGGACCGGGACGGGCGGCAACGCGTTTGGCTCAAGCAGATTGCCGGCGGCGGCGAAGTCGCTTTGACCAATGGCGGGGCGGACGGTCATCCGCGCTTCTCTCCCGACGGAGCGAGTGTTCTCTTCTCTCGGTTCGAGGCCGGCGTCGGCTCTCTCTACCGGGTCGCTCTGGTCGGCGGAGAACCTCGAAGACTCGTCGCCGACGCCAATGAAGGAGACTGGTCCCCCGATGGCTCCCGAATCGCTTTTCTCCGGGCGGGACACGCCGCCGACCTGCGGACCGTGGTCGGCGTGGCGTCGGCCGATGGCAGCGGCACCCGTCTGATCGCCGAATACCACAACGTCGATCTCAAGCGACCGCGCTGGACGCCCGATGGACGCGCGATCGTGGCCGCCCAGGGGTCCGGAGCCGGCACGACACCGGGGCTCATTCACTGGATTTCGGTGGACGGCCGGGAGCGGCGAATTCTTGCGCCTCCCGAGAGCCGCGGCGAGCTCTCTTCGATAGCCTGGTCCCGGGGCCGGATGGTCTACATGCAAGGCGCCGCCACGACGTCGAACATTCGAACGGTCACCGGCAGGGTCCTGCTCCAAGAACCCGGCAGCCGCAATGCCCAGGTTCTGCTCCATGTTTCGAATTTCGGCGGGACTCTGGATATCCTCGAGCAGGGCCGACTGATCTTCGACGCCGATTTCTCGCACCAGAATCTTCGTGAGGCCAGCCTCAAGGGCAGTTCGAATTCGCCGCCCGGGCGCTGGATCACACGCGGAAAGAGCAGCGACCGCCAGCCAGTGTATTCGCCGGACGGACAGCGCATCGTCTTCGCCTCGGACCGGGGTGGCAACCTCGACCTCTGGGAAATCACTTTGAAGACCGGTGCCCTGCGGCGACTGACCGACGATCCCGCCGAGGATTGGGATCCTGCATTCTCGGCGAACGGAAAATATCTGCTCTGGAGCTCGAACCGCGGGGGTCACTTCGAGACCTGGATGTCCGAAGCCGACGGGAGTGACGCGCGTCAGGTGACACATGACGGCATCGATGCCGAGAACCCCGAAATGACTCCGGATGGGCTTTGGATCACCTATGGCTCTGCCAATCCCTCACGGCCCGGGCTCTGGAAGATCCATCCCGACGGTTCGGGGGACACGAAGATCGTCAGCGGCGCAATCGTTCATCCAGAGATCTCTCCGGATGGCGCTTATGTGCTCTATCACATACCCTTTGTCGCTACGCGCGTCGTGCGTCTGGCAGACGCCAAAGTGCTCCCGTTCTCGATCGATCTGAAACCTCTCAATCAGGTGGGCCGATCGAGATGGCTCCCGGACGGGAGGGCCATCGCCTTCGTCGGCGCGAACGCGGCCGGTCAGAGCGGCGTCTTCATCCAGGATTTCTCGCCCGTGGCGGCCGATACCTCCACGTCTCGCCGCTGGATTGCGGGTTTTGATCCGGACTTACCGACCGAGAGCTTCGGTATCTCCCCTGATGGTGTCTCGATCGTGCTTTCCGAAGTCGAGCCGCGCGGCGACATCCTGATCGCGGAAGGACTCCGCGGAGTGGTCCCGCAAGCTCGCAAGCGATAGCGTGCCTGACTCGTTTTCGAGCTCGCTATCGTGTTCCTGATCGAATGGGCCGTGGAACGCTATGCGGCATACACTCTCAGATTCCTGACCACCCTCAAGCCCTCCAGCGTTCGGACGCCGTGCCAGCAGTAGTCGTCTCCGTCGACGAAGAGCCGCCGCGGCTCCTCGCCGAAGAGCTTCTTCGCGAGCTCGCCGTGCTTTTCCTCGCGGAAGGGGAAGGGCTCACTCGAAAAGATGAGCACCTGCGCCTTCCGGGCGAGCGCCTCGGCGGGAGAAGTCGTCGGGTACCGGGCCGTCTCCTCCCCGTAGACATTGGAGCCGCCGGCCAACCGGATGAGGTCGGAGACGTACGTGTCGTCCGAGATCGTCATCCAGGGATCCTTCCAGATCCAGTAGGCGTACCGAAATGATCCTCGCGGCGGGTCGGCGGCGAGCGCTCGGATCGCCTCCTCAATCCGCTCGGCGAGTGGCTCGGACTCCTCCGTCTTGCCGAGCCTTCTCCCCCATTGCCGGATCGTCCCCGGAACCTCGGCCACCCTCTTCGGAAGCGTGACGTCGACCTCGATACCCGCCGCCTGCAGCGCCTCCACGTCCTCACGTCGATTCTCTTCGGCGTTGGCGAATACGAGATCCGGCTTCAAGTCCAGGATCCGCCCAATGTCCGGGTTCTTCGTTCCCCCCACGCGCGGCAGACCCCAGAGCATCCCCTTCGGTTTGGTGCAGTAGCGGGTCACTCCCGCCAGCGACTTCAACCCTCCGATCGCCACGATCGTCTCAGTGATCGACGGGCAGAGGGAAACCACTCGCATTGCGGCCACGGCCAGAGTCTATGCCGTCGCCTCCGCTACACTTAGACGACGTTGGATATCGCCGCAAGGGACCTCGCCCTCCTCTTCCGCTCGCGGCACCCGGCGGATTAGTCGGTGGTCAGTAGTCGGTAGTCGGTGGTCAGTAGTGGGAGCTGGAAGCTCGATCAGCGCGGCCGAAGCACGGCTTTCCGCAATTCGGTGAGCATCCGCCCGATCTCTTCGATCTCTCTGATCAAAGGGTCGGCTCGTGAAGGGGAAAGAAAGCTCAGGTCTCGACAGACAAGCACGAGATTATGCGTCTCGGCTAACGAGCCCTGCGCAATGCAGAGGAACTGTGCATAGTCAGCGGCGTGAGACCTCTTCGACCCCTCGGCGATATTGGACGTCACGGAAATCGCCGCGCGACGGATCTGAGAGACGAGCCCAAACCGTTCTTCGGCGGGCAGCTGCCGAGTTAACTTGTAGACCTCAAGTACAAGTGAATGGCTTCTGCGCCAGACTCTGAGGTCAGAGAACCGCTGCACACTTCACTATTGTTACGACGGAGTAGACGACCGACTACCAACTACCAACTACCAACTACCAACTACCGACTGACGCTATACACCGTCTCCAGCGCTCGCGGATCCGCCTCGGCGCCTCCGAGATAGCGGTGCAGCCAGTCCATGACCGTGTTGTGCCAGAGACCTGAGTTGCCGGGCTTCAAAACCCAGTGGCCCTCATCGGGGAACATGAGGAGCTTGGAGGGAACATTGCGCAGCTGCAGCGCGGTGAAGAACTGCAGTCCCTGGCCGAAGGGCACCCGGTAATCCTTTTCGCT
>DASXTI010000020.1:0-25886 GCA_036505535.1 Thermoanaerobaculia bacterium
GGTCCAGAAATACGGCCGCGAGCTCTCCGACGAGATCCCGGAGGTGGACGCCTTCGTGGGATTGGACGAACTCGAGAACGCGCCGGCCGCGGTCGCGGGGCTGCCGACCCTGCCCCGCTTCACGGACAAGCCGCTGGCCACCCGCCTCTACGACGACCGCGCGCCACGCGTCCTTTCCCGGAGGCGCGGATACGCGTATCTGAAGGTGGGAGAGGGCTGCGACAACCCCTGTACCTTCTGCACGATTCCGCAGATGCGCGGCCGCCAGCGCAGCCGCACCGTCGAGTCGCTTCTCGCCGAGGCGCGGACACTCGAGGCGCAGGGTGTCTCGGAGCTCGTCCTGATCTCGCAGGACACGACCCGCTACGGCGAAGACTTGGGCCTCCGCCGCACCGGGCTCGCTCGCCTCGTCGAGGCGCTCCTGGCCGGAACCGGCCTTCCGTGGATTCGGTTCCTCTATGCGTACCCGAAGACGCTCGACGATTCCGTGCTGGCGCTCATGGCGGGCGAGCCGCGCTTTCTGCCCTACGTCGACATTCCGCTCCAGCATGTCTCGCGGCCGATTTTGGCGGCGATGCGGCGGGGAGGGGATGGCGGGACATACCTTCGGATGCTGGACCGGATGCGCGCCCTCGTGCCGGACATCGCCGTCCGGACGACATTCATCGTCGGGTTTCCCGGCGAGGGGGACGCCGAGTTCCGGGAGCTCTGCGAGTTCGTGCGCCAGGCGGAATTCGACAACCTCGGGGCCTTCACCTACTCCCCGGAGCCGGGCTCCGGCTCGGAATGTCTAGGCGACCCGACTCCTCCGGAGGAGAAGGAGCGGCGGCGGGACTTTCTTCTCTCCCTTCAACAGCCCATCGCCCGCCGCAAGCTGCGGGCGCTCCAAGGATCGACCGTCGAGGCGATCGTCGAAGGCCCGTCGGAGGAAACCGAGCATCTGCTCGAGGGCCGACTCAAGTCGCAGGCGCCGGAGATCGATGGACGCCTCCTCATCAACGATACCGCCGGGCGAGAGGTGAGAGCCGGCGAGATCGTGAGGGTTCGGATCCAGAAGACGTTCGACTACGACCTCGTTGGGAGAGTCGTGAGTCCTGAGCCTTGAGTCATGAGGTATCTCGAGGCCTCGACTCAGGACCCACGACTCAGAACGCACGACTGACGATGCACGTCATCCGTGATCCGTTCCGCGTCCCCGACCTTCCGCGCGGAGGCGTGGGGGCCATCGGCAACTTCGACGGCGTGCATCTCGGTCACCGGAAGATCCTCGAGACAGTCGTGGCGCGCGCCCGCGCGATCGGCCGGCCATCCTTCGCGATCACCTTCGAGCCTCACCCGATGGCGGTGCTGCGTCCCGACCGCGCACCGCGTCGGATCCAGACGCTGCTTCAGAAGGAGGAGTCGATCGAGGCGATCGGGATCGACACGCTTCTCGTCATCCCCTTCACGCGCGACTTCTCGCTGACCGAGCCGGAGGATTTCGTGCGCGATCTGCTGCGGGATCGGCTCGGCGCGTCGGAGCTTCTCCTCGGGAGCCATTTCGCATTCGGACGAGGCAAGCGCGGCGACCTCGCGCTGCTGCGGCGCCTCGGCCCCGAGTGCAACTTCGTCGCCTCATCCGTCGAGGAGGTCTACTACGCAGGGGAGCCGATCTCCTCGACGAGGATCCGCCGGGCCCTGGAGCGAGGCGCCATCGCCGAGGCGAACGCCATGCTCGGCCGGGAATACGAGCTGGACGGCCTCGTCGCGCGCGGGGACCGCCTCGGTCACCGCCTCGGTTACCCGACGATCAACCTGGAGCCCGAGAACGAGCTGCCTCCCGCCGACGGCGTCTACTCGACGCAAATCGAGATCCAGTTCTTCGGCCGTTTCGATGCCGTCACGAACGTCGGTCGGCGGCCAACTCTTTACGAAGACACCGCAACGACGATCGAGACGTACGCGCTGGATTTCTCCGCGGACGTCTACGGCGCGCGCGTCCGGCTCTTCTTTTACAACCGCCTTCGGGAAGAGCGCAAGTTCCCAAGCGTCGAGGCGCTGACGGAGCAGATCGGTCGGGACATCGAAGCGGTGCGAGACTACTTCGCGCGTGACCGCGCCGCGGAAGGGAAGAAGTAGCCCGGGGGAAGCGGCGCCTTCCCCCGGGAGAGCGCTGGGTCAGAAGGCCGTGCGTATCCCGAAACTGACGTCTCGCCCGGGGAAGGGCGCGATGTTCTTCAGAAACGAAACGTGGTTTCTTGCCTCCTCATTCGTGAGGTTTCTCCCGCGGAGCAAGAGGTCGGAGATGACGGGCCCCGTAAAGAGGCGGTACCCGATGGCTGCGTTGAGCAGCGTGTAGCCGGGTGTCGTCGTTTCCTCGGGAGCGACGCGGTTCTGGGCGTTGGCGTGGCGAACTTCGACGAGACCGAACCAGTGAGTGCTGGAATATCGGAATCCGGCCGAGAAGCGGAGCGGGGGAATTCGGGGCAGAGGTTGGTCGTTGACGGTCGCCTCGGCCCGCACGTAGTCGGCTCCGAGCTCGAGCGCGACATGATGCGGCTCCCGATGGAGCAGCTCGACATCGATGTGCCCTTCGCCACCCAGGAAGCGAGCATTCTGTTGCGTGTAGACGATCACCTGGAGGTCGTCCTCGAGCTCGCCAGTAAACCGCTCGTAGATGAAGCCGTCGAAATGGTTGTAGAAGAAGGAAAGACTGCCGCTCACTGGGCCCGTGAGCCTCTTGACCGCGAAATCGAGGCCGGTCGCCGTCTCATTCTTCAAGAGAGGGTCGCCGATCTCGAAGGTTCCCGTGGCGGGATGCGGACCGTCGGCGAAGAGGTCCTGGGCGCTCGGCGCCCGGGAGGTCCTGGCCAAGGACAGGCCGACGGACCAGTCCGTGCCGGAAGACCATACGGCGCCGATCGACCCTGAATAGGCGTTGAAGGTGCGGTGGCCGATCTCCCGCTCCTCGGCGTCGTTGCTCTGATGCTCGTACCGGCCCCCGAGCTGGAGGGTCACCGCTCCGACGGGAAGCTCCTCGAACAGGAAGAACGCCTGATTGTCGGTCTTGGTCTTGGGGAGCAGCGCCTCTTCGCCGGTCGCCGACAGATTGCGGCGGCTCAGCTGCACGCCGAAGGCGCCCGAGAGGGGTCCCAGCGGTCGATGCGACAGCTCCAAGCGTCCCTCTGTCACGTTGTCTTCGAAGAGGGTGCCGACCTCTCCGCCTTCCAGCTCGACGTGATGGTAATCGTTGCGCCCGAAACGCACCTTGGCGCCCCGGAGGAAGGCGAAGGGAATCGTGATTTCCCCCTGCACGTCCACCCGGCGTTGCTTCATGTCGAGCTTGACCTCTTCCTCCGCGGGGCTTCCATAGAAGCTGTTCCAGCCGGAATAGGAGGCGCCGATGTACCCGATCCCGCCGATGTAGGAGAGTCCGCCGCTCCATCCATCCGCCTCGTTGGCGCTGTTCGGCACGAACCCGCGCGGTTCACCGGGCTCGACCGGAATACGGCCGAAACCGGGGATGTCGTAGTTGCCGGCTGTCAGCCTCGAGCCATCTCCATGCCATGCGAGGTTGCCCACACGTCCTCCGAGCGAGAGGGCTCCTCGTTTCTCATTCGAGACGGATCCGATCCCGATGTCCGCGGTGCCCGTAATGACGGAATCCGGAAGGTAGGTCGGGATCCGGCCGTCGATTGTGTTGACCACGCCCCCGATCGCACTCGAGCCGTACATCAGCGTCGCCGGCCCTCGGACGACGTCGATCTTCTCTGTCGTCAGCGTGTTCACCGTGACCGCGTGGTCGGGACTCAGGTCCGAGACGTCCCCGACGTCGACCCCCGAGACCATCATCTTGATGCGTTCCCCGCCGAGGCCGCGAATGACCGGGCGAGAGGCGCCGGTCCCGAAGAAGGTCGAGACGACGCCCGGTTGCTGGGCGAGAGTCTCGCCGAGGGACGACTGGAGCTGTTGCTCGAGATCCCGGCCCTCCAGGATGTCGACCGGTTGCGCGAGCTCGCCGCTCGTCTTGGCGGTCGTGCCCGTGACCGTGACGCGCTCCTGGTGGATCCCGATGTCGAGCTGGAGCGTCACGTCGGTGGGTGATGAGGCCGTGTCTACCCGCTGGACGGTACTCCCGAAGCGCGGGCTCACGGCCTCGAGCAGATAGCGGCCGGGCGGGACAAGCTCGAATCGGAAGGCGCCGTCGGCATCCGTCGTCGCCCGACGTTTCAGCTCCAGGATGGTGACGCGGGCGCCCGAAACGGGCTCTCCCGTCGCGGCGAGGACCTTGCCAGCCACGGTGACCGGCGTTTGCGCAGCAGCGATGCGGGGATTCGCGAGCAGGACCACCGTGGCCGCTGCTCGCAGTATTCTCGCGAGTCTCATTTTCCTCTCCTCACTATCCGGCGTTTGCCGGAAGACGGGACCCGCGCCGATGGCGGGGTCCGGGATCATTCCTGTCGAGTCGTCTACAGGAGAGAGGGAGGAGCGCGGGAGAGGCGGGAGTAGCGGCCGACGGAGACCGCGGCGCGATGGGGAAGAGCCACAAGGGCGCGGCCTTGCAGGACGGGCAGCGAGATTGCCGCGGGAGCAGAGAGTCCGAAATGCCGCTGCCACCGGCAGCCCCAGCACGCGTTCTCCTGGACGATGCGCAGGACCGCGTGACAGTGCGGGCCGCTCGAAAGGGGATTGTGACTGGTGACGACGCTCTCGGAAGCCTTCTTGCCGACCGCCTCGTCGTCGACGACAGCGTGCCGGTGCAACGCGGTCGAAGAGGCCAGAATCGTCGCGAGCAACGTTCCGCAGACGAGGCGTGGCGGGAAGCGTCTGCGGGCTCTCATCGGTCTCCGGCCGTCGAGGGCTTCCAGAAGACGCTCCGGTAGCCTGCCAGAATCAGGAGCGCCGCGCCGAAGGTGGCCACGATCGTGGCCCCCGTCGGCAGATCCCAGACGAAGGAGAGCGCGACTCCCCCCGCGGACACCAGGGCTCCCATCGTCCAACCGATGGCCAGCCGCGGTCCGAGACGCTCGGCGAAGAGCATCGCGGCGACGGCCGGGATGATCAGGAAGCAGAAGACCAGCAGCACTCCGGCCACGGCAACCGAGGAAGTCACGACGAAACCGAAGGACATGTAGAAGAGGAAGTCCCAGAATCGGACGTTGAGGCCCTGGCGTTCGGCTTCCTGCTCGTTCATCGAGATCAACAGGAAGCGCTTGCGGAAGAGATAGTGAAAGAACCCGACGAGCGAATAGAGGACCGCGGTCTTCGCCAGCTCCGGCCAAGAGACCGAGAGGATGTTGCCGACCAGCATCTCCTTCAAGTGCTCCGTCTCCTGCGTCGCCTTCGACATGACCAGGATCGCGACGGCGGCCGAGACAGCGTAGACGATGCCGATGATCGCTTCCTGGGGGATGCGCGTCTGGCGGTGTACTCGCGACACGGCGAAGATCGCGGCACCGACGAACGTAAAGCCGAGGGAGAAGAGATACGCCGTTCCCGAGTGCAGGTCATAGCCGGCGAGATAAGCCACCGTCGTTCCGAGCGCGGCGATCTGCGCGAGCGCTAGATCCACGAAGATCACGCCTCGCTCGACGACGTGCACCCCCAGGTAGGCGTGGATGCCAGTCAGGATGAGGCTCGCCACGAAAGCCGGGAGCAGGATCTGAAAGATGGTCACTTCTTTCCCTTCATGGCATTGACAAAGGCATCGATGTCGTAGTCGAAGAGCGCGAAGTAGTCCTTGATCTGCGGGGTGCCCCCCACCGAGGGGTAGAAGGGGAGCACGGTGGCGCCGGTCTGGGCGGCGATGGCCTGCGGCGTCTTGCGGTCGAAATAGGGCTCGACGATGATCAGCGGGATCTTCTCTGCCTTGATCAGGTTGATGATCTCCAGCGTGTGGGACGGGGTCGGCGGGATGCCGGGCTTCGGCTCCACGTGTCCAGCGATGGCGAGCTTGAAGTGCTTTGCGAAGTTGGGCCAGGAGTCGTGGAAGGTCACGATCTTGGTGCCCGAGTAGGGCGCCATCTTGGCGGTCCACTCGTTTTCCTTCTCCGTCAGCCTGGCTTCGAAGGACGCCAGATTCCTCTCGTAGGTTTCCTTGCCCGGCGAATCGAGCTGCGACAGCTTCGCCGCGATTGCACGCGCGATGACGCGCCCGTTCGCCGGATCGGTCCAGTAGTGCGGGTTCCCGTACGGATGGACGTCTCCCATCGCCCGTGTCACCTGGGTCGTCGGGCGCTGCAAGATGTCGCAGCCGATCGACGCATCCAGGTATCCGACGCTGCCCGGATGAATCTTGTCGTTGCGGCTCTGATCGATCAGAGGCGGGAGATATCCGATCTCCAGCTCGAGCCCGGCGACGATCAGCAGATCGGCGTTGGAGAGCTTGAGGATGAAGGACGGCTTGGCGTCCACGAAATGCGGGTCCTGATATCCCTTGGCCAGGGCGAAGGTATCCACCCGATCGCCGCCGATCGTCTCGGCGATCGAAGCGAAATCCTGAAGCGACGTCACGACGTGGACCTTCGCGTGCGCGGGGCGGGCAAGGGCGAAGAGGAGAAAGACGAGAAAGAGCTTCTTCATGGCGGTGACCTCAGAAGGGATGGGCGCCATGGGCGCCGATGGCGAACTGGAGCTGGAAGAGCGCCTCGGTGGCGGCGACCCCTTCCGCGTACCTGCGGCGGCGCAGCTCGGTGCGCAACTGGGAGAACTCGCTCGGCCAGAAGGTCAGCGTGACGGCCTGACCCGTGTCCCGCAGGACCGCATTCACGGCCCGGTCGGACGCCTCGACGCGGGCGCCGACCCACCAGCGTTTGGCCAGTTGATACTCGCCCGACACAAACCAGCCGTAAGCCGTCTGCGACTCGACCGGCTCCCGGCGATGGCTGCGGATGAACTCCGCGCGCAGGATCGCGGAGCGGTAGGTTCCGGTTTGGAGCGGCTTCCAGCGGAGCGTCAGGTCGGCTCCCTCGAGGTCCGTCCACTGCACGTCCTGCTTCGTCGAGGTGTCGTTCGGGCCGTAGCCGAGGGAGCCACCGAAGTCGAGGTTGACCGACTCGGAGAGGTCTTTGAATATCCGGTAATGCGCGTTGTACGAAAGATCGCCGCGGTTCGGCGCCTCGAAGAGTCCTTCCGAATTTCCGTCGAATGCCTGAAGCGTGAGCTCCGAGAACGTGTCGCCCGGCAGAGGGATCAGGCGCGCGACCGAGAGGCCGGTGCCTTTCCAGCCTTCTTCGCCGCCGAGCAAGTTGACGATCGGAAGCGGCGAGTCCGGCCAGGGCAGCACGTGAAGGTGGAGCGTATTGATCTTTCCGAAGGAGACGCGCATGCGTCCGCCTTTGGCGAGGAGTTTCCAGGGCAGCGACGTGAAGGTCGCGAATCCCTCCTCGACCTCGACCCCCTCCTCCGAAAACGCGAGGAAGAAGTCGGCCCGTGCGTATGGGTCGACGATGGCCTGAAGGGCGACCTCGGACTCCCGGAGGCTCGCGGCCTTGAGGTTCTCGATCGGGTTATGCCCGGCCACACCCAGAAAGTTGCCGATGACCGAGACGCTCGGGTTGAAGTAGTTCGAGGTCTGGCTGGGAGACGTCGGTGGCGCGGGAGCTAAGGGCGGAGCCGGTTCGGGAAATGGGGTCGGCACCGGCGGAGGAGCGGTCTGCGGGGTGGGCGAGGGTTGCTCCTGCGCGATGGTCACGGCCGCGGCCAGCAACCAGACAGCGCCAAGTACCAGAGACGATCGGACCTTCACATGACCTCCATCGGACACTCGTCTTTCGAGAGGGCGGCAGAAGGCCGGCCCTCGGTAACGGTTACGAGCGCGAGGGAGGAGAGCGTCCAGAGAGCGGGCGGCCGGCGCTCCGACCAACGGGGATTGGATTCACGGTGCATCCCGTCGGGATCAGAGGGTCGCCGGCGAGGAGGATGAGAGCGAGGGCAGAGGGCAATGCCGTGCCGTAGGTCAGGCAGGCGAGGCAGCGGTGGGGAGCCGTAGTATTCCCGGGCTTCGCGATGACGCTGCCGGCCGGGGGAAGCTTGCCGGGATCGGAGGGTTCCGGATGAAGACCCAATGAGCCGCCGATCGAGAGGAGGACCGCCAGGCCTAACGCCAGCCGAATGCCGGTTGCGGTCCTCATGGCGCCAAACATCTTCGCCTCCAAAGGCTTCCGCGCCGAATTGTATTCCTCTTCCGGAAGAGTTCTCGGGCCGCCTGCGTAGAATGCCGTCGTGAACCTCGAATCCCCGGTGGCCGCGACGCTCCGGCCGTTCCCCTCGCAGGGGGTCGCCAAACTGCGTCGCCGCATGTACTGGCTCCTCGGGCTGACCTTCATTCACGTGTTCGGAGAAGGCGGGCTGGCGCTCTACGAGGCCGTTCGGACCGGGAGCCTGGCGCTCCTCGCCTTCGGCTTCGAGAGCATCATCGAAGGCGGCGCGGCCTTCTTCGCGGTCCGTCACCTGAGGCATCTCGCCGATGAGGAAGAGGATCACGCGCGTCGAGAAAAGTTGCTCGCGCGGTGGATCGGCGTTTCCTTTCTTCTGCTGGCCGGTTACACGACGGTCCGCGGGATCGCGGAGATCGCCGGCGGCACTCACGTCGAGCGAAGCGTCCTCGGCCTCTTCCTGACGATCTTCGCCACGTTCGGAATGCCCGTGATCGGCTACTGGAAGTGGAAGACGAGCCGGGGGCTCGGAAGCAAAGGACTGGCGGCGGAGGCCAAGGAGTCGATCGCCTGTTCCATCGACTCGGCGCTGACGCTGATCGCAATGGGAGCGGGACTCCTGAGCGCGCCGGGCTGGGTGGACCCGGCGCTCTCGCTCCTGATGGTGCCGTGGTTCCTGCGGGAAGGGCTCGCCCACGTGCGCGGACGCGTCCACGCGCACGTCCATTGAGCGATCGCCCGGTGCGGTAGAATGCGCCTTTTCGAGGCTCGTGAATCCCCTCAGGAGATTCCTGCATATATTGGGTGGGTAAGGAGTTTTTGATGGCGAACAACCCAAACGTGTCCCAGGTTTCGGACTCGACCTTCGACGGGGACATCCTGAAGAGCTCGGTTCCCGTGTTGGTGGACTTCTGGGCGCCCTGGTGCGGCCCCTGCCGCTCCGTGGCTTCAATCGTAGACGACCTGGCGACCCAGTATGCCGGCAAGATCAAGGTGGCCAAGATCAACGTGGACGAGTCCACCGAAGTGGCCATGCGCTATCAGGTAACTTCCATCCCCACCTTCATTCTGTTCAAGAACGGCCAGGTGGCCGATCGAGCGCTCGGCGCCCTTCCGAAGAGCGAGTTCATCAAGCTCATCGACCGGAACCTCTAAAGACGCCTTCGGTTCGGAGCGGAGGATGGATCCTCCGCCTTCGCTTTGGGCTTTCGCGCAAGGCCCCGCGGTCCCGGCCGTCTCAAGTTCTCATCAAAACCGACCCCGTCCGCACCGCCGCGGACGTAAGATCGGAAAGATGCTCCGTCATCTCGTCCTCTTCGCGCGCGAGCCCAACCGCGCGGCGCGGGAAAAGGGATTCCTCGGGCGGGATGCGGCCAATCTCTTCGCCAAGATCGCGGAAGGATGGCGCGCTACAGCACGACAGGTCGGGGCGCGGTTCATCGTGGCCGCACCGGTGGAGGATCTTCCGGCCTGGCATCGCACCTTCGGTCAATCGGCAGACAGTCTCTGGATCATCCAGAGCGGCGACTCGCTCGGGGAGCGTCTCGAGCGCACCGCCCGCTGCGCCGCTCTCCTGGGTGGTCACGCGATCCTCGTGGGCGGCGACGTGCCGCCTTCGGCGTCGCTCATGGCGCTGGCGTTCCGGGCGCTCGAAGGCGGAAACGACGCGGTCCTTGCCCCGGCGCCCGACGGGGGGGTCTCGCTCATCGGATTGGCGCCGGGCGATCTGGACCTGCTTCGACCGATCGTTCCGCGCCGTGACGACGTCTTTGCGACGCTCCATGCAAGACTTCGGGCTCGCCACCGGCGCGTGGAGATCGCTCCCGTGACTCCGGACTTCGACGGCCGCCGCGGCCTTCGCAGCCTCCTTCCGGCGCTGGCGAAGTCGGAGGCTCTCCTGGTTCTCGCCCGTCGCGCGCTCGAACGGCACGGCTTCGACACGGCACCCGATCGGATCTGGCGGCCGTGCCTCGCCGTTCATGGGCCCATTGCCCTTCGCGGTCCGCCCGCCGCCGCATAACCCGCGTCAGGACACCGGACTCTTCGGCTCGCGCAGCGTCCTCGAACGCTGCAGAGGGGAATGGGACATGCCTCATCTATCGGAAAGGGTGGTCGTCTTCGCGCCGCCGCTCCATGCCTTTCGGCAGGCGGCGATCGATTTTTTTCTCGACGAAGCCTCACCGCATTGGATCGCGGTGGACGAACGGGGCGCCGAGATTCTTAGCCAGGTCGACGGGGGCAAGACCTTCGGCGACCTGGTCGCGTGGTACGCGGGAAGCCGCTGCCTGGAGGCGGGAAAGGCGTGGCTGCACGTGCATGACTTTCTCCAGTCATGCCTGCGTTCGGGATTCCTGTCGCTTTCGCGCGAGGAGCGGCCCCCCTACGAGGGGCGAGGGCGAATCGGACGCCCAACCAGCCTGCGCGAGATCTGGCTCCACACGAACAACTCTTGCAACCTCGCATGCACGCACTGCCTGGTCAACTCGGGCCCGGCCGAGTCGCCGGGCCTGCCGGGACCGGAGTGGAGGCGCCTCATTGCGGAAGCGATGGACATGGGGGTCGAACGCTTCTACATGACGGGTGGTGAGCCTTTCCTCCGTCCCGACTTGGATGCGTTGACCCACCTGATTACCGAAGAGAATGGCCGTGAGCTCATCATTCTGACGAACGCGACCCTCTTCCGGGGGCCGCGAGGGGCAGCCCTCGACGGATTTTCGCGCGATCGAGTCAAGTTCCAGGTCTCCCTGGACGGTGCTCGTCCCGATACCAACGATCCGATCCGAGGCGCTGGAACATTCGAGAGGGCGCTCGATGGGGTTCGCCTCCTGTCGGAGAAGGGCTTCGATGTGTCCCTGACGACGGTCGTGACGCGCCAGAATCTGCGGGAGCTTCCGGAGCTGACCCGCCTGGCCGCGGAAAACGGCGCCCGTTCGCAGCACCTGATGTGGTCGCACCGGCGCGGCCGCGCCCTCTCCTCCGACAACGGATTCTTTCCCGAGACCTCCGACATCCTGATCGGCCTGATGGCCGCGGCGGACGAGGCCGCGCGACGGGGGGTGGCGCTGGACAATCTGGAAGCCGTGCGCCGGCGGGTCGACGGCCAACCCGGGGTCAAGTACGACCTGGGGAACGCGGGCTGGGACTCGCTCTGCATCTATGCGGACGGAATGGTCTATCCCTCCGCGGCGCTCGCGGACGAGGCTCCGCTGGCTTGCGGGCGCGTCACGGACAATCCGCTGTCCGCGATCTTCCTTTTCAGTCCCGTTCTGGAGCGGTTCCGGGAGGCGACGCTGGCGAAGCGGCCCCAGGCGCTCGCGGATCCGTTCCGGTTCCTGACGGGGGGCGGCGATATCGAGCACGCCTACGCGTTCTCGGCGGCGGACGGCGAGGCCGGAGACCTCGCGGCGCCGGACCCCTACTACCCTCTGTCGGTAGAGCTCGTGAAGCGGGCCATGCGAGAGATCGCGATCGCCAAGCGCGACGCCTGGAATCGCCGGAGCGGCTACGAGGCCCCCGCGGTGTACCACGCCATGGGAGAAGGCTCGATCGCTTGCGGCGTGGCCGACGGCACGGCGGCCGAAATGCCGGTTCTGACACTGCACTCCAATTGCGTCCTTTCCTTCGATGTGGATAGACCACGCGCGCTCGTCCGGGAGTACTACGGCAAAGCCGCCGAAACGCCGCAGGCCGAGCTTTGCTGTCCGGCGAGCTTCGACGAGTCGGAGATCGCCCACATTCCTCGCGCCGTCATCGACCGCTTCTACGGGTGTGGCTCGCCTGTTTCGATGACGGATTTGAAGGAGGGAGAGACGTTCCTCGACCTCGGCTCGGGCGCCGGGATCGACGTCTTCATCGCGGCCAAGAAGGTCGGCCCGTCGGGTCGGGCGATCGGGGTGGACATGACGGATCCGATGCTCGCCGTGGCCAACGAGAACCGACCCATCGTCGCGCGCAATCTCGGTTACGATGCCGTCGAGTTTCGGAAGGGCTTCCTGGAGGCGATTCCGGCGGAGACCAAGAGCGTGGACGTCGTCACGTCCAACTGCGTCGTCAACCTCTCGCCCGACAAAGGAAAGGTCTTCTCCGAGATCTGGCGGATCCTCAAGGACAATGGCCGCGTCGTGATCGCCGATATCGTGAGCGAACGCGACGTTCCGCCGCACCTGAAGACCAATCCCGACCTTTGGGGGGAGTGCACCGTCGGCGCACTCACGTCGGAAGGGTTCCTGGCGGCGCTCGAGCGGGCGGGGTTTTACGGGATCGAGATCGTCAAGAAGGTCTACTGGAAATCGATAGAGGCATATCCCTTCTATTCGATCACGGTGTGCGGCCACAAGTTCGAGAAGACGTCGGGCTGCGTCTACAGGGGGCAGCGCGCCGTATATCGAGGGCCCGGCAAGGCGTTCATCGACGAGGAAGGGCACACGTTCCCGCGCGGCCTGGAAGTCGAGATCTGCACGGACACGGCCGCCAAGCTCTCGCGGCCTCCGTATGCCAGCTCGTTTCAAGTGCTAGAGCCGAATCGCGATGGCTCGCTCGACTCGAAACGGGGTGGCAGCGAGGGTGGGTCGTGCGGACCCGGATGCTGCTGAGGCGCGATCGAGAGGAGTGGTTGTGGCCTTCGCAGGCCTGACCGTCCTGACGCTCTTTCTGGCGTTTGCCAACGGCTCCAACGACATCTCCAAGGGCATCGCCACGCTCGTCGGCAGCGGGGTCTCCAACTCTCGCGCGGCCATCCTCTGGGGCACCGTTTGGACGGTCGCGGGCGGGCTCCTCGCAGCGTTTGTCTCACAAGGACTCGTCACAACCTTTTCCGGGAAAGGCTTTCTCGATCACGCGATCGAAGGGCCCGGGTTTCTCGCATCGGTGGCGGTGGCGGCGACGGCCTGGGTACTGATTGCGTCCCGGACCGGCCTGCCGGTCTCGACGACGCACGCCATCGTGGGTGCGCTCGCGGGGGCAGCAATCGTCGAGAAAGGATTCTCCCTGCTCCACTGGACACGCTTCGCCAGCAAGGTCGTGCTGCCGCTCGCGCTGTCGCCGGCGATCTCGATCGCGCTCATCTACGCATTGTTCCCCCTGTTGCGGCGGGCGCTGGCGCCTGTGCAGACGTATTGCCTCTGCATCGAACGCCGCGCCGTCATTCTCTCGAGCGGCGCGCTGGCGATGACGTCTGTCGAGGCGACCGTGGTCGGGACGGAGGAAGAGTGCACCGCATCGCCCGCGATCACCGCGCGGCTCTCGGTGGTCGACGGGCTTCACTGGCTTTCGTCGGCGCTGACGAGCTTCGCACGCGGCTTGAACGACACGCCGAAGATCGTGGCGCTTGGCGTCGTCGCCGCGGCCGGACTCGGAATGTCGGGCCCGAAGTTCTATGCGGCCATCGCGATCGGCATGGGGGCGGGAAGTCTCATCGGCGGCTTCCGAGTGACCGAGACGCTCGCGAAGAGGGTCACGCCGATGTCGCCCACGGAGGGCTTTGCCGCCAATGCGATCACGACCCTACTCGTCGGGCTGGCCTCGTGGGTCGCCCTTCCCGTATCGACGACGCACGTCTCTTCGGGGGCGATCATCGGCGTCGGGCTGCACCGGGGAAGGAAGGCCGTGCATTGGGACACCGTTCGAGACATGCTCCTCGCCTGGTTCGT
Organism: Thermoanaerobaculia bacterium; assembly: GCA_036505535.1. Lineage (GTDB taxonomy): Bacteria > Acidobacteriota > Thermoanaerobaculia > UBA5066 > Gp7-AA6 > DAHUXD01. Next base: position 13,784 of record DASXTI010000020.1, read on the forward strand.
GACTCTGCCCGTCGCGGCACTGGTGGCGGCGAGCGTATTCGCGCTGCTGTCGCGGCTGTGACTCGCCTTTCTCCGAATGAGCCCGCCGTGTAATCTACCGCCCGCCGAGCCTATTGCGGAGAGCAGGCTCTTTCGGAAGAAGCCGACTCCTCCCCCTGTTTGAACGGAGCGACATGAAGAGAAAGCTCATCTGGATCGCCGCCATCGTGGCCACCCTCGGAGGCGCCTTCGTCATCCTGGGGGGGCGCAAGAGAGCGGAAGCAAAATACCGGACCGTGGCCGTCGACCGCGGAAGCGTCACGCAGACCGTAAGCGCCACCGGGACCCTCTCCGCGGTCACGACGGTGAAGGTCGGCAGCGTCGTTTCGGGAAACGTCGCGGTCCTTCACGCGGACTTCAACAAGCAGGTCAAGAAGGGAGACCTTCTCGCCGAGCTCGATCCGGTCCCGTTCCAGGAAAAGGGGGATCAGGCGAAGGCGGCCCTGGAGAAGGCCAGAGTCGACGTGCGCAACACCGAGATTGCGCTGCGCCGCCAGAAGGCGCTCTGGCAGCAACAGCTCGCCGCGGAGGCCGACCTCGACCAGGCGCAGGCCAACTACGACTCGGCCAAAGCGGTCGTGGCCCAGGCGGAGGCGACCCTGCATCAGGCCCAAACGGATCTCCGCAACAGCAAGATCGTCGCGCCGATCGACGGTGTCGTCGTGGACCGACAATACGACGTCGGGCAGAGCGTCGCGGCCTCCTTTCAGGCGCCCACGATCTTCACGATCGCGCAGGACCTGACGAAGATGCAGGTGTCCGCCGACGTGTCGGAGTCGGACATCGGCATGTGCAAGGTGGGACAGCCGGTGCGCTTCACCGTGGACGCCTATCCCGACCAGGTTTTTTCGGGAACGATCTCGCAGATCCGCTTGAACGCGACGGTCAACCAGAACGTCGTGACCTATCCGGTCATCATCGGTGTTTCGAACCCGGACCTCTCCCTGCGTCCGAACATGACGGCGAACGTGACGATCGATGTCGCGACGGTTGCCGACGTGCTTCGGATCCCGAACGCGGCGCTGCGGTTTCGCCCGGAGGAGAAAGAGTCCGCGGCGACACCCGCGCCGGAAGAGCGAATGGCGCGCGGCCCGGGAGGCGGATCCGCCGGAGCCGCACGGCAGCTCGACCGGACGGCCGGGGGAAGGCCGCGTCCTAACCGCGGAGGCCAGACCGTGTACACGCTCGGACCGCCGGGGCTGGGCGAGCCTAGGGCGGTGGAGATCCGCACGGGCATCAGCGACGGCCGCTTCACGCAGGTGGTTGCCGGGAATCTGAAGCCCGGGGACACGGTCGTCGTGGGTCTGGTGACCGCGAAGGCGGAATCCGCGGCGGGTCCGGGAATGGGAGGACGCGGACCGGGCGGCGGGCGGAGAGGTTTTTGAGCGAGCCCGTCATTCGTGTCGAGGATCTGGTCAAGATCTACCAGATGGGGGAGGTCGAGGTCCGCGCGCTCGACGGGGTATCGCTCTCGATTGCCCCGGGCGAGTTCGTCGCCGTCATGGGGCCCTCCGGTTCCGGCAAGAGCACGCTCATGAACATCGTGGGATGCCTCGACCGCCCGACCTCCGGCCGTTACCTTCTCGATGGCACCGATGTGTCGCGGCTTAACCGGGATAAGCGCGCCGAGATCCGCAACGGCAAGATCGGCTTCGTGTTCCAGGCGTTCAACCTCTTGCCTCGCACGTCGGCGCTCGAGAACGTCGAGTTGCCTCTGATCTACTCCTCCGACGGCCACCGGGCGGAGCACCGGCGGGAAAAGGCCATGCGATGTCTGGAGACCGTCGGACTGGCCGCGCGGTGGGATCACCAGCCGAGCCAGCTGTCCGGCGGACAACAGCAGCGTGTGGCGATCGCGCGCGCGCTCATCAACGATCCCAAGCTGGTGCTGGCGGACGAGCCGACGGGGAACCTCGACACGAAGACGTCGGAAGAGGTCATGACGGTCTTCCATAGACTGAACGCCGAGGGGAAAACCGTTGTCGTCATCACCCACGAGCAGGACATCGCGGAGTATGCCAAACGAGCGGTGATCTTTCGCGACGGAAAGCTGGTCGAAGATCGACCGGTGGCCAAGCGCCGCGCCGTCGCAGAAACGGGGTGATCGCATCATGCTGAAGTTCCTGACCATCCTGAAGGTCGGCATGAAGGCGATCGCGCGCAACAAGATGCGCGCCACGTTGACGGCGCTCGGCATCATCATCGGCGTGGCCTGCGTGATTGCGATGATCGGCGTGGGACAGGGCTCCCAGGCCGCCATCCAGGCCCAGATCTCGGCGCTCGGAACCAATTTCCTGATGATCTTTCCGGGCGTGGCGACCCAGTCCGGCGCACGCATCTTCACGGGCCAGTCCACCATCACCGAGGACGATGTCGCGGCGGTGAAGGCCGAGTGCCCGTCGGTGGCTTATGTGTCTCCGGTGTCTCGGTCGGCGGCGCAAATCATCGCCGGGAGTCTCAACTGGGGGACCAGTGTTCAGGGGGTCGACGTCGAATGGCCCTTCGTGCGGTCGTGGAATGTGGAGAAGGGCGCCTTCTTCGGAGACTCGGACGTCCGGGCGGCGGCGAAGGTCTGCGTTCTCGGATCGACGGTCGCCGACGCGCTTTTCGGTAGCCAGGATCCCATCGGCCAGATGGTCCGGATCAAGAACTTCCCTTTTCGCGTGGTCGGCGTGCTCGAGACCAAGGGGGGGAGCACGATGGGCCAGGACCAGGACGACGTGGTCGTCGCACCGTACACGACGGTCATGCGGCTTCTGAAGAAGTCGACGAAGATCGACATGTTCATGGCGTCCGCCGTGTCACGCAACGCCATCGACTCTGCGCAGAAGGAGATCGAGGCGCTCCTGCGCCAGCGTCACCGGCTCCAGCGCGGCCAGGACTCGGACTTCATGATCCGGTCCCAGCAGGAGATCGCGCAGACGGCGGACCAGACATCTCGGACGCTCTCGCTCCTCCTCGCCTCGGCGGCCTCGATCTCCCTTCTCGTGGGAGGGATCGGGATCATGAACATCATGCTGGTATCCGTCACCGAGCGCACGCGGGAGATCGGGATCCGGATGGCGATCGGAGCGAAGGGACGCGACATCCGCACGCAGTTCTTGATCGAGGCGCTCACGCTTTCGATCGCCGGCGGGGCTATCGGGATCGCGCTGGGGCTGGGGGCGTCGCGCATTCTGGCATGGAAGGCCCAGTGGCCCATCCTGCTTTCGCCCGGGGCGGTCATCCTCGCCTTCGGTTTCTCTGCCGCGATCGGAGTCTTCTTCGGCTTCTACCCGGCGCAGAAGGCTTCTCGGTTAGACCCGATCGAAGCGTTGCGTTACGAATAATCGGGCGCTGCGTGCGCCTCCCGGGTCGGTCGCGTTAAAATCTGGAAGTGTCCGGCCTGCCCATGGAGCTCTGGCGGCGCTTCGACCCGCGGCGCAACGTCGCGGCGCGTCTTCTGTTCGGATTCTTTCTGGCCTTTCTGCTCCCCGGCAGCGTCTTCGTCTTCCTCCTTCAGAAGCGGCTGACCGCTCTCCAGACAGCGTCCTCCGAGCAGGTCGCCGCGGTTCGGGTGGCGGAGGCGGCGATGCGGCTGGCGCAGGATGCGAACTTCCGCGCGGGTTGGATCGACCGCCGAACCCACGTCGCGGAAGAGGCGGCCTGGTCTCTGGCGATCGCGTCGCGGCTGGCTCTGACCGGCGAATGGCCAACGGGCGAGAGCGGCTCCGACCTCGGCGCGGATTCTCACGGGCACGTTTGGACTGTGACCTCAGAAGACGATTCGGTGGCAGTCGTCTCCGGCCGCGCCCCGGATGGGGCCGCGGCGCGGCGCGATGTCCTTCGGACGCGCGCGCTCGCACCTCTGATGGGAGACCTGCGCCGGCGGCGCCCCGCGATTCGGACGGTCAGCCTCTGGACCGCCTCGGGAGCGATGCGCCGCAGTCCGTGGATCGAGTATCACACGGCGAATCGGGAGTCCGGCGGCGAGCTCGAGCGCTTCGTATTCAATCGCGTGGCGCAGTTTCCGGAGGTACGCCCCGCCTCGGGCGATGTCGCGATCTGGACCGGCGCATACGCCGGGCCTTTGCTGACTCCGGAGGCGCGTTTGGTCAGCCTGTTCGTCCCCGTGCGGGACCAGGCCGGAAGGCTGCTGGCGGGCGTGGCATTCGGTGTCGACGTCCGCCGCTACATCGCGGAAGCGCTCGAGACCTGGGAGCCTCCCGGAGACTTCTGGTTTGCGACCGACGCGGCGGGGCACGCGGTCCTGATGACGCCGCGCGCGGCGGCGGTCCTCGGCTGGAGCGGTGTCGGAGGTGCACGGCTGGGCGACTCGTCTCAGACGGAGCTCCAGCGGCTGGCGCAAAAGGGGCGCGGCTCGGCGCCGTCGATCGAAGAGTACCTCGTGGACGGCAAGCGGATCCGTATTGCTTCCGCGCGGGTCGGGACGACCGGCTGGGTATTCTTCGAAGGATTGTCCCGGGAGGCGCTCGAGATGATCCGCGGCGAGGCCGCCCGCAGCTTCACGCCGACGATCTATTCGACGCTCAAGCGGGATGTTCTGTTGCTCTTCGTTCTACTTCTGCCGGCCGTGTTCGTCGTCATCGGAATCGTGTCGCGCCGAGTCTCGGCTCCGGTCGAGGGGCTCGTGCGTGCCGCGGAGGAGATCGGAAGGGGCCGTTCGGTCGAAGTGGCGGGGCAGGCCTCGGGGGACGAGCTCGGGCGCCTCGCCTCGGCGATCGACACGATGGGCAAGCGCGTCGCACGGCGGGTGGAGACCCTCCGCCGGCTCCACCAGTTCTCCCGGTCCGCCTATCGGATGACCGACTTCACGGAGGTTCTGGCGCGGTCGACGCAGGCGATCGCCGGATTCACAAACGCCGAGCGGGTCTTCTTTCATCTCTACGACCCCAACACGAACCGGCTGGAAGCCGCCTTGCCGGCCTGGAACCTGACGGAGGAAATGGCCCTCCAACTCAAGATCTCGGTCGACGCGCGGTCGATCTCGGGAATGGTCTTCCGGACGGGCGAGGTCTACTGCTCCAACGATCTCGAACGCGACCCGTACGCCGACCGTGCGCTTCAGAAGCTGACCGGAGGGCGCAACGGCGTCTTTGCGCCGCTGAAGACCGAGGAAGAGACGCTCGGCGTCGCCGTCGCGATCAATCGGGCCGAGGGATTCGGGCAGGAGGAGATCGATGCCGTGACCTCCTTCGCGGATCTCTCCTCGCTCCTGCTGAAGAATGCGCGGCTCTACACGACACTGGTGGGAACGGTAGACGAGCTGCGCCGGGCCAGCCGGCTCAAGGACCATTTTCTGCAGAACGTCAATCACGAGCTTCGCACGCCCCTGACGGCAATCGTCGGGTGGACGGACCTCTTCGAGGAGCAAGAGGTCGACGAGATGACGTTGCGGCGCGGTCTCCGGCAGATCCGACAGTCCGCGCGCGTTCTTCTGGCGCTCATCGATGACCTGCTCGATCTGGCGCGACTCGATCGGGGGGCGTTGACGCTCAACTTGAAGCCCGTCTCGCTCACCGACGTGATTCAGCGCTCTCTCGAAACGGTGCGTCTGATGGCCGAGTCGCGCGGTGTCGTTTTGATTCTCGCGCCGCCGCCGGAGCCCATGCCGCCCATACGTGCCGATGCCCTGCGGTTGCAGCAGATTCTCTGGAACCTTCTGGCCAACGCGATTCAGTTCACGCCGCAGCATGGCCGGATCGTGGTCCGAGTCGAACGGGAGCCCGAGCGCTATCTCGTGAGCGTCGAGGACGATGGGATCGGAATCTCCGAGAGCGAGCTGCCGCACGTGTTCGAGCGTTTTCGCCAGGTGGACGGCTCGGCGACGCGCGGCCACGCGGGAATGGGAATCGGCCTGGCGCTCGCGCGATCGCTGGTCGAGCTTCATGGAGGCGCGATCTGGGCCTCGAGCGTCGTCGGTCAGGGCAGCCGGTTCACCTTCGCCGTACCGATTCGGCCCGCGGAACGGCGATCGAGCGATTCCGCCGGCACGCCGCTGAGCCGCGCAACCGAGCGGGGGGTCTGAGGAGAGCCGACTAGCCCGAGGCGGCCGGAAGCCCCGTGCCCTTGAGCAGATCTTTGACGACACGGGCCGTCTCTTCTTTGCCCGGGACGCAAAGGTTCGGGTCCTTCTCCGTGCCCGCGGCGAGAGCGGCCGCATAGCCCTCGCAGTCGTAGCCGCACGCGGTGCAATCGGTCTGGGCCATCGCCGCGTACAGCTTGAGCGTGAGATCGCCGTCTTTGGCCATCTCCATGCGCTTGGGAAGCGGAATCGTCTCGTCGTGGAACGCGGGAGCTTCCTTCGTTGGTTTCGGAGCCGCCTGAACCTCTTCCTCCTCCCGACCCGTTTCGATCCACTGGCCGTAGGAAAGACAGCTCGGGCAGACGAACGTGTAGTCCCAGCCCTGCGGAAGGAAGACGGCGGGGGTGCGGTAAACGACGAGCGATTCGAAGTCTTGGGGGCAGGCAGGCGCCTCACGCTCCTGCGCGTCGCGGACCATGGTCTTCAAGTGCGGCCGCGAGAACTCGATCTGCTTGGGCTTCTGGGCGAACCGAAACATTTCCCCTTTGGGACAGACCATGACGACCTGCGGCTTGTAGACCCGGTCGACGAAGAATGTGCGCATCGGCACGTCGTGCGAGGGACATATCGCTGGAGCGTCCTTCCAGAAGGAGGAAACCAGCTGGGACTTCTCGGGAATGGATAGCTTCACGTCCTAAATCGTAGCATTCTTGATTGCCGATTGCCGATTGCCGATTGCCGATTGCCGATTGCGGGCTGCTTCGTCGAAGTCGCCAATCGCCAATCTTCAATCGCCAATTCCGACGAACGGGTTCAGCCTTCTCTCTTGCTCGATCGTCGTACCCGGGCCGTGGCCGCAGATCACCGGCATGTTCCCCGGCAGCGCGAAGAGCCTCTCGCGAATCGACGAAAGGATCGCGTCCGTATCGCCCCCCCAGAGATCCGTGCGGCCGATCGACCGTCGGAAGAGCGTATCGCCCGAGAAGAGCATGGGGGTGTCCCCCTGGAGCTCGAAACAGGTCGAGCCGGGGGTGTGGCCGGGAGTGTGGATCGCCCGAACCGCGTGCGAGCCGAAGCGGATGAGCTCCCCGTCGTGGAGCGGATCGTCGGGGGTTGGCGGTTCTTTCGCGGTCAATCCGAAAAAGGCCGCCTGCTGCGGGAGCGCGTCATAGAGGGGCCGGTCCGCGGGATGCAGCCGAATCGGCGCGCTCGTCGCCTCCTTGACCGCTCCGGTGCCCGTGATGTGATCGAGGTGCGCATGCGTGTGGAGCAGCGCCACGGCCTTCAATTTCATCGACTCGAGAGCGCGTACGATGCGCTCCGGCTCGTCTCCCGGGTCGATGACGATCGCCTCGCGCGAGGCGCCGTCGGCCAGGATCGTGCAGTTGCACTGCAGTGGCCCCACCGGAAAGGTCTCGATCAGAGGCCCGGAGCTCACGGGTTCACGGCCACGACGGTCTCGACGTCGTGAAGCTCTTTCCGAGACGGATCCGCCCAGACTCCTTCGGGCCAAGAGAGGTTCAGCTGTACCGCCCACTCGCGATTGTCCGGTCGGCGGTGCTCGGACGCGAAGAGCTTGCGCCGGCTCCGCGGCGTGAAGATCTCCCAGCGCAGGTAACCGAAGTCCGCGAGCTCGCCGTGGAGATAGAAGGCCGGGATCCTTTCGCCCGCCTCGATCGGCGCATCCCGCACGGTCATCCGCCGGAATCCATTCGCGGCGAGCCGCTCTTCGAGCTCGCGCGAGACGAGCCGGCCCCGGTAACGAAGGCTGTGCCGACCCCGGGCCACGCCCCGGCCCAGGATCAGATCGTCGAGGGCGTCGGAGAGCTCCGTGTCCATCCCATCTCCATCCCTCTTGATCTTAGCGCGGCATGCCGAGCGCCTCGGTTCGAAGTGCAGGATCGAGCCGACGGAGGACCGCCCCCTCGGCACGAGGGAAGGAAAACCCTGGAAACCGCTCGGCCCACTTCCGAAGCTCTTCGCGGCGGGGCTCGCCGGCGAGCACGAGCCAGGCGCGTTCACCCGGCTTCCAGGACCAGGTCAGCCGCACGATCTCGCCGTCGAGATTGAGCACCGGGCGCGAGGTGCGACCTCCTTCGCCCGTCTCGCGGGAGAGCCACTGCGGGCCGACCAGGTAGAAGGCGACACACAGCTGGGAATACTGGTTCTCGGTGAAGATCCGCTCGGAGGGGGCCGCCTCGCGGCGCAGGAAATCCGCAAGTGGACGCCAGTCCGCGCGGCCCTCGCGGAAATAGACGACGAGGCTGCGGGCGTCGAGAACCAGAATCACGGCGAGAAGAGACGCACCAGCCAGGCGCGTCACCGGACGGCGCAGCAGCTCGGCGAGGGGAAGCGAGACCAGAGCGACCAGGCCCGCGCCCGCGGGCAGGAAACGCCGCGAGACGTCGAAGTGAGGGTGGAGCCGCCCGAGGAGCTCGACGAACGCCAGACCTCCGATGCTCCACGCGACCAGAAACCGCAGTCCGGGCCGCCGCACCGCGAGCCCGGCTCCGACTGCCGCCAGGGCAAGGAAGAGAAGTCCGCTCGCGCCGAGCCGGTATCCATCGTCGGGAGCGAAGGCGAAATAGGAGAGGATCCGGTCGGTGCGAGAGAGACTCAGTGGGACAGGGGGGGCGAGCGGCGGCCGACGGGCCGCCGCCACGGCGATCGGCCACCAGGGAAGGTAGGCGACCCACAGCGCGCCGATGAACACGGGACTCCATGCCAGGAAGCGGTGCGCGGAACGACGCCGGAGAAGGTCGCCCGATAGCGCGTCGTCGGCGAGAAGTGCCGCCGCCGCCAGGGCGAGGACGGCGGCGGCGAGATAGAGAGCGTAGGCCGTGGCGAGGCAGGCGAGAAAGAGGGCCGCGAGCCGCGGCGCCGATGGTCGATCGAGATAGGCATCCATAGAGAGAAGCGAGAGACACATCAGGAATAGGCCGAGCGAGTACGGCCGGAGTTCCTGCGAGAAGCGGACATGAAAAGGGGCGAGTGCAAGCAGGCAGGCCGCTGTCAGTCCCGCCGCTCTTCCGGCTCGCCGGGCAAGGAAAATACCGAAGACCCCCACAGTGCAAACCCCCCAAACGACGGCCGGGATCTTGCGCATCGCGTCGGTCGGGTGGAGCGTTTCGATGAGCTTCGCGACGAGGTAGTCGAGTGGCGGATGGAAACCGTCGAATCGGAGAGACCTCCAGAAGAAATCCCACGCGCCGTTGATCCAGTAAGCTTGCAGGATCTCATCCAGCCCGTAGGAGAAGTGTCCCACGCGCAGCAGCCGGACAGCGGCCGCGGCGAGAAGGATGGCCGCGAGAGCCTGCTTGAAGCGGCGGAGCACGGCGCGAGAATAGCCTGCTAGACTCGCTTGGCCTGGACATTCCTTCGCAGGTCATCCGCTTTTCTCTCGCGCTCTGGGTTGGCGGGACTCTTGTCGTCGTCATCGCCGCTCCGGCGATCTTCCGTGAGATCGCTTCGCGCGATCAGGCCGGCCGGCTCTTCGGCGAGATCCTGAGGCGCTTCGAGGCTGTCAAGCAGGTCCTCTCGCTGGCGCTCGTGATCGGGATCTTCCTGCGTCTCGAGCGCGGAGAAGGCCTGATGGGCCGATCGGTCGCCGCGGCTGTGGCGATCTTCCTGGCGGTCGCCTCCAACGTTTATCTGGCGATGGTCTTGCGGCCGCGGCTCAAATATTTCCAGATGAAAGTCGATTCCTTCGACTCGGCGGCGGCGGCCGATCCCTGGATGGCGCGCTTCGACCGGCTGCACGCGCGCTCGGTGCGGATCCTGGTGCTCGGATGGATTGCGGCGGCGCTGGGGCTTATCTTGTGGGCGTAAGGCATCCGTTGCGACGCCGGATCGAGCCTTCTCAGCCGCGCAGGCGGGCGATGACGTCGATCTCGACGGAGGCGTCCTTGGGGAGCTCCGCCACCGCGACGGTCGAGCGAGCCGGACGATGGTTCCCGAACCGCCGCGCGTAGACGCCGTTCATCGCCGCGAAATCCGTCATCCGGAGCAGGTAAACGCTTGTCTTCACGACGTCGTCCAAGGTGAGGCCGGAGGCTTTGAGGATCGCCTCGATGTTGTCGAAGACGCGCTCGACGGCGTTCTCGATGCCGCCCGGGACGAGCGCGCCGGTTGCGGGATCCAGCGGAATCTGCCCCGAGCTAAATAGGAAACCGCCGTCCAGGACCGCTTGGGAGTACGGCCCGACGGCCTTCGGGGCGCCTTCCGTCGCAATCGCCTTCATCCTTCGCCACCTTCCTCGTCGCGTCGCGGCCCCCGGAAATCGCTCTCGCCGCCGCTTTTGCCGAGGGCGGCCGCGGATTCCGGGCTAGAATAATCGGAACCGCGGAACAAAACGATGTCTGTCGAGCGAATCCAGCTTCTTCACGAAGACTACATTCGCCTGACCGAGAGGTTCAAGGCGCTCTGGACGTTCCACCAGTTCCTTCGGGGGGTGCAGAAGTCCTTCTTCGCCTCCGAGCCGGGTTATTCGCTCGATTTCGGCAAGCTCTATGACGACGTGCGCTCGGTTGCCGGCGCGATCGACACGACCTCGCCGGAGAAGGTGGCGCCGCGCCTCCGCGAGCTCGCCGAGCGGCTCGACGCATTCGCGCGGAAGCTGCGTGAGGCGGACCGTCACATTTCTCCATCCTATGTGCGCCGGTTCTTCGAGAAGGTGCAGCCCCAGGACGAGAAGATCGCGTTTCACCTGCTCCGTTTCTATTTTTCCCAGCCCGATGTGGACGAGGACGTCATCGACAAGGTGGATTTTCTGGCCACCGTCGTCGCCGCCGGGCAGCCCGCCGCCGACGCGGCTTCGCCGCGGCCGCGTCCGGACGTCAAGAAGTTCTTCGAGTCCGCGACGGCCGCGACGGTCTGGCCACGACTGGACGCCACGACGGCGCCGACGATCGTTCGGGCGTTCGACGAGCTGGCCGCCGACATGGCGCGCGCCCAGGAGTTCGAAGATCTGGTCACGGCGCGGCTGCTCAACAACGTCCGGATGCTCAAGCGTCGGGTCGCCAGCGGTCTGGCGAACCCTGAGGTCCTCGTCGCCGTGACGACGTGCAATCTACGGACGCGATCGGTGTTCCATCGCCTCTACGAGCGGGAGGAACGGCGCCTCGAAGAAGCGACCGACCGCATCGGCGATTTGGAAAAGGAGCTGACGCGCGGAGGCCTCGAGGTTCCGACCGCCGAGGAATTTCAGCATTTCCACGAGTCGCGTCTGCGGTTCGAGAGTCAGTCGCGAGAGAACAACGTCAAGGCTCGCCAGGTCGTCGAGCTCAAGGAAGCGATCGGCGAGGTGCTGGGGCGATTCGAGCTCGCCGGGCTTGCGGCCGAGGACATCGACGAGGCGCTCGATTTAGTCGAAGAAGTCGAGTCCGAGGCGAGCGACGATGCGTTCTGGAAGCCTTCGCTGGAGCGGATTCTCGCGGCCGTCGAGCTCTATGACGATGGGCAGGGGCCGCTGCGGACGGAGATCGCCGGCCTCGAGAACCTGCGGCTCGAACCTTGGGAGCTCAAGGCGGCCCGCCGGGCCGTGGCACATGGCGGGGAGCCGGCGACCGACCGGGACCGGACGCTCATCCGGGCAGTGGCCCTGCGGCTGAAGGCCGAGGAAGAAACCGAGACGCTCCGGGCGGCCGCCGGGATGACACCCTCCGCCGAAACGCTGCGCGCCGCTAAGGCGACCCTCGGCCGAGTTCCGGCCCTGGACGCGGCTCTATCCGTCGTCATCGACGAAGCGGAAGCCATCAGCTCCTCCGAGGAGATCCGCACCTGGACCCGGACGCGTTTCCGGCTGCTGCGGGCGACGGCGGATCTGTGGCTGATCCAGGACTCGCCCAAGAGCGACCGGCGGGAGACGCGCGACTAGCAAAGTCTCCAGGCTCAACTCCCCGACCTCGAGACGCAGGCCGGCCGGGCCTGCCCGTATACTTCGCGTCGATGAGCGGGCCTGAAGAGAGTCCCTCTGTTTTCGGTGGCGCCGGCGAGACCGAACGCGAACTGCTCAAGAACCGCCGGGAAAATCTGCGGCGG
>DASXTI010000021.1:0-2982 GCA_036505535.1 Thermoanaerobaculia bacterium
CTTCGGTCTGGCCAAGGCCCTTCCCTCTCCCGGCGGAAGAGGGATCGGAGGCGAGGGGCTGACGTCGCTTCCGACGGCCATGCCCAACCTGACACAGGAGGGCACGATCCTGGGGACGTTCCAGTACATGGCGCCCGAGCAACTGGAAGGCAAGGAGGCGGACGCCCGGACGGACATCTTCGCCTTTGGGTGCGTGATCTACGAGATGGCGACGGGCAAGAAGGCGTTCTCGGCGACGAGCCAGGCCTCGCTGATCGGAGCGATCCTTCACACGGATCCGGCGCCCATCTCTTCCGTACAGCCGATGTCGCCGGTGGCGCTCGATCGAGTCGTGAAGACCTGCCTCGCGAAAGACCCGGAGGAGCGGTGGCAGAGCGCCGCGGACATCAAGCGAGAGCTCTTGTGGGTCGCGGAAGGCTCGCACGCGGAGTCGGCCCCGCGCCGCCGTCGCGTAGGGGGGCGCGAGCGGCTCGCCTGGACCGCGTTCGCGCTCGCGGCCGCGGCGGCTCTCATCGTGGGCTTCCTCCAGCTGCGTCGCAAACCGGAATCCGGCCGTGTCTTCCGCTCTTCGATCCTCCCGCCGGAGAAGACGCAATTCGCCTTCCAGAGCTCGCCGCCGGCCGTGTCCCCGGACGGCCGCCGCATTGCGTTCAGCGCCGGCCCTCCGAATGCCCGGGGCCGTCTCTGGGTCCGGTCCTTCGAGGCCTCCGATGCGCAGCCGCTGCCGCAGACCGAGGGCGGTTCCGGTCCGTTCTGGTCGCCGGACAGCCGCTCCCTCGGGTTTTTCGCCGACGGGAAGCTCAAGAAAATCGACCTATCCGGAGGAGAGCCCCTGACCCTTTGCGACGCACCGTCCGGACGTGCAGGGACCTGGAGCCGAGAGGGTGTCATCTTGTTCACTACCGACGGTCCCCTGCATCGCGTGTCGGAGTCGGGCGGCGCCTCGTCGCAGGTAACGCGTTGGGACGACGCATATGGAGCTATTAGCCACAACAGGCCCGCCTTCCTGCCGGACGGCCGTCACTTTCTCTACTTGCGATATCTGGGGCGGAGCGGCGACGGATCGAACCCCTACGGCCTCATCCTGGGGTCCCTCGGGTCGAAGGACGAAAAGGAGCTCCTGCGCGTCCGAGCCAACGTCGCCTATGCTCCGGCCCCGGACGGGTCCTCCGCCGGGCATCTGCTCTATCTCCAGGCCAAGGTCCTCGTCGCGCGGCCCTTCGACGCCCGTCGTCTCGAGTTCACCGGCGAGGCCTTTCCCATCGCGGAGCAGGTTCAACTTCACGGCGCCGGGAGCACCGCGGTCTTCTCCGTCTCGGCCAGCGGGCTGCTGGTTTATCAACTCGGCGCCGGCGAGGCATCGGAGCTCGTCTGGTTCGACCGGAGCGGAAAGCGCCTCGAGTCTCTGGGCGAACCCGCGAACTACTCTCATCCGCGGATCTCCCACGACGGGCGCCGCGTGGCCGTCGTCGTCGGTGATTTGAAGTCGGCGGATACGGACCTCTGGCTCTACGACCTTCCGCGCCGCGCCAAGACGAGATTCACGTTCGGGCCCGCCGTCAACATCTTCCCTGTCTGGTCACCGGACGATTCGCGGATCGTCTTTGCTTCCAACCGACGGGGAATGCACGAGCTCTACCAGAGGGCGACGTCCGGCTCGGGTGCAGACGAGCTCTTATTCGATTCGGAGTCGAGCTTTCTGTGGCCGACCGACTGGTTGCCGGATGGACGCATCGCGATTCAGTCTCGCGACACGAAAGCGAGGACCGCTGTCGACGTCGGTGTCGTTTCGGTCGCCGACCGGAAGGCGGTGACCCTTCTCGGCACTTCGTTCGACGAGCGGAACCCGCAATTCTCTCCCGACGGGAGATGGTTGGCTTACGCGTCGAACGAGTCCGGAAGGTTCGAGATCTACGTGCAACCTTTCCCCGGGATGGGGCAGAAATGGCAGGTCTCGAGCGGCGGCGGCGCCACTCCGAGGTGGAGACGGGACGGGAAAGAGATCTTTTTCTTCAAGCTCCCCGAGAAGATGCTCATGTCCGCGGAAGTCAAGCCCGGATCGACCTTCGAGGTCGGTGAGCCGAGGCCCCTCTTCCAGACGCAGGTCAAGTGGAGCGATTTCGGCACGCAGTACGACGTCTCGCCCGACGGATCCCGATTCCTCATCACCACGCTCGTCGGCGAGGAAAGGAGCGAGGCGCTGACGGTCGTGCAGAACTGGCTGGCGAGGTTGAAGAAGTAGATGGTGCTGACGCCCGGTACCCGTCTCGGTCCGTACGAGATCCTCGGCCAGATCGGTGCCGGCGGTATGGGCGAGGTGTATCGGGCGCGGGACACGCGGCTGGATCGGACGGTGGCGGTGAAGGTTCTGCCTCAGCATCTCTCGTCTTCTCCGGAGGTGCGCCAGCGCTTCGAGAGGGAGGCCAAGACGATCTCGCAGCTCTCGCATCCTCATATCTGCGCGCTCTACGACGTGGGGCGAGAGGGGGAGGCCGAGTACCTGGTGATGGAGCTTCTCGAAGGCGAGACGCTGTCGGAGCGTCTGGCGAGGGGTCCCCTGCCTCTGGAGCAGACGCTGCGCTACGGGATCGAGATCGCCGACGCTTTGGACAAGGCGCACCGGCAGGGGATCGTGCACCGGGACTTGAAGCCCGGCAACGTGATGCTGACCAAGTCGGGGGTGAAGCTTTTGGACTTCGGTCTTGCGAAGGCGATGGCTCCGGCGACGCAGCCCACGGTCTTGACGTCGCTTCCGACGGCGCTGGGGAGTCCGAATCTGACGCAGGAGGGGACGATCCTGGGGACGTTCCAGTACATGGCGCCCGAGCAGCTCGAGGGCAAGGAGGCGGATGCGCGCACGGACATCTTCGCCTTGGGAGCGACGCTCTTCGAGATGGCGACTGGGAAAAAGGCCTTCACGGGAGCCACACAGGCGTCGCTGATCACGGCGATCATGTCGGCGGAACCGCCGTCGATCTCGAC
>DASXTI010000022.1:0-5624 GCA_036505535.1 Thermoanaerobaculia bacterium
GGCCATGCGGGCGAGCGTGACGTGCCCGACATTCTTCGGGTCTTCGGCCTCGCGGGCCGAGTGGCGCACGATCGTCCAGAGGGCCGAGAGGGCGTCCCTCCAACCGATCTTCTTGCCTTCCTCGTACGTCCGCCCGTAATAGGAGATCGGCACTTCGTAGACCCGGTAGCCGCGCCGCGCCACTTTCGCCGTGATCTCCGGCTCGATGCCGAAGCGGCGCGACTCGATCTTCATCGACTGGACGACTTCCCGGCGGAACATCTTGTAGCAGGTCTCCATGTCGGTGAGGTTTAGATTGGTGAACATGTTGGAGACGAGCGTCAAGAAACGGTTGCCGATGGTGTGCCAGAAGTAGAGCACGCGCCGAGTGCCGCCGCCCGAGAACCGCGAGCCGTACACGACGTCGGCGTATCCCTTCTCGATCGGGACGAGAAGCTTCAAGTACTCGTTGGGGTCGTACTCGAGGTCCGCATCCTGCACGACCACGAGGTCGCCGGCCGCGTAGCGGAAGCCGACTGACACGGCCGCCCCCTTGCCCTGATTCGAGGGCTGGAGAAAGACGCGAATGCCATCTTTGCCGTCGAGCTCGCGCAGAATTTCCCGGGTGCCGTCGGTGGAGCCATCGTCGACGATCAGGATCTCCTTGTCGATCGGGACCTCGAGGACGCGCCGCACGATCTCGCGGACCGTGTCCGACTCGTTGTAGACGGGCATGACGACCGACAGCTTCACGGATTTCCCCCCGCGGGAAGCTCGAAGAGGTACGTCGAGTATCCGACCCGCCCCGCCGGACGCCACCGCGCCGCGAGATCCTTGCGCAGCGCCGCGAGAGCCCCGGCGACTTCGGTCGCGCCATGGTACGCGTAGTACTCCGGACCCACGGCCAGATGAAAGGCGGAAATTGCCACGAAGCGCCCGCGCACCGTCGGGTCCGCGGAGAAGTCGGGCACGCCGGTTCGATAGAAGACGTCGTCGCCGCCGAAATAGACGACGGTCGGATTCGCGATGCCACGGCGTCTGAGTTCCGCGGCGAGACGACGCAGGTCCAATCCCCAGTCGATGTTGGAGTCCGAGAGGATCTCTCGACCTCTCACCGGCCCTCCGACGAAGGGATTGAAGTACGACAGCTCGTGCGGATGGATCCGGAGAAGCTCGACCGCGGAAAGAAGCGGAAGCAACCAAAGGGCGGCGACCGCCAAGCGATTGCCGATTGCCGATTGCCGATTGCCGATTGGCGCCTTGGCGACCCGGCGAAATAATCCGGCTCCGGCCATAGCGAATAAGGGATAGACGGGAAGCAAGTGGCGGATACCGATATTGTAGGCCGAGCCGATGGAGGCGATCAGGAGCACGGCCGCGGGAACGAGGAAGATGACGGCCTCTTCCCGCGCGCCCCTTCCGCCGAGAATGAGCTGCGCGGCGAGAAGGACCATCAAGACGAGGAAGGCGATGGTGCTCTTGGCGGCAAGCGCTACGAAGAAATAGGACGGGAACCCCTCGACAGAAGCTCGTCCGTCGAGGAAGTTGACCCCCCCGCCCACGGCATTCTGTCGCGCCACTGCTGCAAGCCCACCGAGGTAGTGCGCCAGCGGCCGCGAGATCGGAACGAGGCCTTCGATCCGGCGGGAGAGGCCGGGCGCGCCTCGCAGGCCGACCATCTCGTGGATGATCTCCTTCTGTTCGGCGCGATCCATTCGCGCGGTCACGGGCGTATAGATCGCCAGGACGACGAGTCCGGCCGCGAGGACGACCCCGCACCAGGCCAGGAGCGCTCGCCTCGCCGTTTGGCCCGGAGCGGCGGACGCGCGGCTCCCGAGCAGCGACTGCAGCAGCAGAATCGGGATTAAGTACACGCAGGAGAATTTCGTCGCCAGCGCGAGGCCGAGGATGAGCGCCGCGGCGGCCAGGCGGCCCGGCCCCGGGTGGCGCCACGCCTCGTCCCAGGCGAGCACGGCTGCCAGAAACCCCAGTGCCGCGCCGAGGTCCGTGTGGACGACGCCCGCGTGCGCGTTTAAGTTCGGATCGAAGGCAAGGAGCGCGACGGCAAAGAGCGCCGCCCGAGTCCCGAAACGGGAGCGCGCCGCGAAGAAGACCGTCAGCAGCAGGAGGGCGAAGACCAGAAGAAAGGGGGCGCGGGCGGTGGATGCGATCAGATCCGGTGAGACGGCGTTCTCGAAGAGAAACGCATGGCCGTAGGAGGTAAAGAGCTGCCCCATCGGAAGCGGCACCGGAGGCTCTGGCAGGGGGAGCGACTTCAGCGCCAGACCCGCGAGGGCTTTCATCAACGGAGGGTGCTCGATGTTGACGATGGCCGTTTTCCCGAAGACCTCGAGATATCCGGAGAGGATGTGGATCGGCTCGTCGGCGGAGAAGGAATCCTCGCGTGTGTGGTCGTGCACGAGAAACAGCGCCAGCGCCGTGATGGCGAGCGCCGCGAGAATGGCCCCGGCGGATCTCAACGCGGACGGCTCGCCCGAAGCGAGTACCGAAGCAGTGCGGAGAGCGCGGCGAATCCGTCCTTCAACCGGATCTTCTTGCCTTCCGCGCGCGAGCGGCCGAAGTAGGAGACGGGCACTTCGAAGACGCGAAAGCCGCCGCGCGCCACCTTGGCCGTGATCTCGGCGTCGACGCCGAATCCTTGCGACTGAAGATCGAGAGCCGGCACGACGCGCCGGTGGAATGCCTTGTAGCAGGTCGCCATGTCCGAGAGGT
Source organism: Thermoanaerobaculia bacterium (assembly GCA_036505535.1). GTDB lineage: Bacteria > Acidobacteriota > Thermoanaerobaculia > UBA5066 > Gp7-AA6 > DAHUXD01. The sequence goes on from DASXTI010000022.1 coordinate 2,713, forward strand.
TCAAGCCCGTAACCATGTTCGAGATGAGCGTCAGGACTCGATTTCCCTGCTGGTGCCAGAAATTCTGGACGCGGTGCTCGGAGCTCCCGACGAATCGAGACCCGAAGACCACGTCCGCCCGTCCCGCCTCGATGGGGCGCAACAGCAACGGATACTCCGACGGGTCGTACTCCAAGTCCGCGTCCTGAATGATCAGGATCTCGCCGAGCGCCTGCTCGAGCGCGGTGCGGAGCGCTCTCCCCTTGCCCAGATTCTCCGAGTGGAAAATGACCCGTACGCCGTCCCTTCCGTCCCAGGCGGCGAGCTTCTCACGCGTACCGTCCGTCGACCCATCGTCGACGACGACAATCTCCTTCTCGGTTCGTTCCCGCGAGACGAGCCGGAGAATTTCGTCGATCGTGCGCGCCTCGTTGTAGACGGGGATCAGAACGGAAAGCTTCACGATCTGACGAGATGATACGCGAAGAACGTTCGGTCCTCGGCTCTCCGGTCTCGGGTCGAAGGGTCTGAGTCGGCGCGTCATAATGCATGCGATGAAGTCGCGGCGTGCCGTGTTTCTCTTCGGCCTCGCCGCCACGATCATTGCGGGCATCGGCCTTCGCCTGCACACGCGTGAGCAGGCGATGGTCGGGGGGCGCGTTCGGGCGCTCGACTCCGACTCGACGTATCACATGCGCCGCGCGCGGTTCGCGGCCGCGCACTTTCCGAAGACGATCCTCTTCGATCCCCTGATGAATTTCCCCGACGGCGGCGTGGCGATCTGGCCTCCCCTCTTCGACCTCGCCCTGGCGGCGCCGGCGCGCCTCGTGCACGGGGCGGATGCTTCTCCCGGCGCGGTCGAGAGAGGCGCGGCCTGGGTCCCGCTTTGGCTGGCCGCCGGCGCGATCGCTCTGGCGGGATTTCTTGGTAGAGCGCTCTACGGAACCGCCTCGGGGATCGTCGCCGCCTTCTTCCTGGCCGTCTGTCCCGGACACATCCTCTGGTCGCAGTACGCGCACACCGACCAGCACGTCGCGGAGTCGTTCTGCGGGCTGCTGGTCCTCTTCCTCTTTCTTCGGAGCCGGGAGCATCCTTCTTCGGCCGGAAACGCCGCGCGGGAAGCCGCGGCGGGCTTCGCGCTGGCCATCGCCGTTCTGACATGGCAGGGCGCGATCTATTGGGGCGCGATCTTCGCGCTCTCGCTTCTGGCCGAGTCGATTCTCGCGCGGCAGCCCATGCTGCGCACGGCCGTGTGGACTCTCGGACTTCCGGCGATTCTTTCCGGCGCGGCGACGGCCGCGTGGCTCGGATGGGTTCGCCCGCCACTGACGTATGTGTCGTTCGGCTTCTTTCAGCCGCTGTTTCTGGCGGCGCTCGCCGGGGGAACGGTCGCGGCCGACATGACGGCACGGGGCGTCCGGGGGTCGCTTTCGAGGCGGGAGCTTCTCGGAGGACTCGCCGTGATCGCGGTCGTCGCCGCGGCGACGCTCCCCGTCGCGCGGGAGCTTCTCGCCGGCCTTCTCAACGGCATCGGATACGTGGCCGGCACGACCCGCGAGATCGCCGGCAGCGGCGGGCTGATCTCCTATCCCAAGGACTGGCTGAAGGGAATCTTCGAGGCGCGGCCGCTTCTCGCCGATGGGCTGGGACCGGCGGTCCGGCAGCTCTCGCTCGCGTTCCTGCTCGCTCCGTTTGCCGTTCTTCTCTGGGCGGCTCGGGCGCGGCGGGGAGTGCGCACCGGTGTGTACACGACGCTCGCCGTCTGGGGCGCCGTGACGCTCTTTCTTGCTCTTTCGCAGAGATTGAACGTCTACTACGCGGCACCTTTTTCGGCTCTCGTCCTCATCGAGGCCTCTCGAACCGCAGCGACGCGCCTGCGGCGCCGTTTTCGCGCATCGCACCGGCCTCGCTTAGCGCTCCTCTCCGCTGTCGTCGGGATCGCGCTGGCGCTTCCGATGGGAATCGGGATCCGCGAGGAGCTCTCGGCCCATTACACGCCGGGCTCCGACCTCTTCGATACGCTCGACCGAATGCGCGCAGAGCTGCCGCACGGAATCGATCCCTACGATCCGCGTCTCTTGGGACCTCCCCCCTTTCCCTCGGAGCTGTGGCGCGCCTCATCGGTTCTCGCGCCCTGGTCGCTCGGACACCTGATCCTCTACGACGCCGAACAACCGGTCGTGGCCAACAACTTCGGCTATGGGTTTCTCGACTCGATCCGCTTCTTTCTGGCGGGGTCGGAGGAAGAGGCGCTCGCGATCGCGCGGCGCCATCGCGCCCGCTGGGTCATCGCCACGGATCTCTTACCGCGGATGAACGACTACGCCTCCTATCTCGGCAAGCCTCTCTATCTGCGCCAGACTCCCGACGGGCCCGTTCCCTCCCCCGCCTACTTCGGCACGATGCAGTGCCGGCTCTACGACTTCGGCGGAAAGGGAGCGCGGCTGCCGGCTATCTCTGTCGAGCCGCTCCGAAAGATCCGGCTTCTTTTCCACTCGAAGAGTGCCGTTCGAAGGGGGGACCGCTGGCTCCCGCGTTGGGCTATCTTCGAGATCAGCGCGGAGGAGACGGCGCCGCGGGCGAGGGCCCCGGACGCGGACCATACAGTCGCCAGGCCCCCATCGCCTGGCGGCGCTCCGAGGGAGTCGCCGCCGATAATGCAACCCCGCGCAGCTCTTCTCTCTGCGGATCGCGCCCCGAGTATGCGCCGAAGACGGCGGCGCGCCAGAGACGTCCTTCGAACGGAATTCCGGGGGGGCGGAGCAAGAGAATGGCCAGAGGCGCCAGCCCCAGGAGAACGGCCACCGCCTCGCGCGGCAGCATCGGGCTCGCGGCGCGAAGGGAAAAAATCAGAGGTAAGAGAAAGGCCATGCCGGCGAGCGCCAGAGCCGCGAGGCCGCCGCCGAACGATTCCGGAAGCAGGCTCGGCGCCA
>DASXTI010000023.1:0-3924 GCA_036505535.1 Thermoanaerobaculia bacterium
GAGTCCCCGAGCCGTAACCTTCCCGGAGGCGCTCGCCTACTGGGTCCGGCTCGGCTTCATCAGCTTCGGCGGGCCGGCCGGCCAGATCGCGATCATGCAGCGCGATCTGGTGGACCGCCGGAAATGGATCTCGCAGGAGCGCTTTCTTCACGCCTTGAGCTATTGCATGCTCCTACCAGGGCCCGAGGCCCAGCAACTCGCGATCTACATCGGTTGGCTCCTGCACGGCACCTGGGGCGGGATCGTGGCCGGCGCGTTCTTCGTGATCCCCTCCATCTTCATTATGTGGGGCCTCTCCTGGATCTACGCGGCGTACGGGAACCTTCCGGCGGTCGCGGGCATCTTCGCCGGCTTGAAGCCCGCCGTGGTCGGACTCGTGATCGTGGCTCTACTGAAGATCGGGTCTCGGGCCCTCCGGCCTCGCGGCCTCGTTGCGATCGCGGCGGCCGCGTTTGTCGGGATTTTCCTCCTGCACGTCTCCTTCCCCTGGATCGTGGTGGCCGCCGGGGTTCTGGGACTCCTGGCGGGTTGGATCTGGCCCCTTCCATTTGCTGCCGCCCGAAAAGGCACGATGGGAATGGGCCTCGATCCAGCTTCCCAACAGAGCAGATCTCGAATCGAGAAGGCGCGAGGCTCGTGGCCGCGCTTTGCCAGAATCGCGCTTGCCGGCCTACTGCTGTGGAGCGGGCCCTTCGTCGCGCTCGGACTCTGGCGCGGATGGTCCAGCCTTCTCGTTCTCCAGTACCGCTTTTTCACACAGGCGGCCTTCGTGACCTTCGGCGGCGCCTACGCCGTGCTGGCCTACGTCACGCAGGCGGCGGTCCAGTCGTATCACTGGATCACTCAGACTCAAGCCATCGACGGACTGGGCCTGGCCGAGACGACGCCGGGCCCTCTCATCATGGTGCTTCAGTTCGTGGGCTTCGTGTCGGGGTGGAACCGGCCCGAGGGCTTGAGCCGGCTCGCGAGCGCGACCCTGGGCGCCCTCGTGACGACCTACGTGACCTTTCTTCCCTGCTTCCTCTACATTTTCTTGGGCGCCCCCTACATCGAGAGCCTGCGGGGAAACCGGAACTTGAGGTCGGCGCTCTCCGGCATAACGGCGGCCATCGTCGGGGTCATCCTGAATCTCGCGGTGGTTTTCGGCATCGCAGTTCTTCTTCCAGGCGGATGGGAACACGTGCCGGACTGGTTTGCGCTTTCGCTGACGGCCGCCGCCTTCGTGGCTCTGTTTTTCTTCAGGCTCGACGCGATTTGGGTGGTCTTAGCCGGCGGCGCCGTCGGCCTCCTTCGCGTGTTGCTCAAGTAGAGTCCGCCGAGAAGGTCCGATTCGCGAGAGATTCTTGGGAATGGCTCGGAAGTCGATGGCGGCCGCGTTGTTCCTGCTCCACGCGGCTCTGGTCGCGGCGCAGTCGTCGCCCTCGGAGCGGCCCAGTCTGGCTGTCGCCGTCTCGCCCCGGGATCTCTCGGTGGATGACTTCGACGACCCGGCCTGGGCCGAGGCACCCGTCGCCGGAGACTTGATCCAGCAGGAGCCCGAGGAGGGACAACCCGCGACGCTCTCGACCGAGTGCCGCGTCCTCGCGACGCCCAAGGCGCTCTTCTTTCGATTCGTCATGGAGGAGCCCGCCTCGGAGTTCGTCGCGCACGAGCTGCGGCGCGACGCCGACCTGAACAACGATGACCGCATCGCCTTCCTGCTCGACACCTACCACGACCGTCGCAACGCCTATCTCTTCGCGACCAACCCGAACGGCGTCCGCGAGGACGGCCTCATCACCGAGGAGGGACCCCCCTCCCTCGATTGGGACAGCGTCTGGGATGTCCGAGTGCGCCGCACTCCGCGGGGATGGGACGCCCTCTTTCGGGTCCCCTACGCGGCATTGAATTTTCCGGGCGGAGGTGAGGTCTGGGGCTTCAACGTCTCGCGCCTGCTGCGGCGACGCAACGAGTCGGCTCGCTGGAGCGGATGGAAGCGCCCCTTCCCGCTATGGAAGATCTCGCTGGCGGGTGAGCTTACCGGCATCCCGGTCATGCCGGCCCGGCGCCTCCGGAGCCTGACGCCATACGTGGCCGGGGCAGCAGACCGTCGCGAGCGCCCTCCGGATACCGATCTGCGGGGCAAGGCCGGGCTCGACTTCCGCTACGGCCTGAGCTCCTCGACGGAAGCCGACCTGACCGGGAACACCGATTTCGCCGAGACGGAGGCCGACGTTCAGCAGTTCAACTTCGGCCGCGCCTCGCTCTTCTTTCCGGAGAAGCGGCTCTTCTTCCTCCAGAGATCGCAGATCTTTGCGTTTGGCACCTCGAGCACGACTCTGCCTTTCTTCTCGAGGCGGATCGGCTTGACGAACGTCGATTCGGCTTCTCCGATCCCGATCCCCATCGACGCGGGCTTGAAGCTCACGGGCCGGCTCGGGCGCACCGATTTCGGGGCTCTGGCTGTGCAGACGCGGGAAGCCTCGGGCGAGCCCCGTACGGACTTCTTCGTCGGCCGGGTCAAGCAGGATCTCGGACACGCCTCGTATGTGGGCGCGCTTCTCACGGACATCGAGCGATCCACCGACGATCCTTCCAGAGGGTACTCCCGCACTTACGGCGCGGACGCCGGTGTCAGCCTCACGCCGGAATGGAGCGCGAGTGGTTTCTACTCCCGGACCAACAACCCCGGATTATCGGGCGAGACCTCGGCTTGGGACCTCAACCTCGCGTATTCCGGTGAATACGCGACCGGCCGGATCGAGCGGGGAAACATCGGGAGCCACTTCGATCCCCAGATGGGATTCGTGAGCCAGAACGGCATCCATTCCACGTTCGTCGACTTCGAGCTGACACCGCGTCCTCACGCCCTCGGCCTCATGAACCTCGGCCTCGAGACGTTCTACTCGTTCAAGTACAACGAAGACGGCTCGCTGAACGAACGGGAGTACCAGTACACGTTCCGGGCCGAATGGCTGAGCGGCGCCTACAGCGACAACGACATCGTCGACGTCTTCGACGAGAACCTGACCGCGCCGCTGGAGCTGACGGACGCCGTCACCATTCCGATCGGGCTCTACCACTTCGTCCGGCACCAGATCGCCTTCGGGACGGACCCGTCGCGGTCGGTGGCGTTCCAGGCGAACTTCAACTTCGGGGGCTATTACGGCGGCCGCCGAAATCGCTACGTCGGGCGGCTGTACTTAAAACCCAATGAGCACGTCGCCGTATCGTTCATCGAGGACTACAACGTCGTCCGACTGCCGCAGGGCGACTTCAATCTCTCTCTCGTCTCGGCCCGGATCGATTGGAATGCGAGCGTTCGCCTGCTCTCGTCGGTCATCGTCCAGAGCGACAACGTCGACCGCCTGACGGACGTTCAGGCGATCGTGCGCTGGCTCATCGATCCCGCCACCGACGTATTCTTCGTCTATGACCGGCAGACCGGCAGAGGCTTTCGGCGCCCGGGAACCCGCGTGACGCTGAAGTTCCGGAAGACATTCGATCTCTGAGGAAAGAGAAAACGGCGCGCCCGAATCCTGGCGCGCCGCGCGAATGTTTCTACCGGCGAAAGGCCGGCCGCAGAACTACGACTTCGGGGTCGGCTTGGGCGCGGGAGCCGTCTCGGTCGTCGACTTGGTGCTCTTCTTGTGCTTCTTGGTGGTCTTCTTCGCGCCGGACTTCTTCGTGGTGGTCTCGGTCGACTTCGTCTCGGTCGACTCACTCTTCTTCGTCTCGGCCTTCGGAGCCTCGGTCGGCTTCGGAGCCGGAGCCGCGGACTGCTGCGCGAGAGCCACAACCGGAAGCGCCAGGGCAAGCGCCAGAACCAGGACCTTCTTCATCGGCTTCTCCTTTTCGTCGCGATGCCCACTTGCACCGCGTCTACGAGTGCGCAAGCTACGCCGCTCAAGATGAACGCAGCATGAACAGGAGCGGGGCCTCTCC
>DASXTI010000024.1:0-2354 GCA_036505535.1 Thermoanaerobaculia bacterium
TCGGCATCCACGAAGGCGACGTGCGTCGCGTCGCTCGAGAGGATCCGCGCCAGTCCCGCGCGCAGGGCCGCGCCCTTTCCGAGATTGGCAGACATGCGAAGGACCTCCGCCCCGGCCCGCTCGGCTTCGGCGCTCGTCTGATCCGACGAGCCATCGTCGACGACGAGCACGCGAGACACGGACTGTCGCAGTCCGACAACGACCTCACCGACCGTCGATTCGGACTGGTAGGCCGGCACCAAGGCGCACGGACGAAACGGGCCTGACACACTCCGATCGTAATGCGTCGCCCGCGGAGACGACTCCGCCGTTAGCTCCTTTGCGCTCTGGGACATGCGTTGACTCACACTGGGCCTTGTGAAAAAGTTCAGTGCCCCATGCCTGAGAGTTTCGTTCCGATTCTGATTCTGCTCTGTCTCGCCGCGGGAATGGCGGGAACGATCCTGCTTCTGAACTCCCTTCTGGGTCCGAAGCTCCGCACCCGCCCGAAGCTCGAGGTCTACGAGAGCGGCGTGCCGCTGGTCGACACCACCCACAAGCGGATGTCGATCAAATTCTTCGTGATCGCGATGATCTTCATCCTGTTCGACGTGGAAATCGCGTTCGTCTATCCCTGGGCCCTCGTATTCCGGTCGGTCGGATGGCCCCTCTTTCTGGAAATGCTCGTCTTCCTCGTGATTCTCGCCGTCGGCTACGCCTACATCTGGAAGAAGGGGGCGTTCGACTGGTGAGCCACACGCGCTATCGCGTCCAGGAGGCGGGAGAGCCCCGCAGGTTCCCGCCGGAAGCCATGGCGCGGATCGAAAAAATCCTGACGCGCTATCCCACCAGACAGGCCGCGCTGCTTCCGGTGCTCTGGGTGGCCCAGGAGACCTGGGGCTGGATCTCGAAGGAGGCCGCCGAGGAAGTCGCGCGGCTGCTCGAGCTGCCCCCCGCCCACGTGGACGGCGTCCTCACCTTTTACACGATGTACAACCTGCATCCCGTCGGAAAGAACCTCCTCCAGATCTGCACCTCCATCTCCTGCCATCTCGCGGGCGCCGAGGCCTTGATCGAGCGCTGCCGCGACCGGCTCGGAATCTCTCCCGAAGAGACCACCCCGGACGGCAAGTTCTCCCTCGCCGAGGTCGAGTGCATCGCGGGCTGCGACCGCGCGCCGTCGATGATGGTCAACGACACGTACTACGAGCCGATGAACCAGGAGAAGCTCGACGCGCTTCTCGACCGGCTCGATCAGGAGTCCTGAGGGTGGAACGCGTTTTGACCGCGCGCGTCGGCAAGCCCGATTCCCGCTCGATCGAGACCTACCTCGGCGACGGCGGCTACGCGGCCGTCAAGAAGGTCCTGACGGGAGGCTGGACGCCGGAGCAGACGACCGAAGAAGTCAAGAAGTCGGGCCTGCGCGGCCGCGGCGGCGCGGGCTTCCCGACGGGCGTCAAGTGGGGCTTCATCCCCAAGGATACGAAGGGCAAGCCCGTCTATCTCCTCTGCAACGCCGACGAGTCCGAGCCCGGAACGTTCAAGGACCGGCTGCTGATGGAGGAGGATCCGCACCAGATGATCGAGGGGATGATCGTTTCCTGCTACGCGATCAAGTGCCGGACGGCCTACATCTATATCCGTGGCGAGTTCTACCTGGGGGCCCGGATCCTGGAGAAGGCGATCGCCGAGGCGTACGCCCACGGATTTCTGGGCGAGAACATCCTCGGCTCCGGCTACTCGCTCGACGTCACGGTTCACCGCGGTGCCGGCGCCTACATCTGCGGGGAGGAGACCGGGCTGATCGAGAGCCTCGAGGGCAAGCGCGGCCAGCCGCGCACCAAGCCCCCCTTCCCGGCGGTCTCCGGCGTCTTCGCCGCCCCCACGATCGTCAACAACGTCGAGACGCTCTGCTGCGTCACGCACATCATCAATCGCGGCGCCGACTGGTTCGCGAAGATCGGCCGCAACGAAAAGAACACCGGCCCCAAGCTCTATTGCATCTCGGGGCACGTCAACCGGCCCGGGGTCTACGAGGCGGCGATGGGCCTGCCATTGAAGGAGCTGATCTTCGGCGACGCCTACGCGCGAGGCATGAAAGACGGGAAGAAGGTCAAAGCCGTCATTCCGGGCGGCGCCTCGGCGAACATGCTGACCGCGGCCGAGATCGAAGACTGCCCGCTCGACTTCGACGGCGTCGCGGCCAAGGGCTCGATGCTCGGATCGGCCGCGATCATCGTCATGAACGAAGACACCTGCATCGTCAACGCGGCGCAGAACCTCTCGAAGTTCTTCTCGCACGAGTCCTGCGGACAGTGCACCCCCTGCCGGGAAGGAACTCCCTGGCTCTACACGGTCTTGACCCGAATCGAGGA
>DASXTI010000025.1:0-10677 GCA_036505535.1 Thermoanaerobaculia bacterium
GTCACGATGAAACCGGCCCCGTTGCGCTTGGCTTCGACCGCTCCGGCCTGGTCGATGTAGGAGAGGATCACGCCGCCGAAGATCGTTCCGTGGGCGTTGGTGTCCTTCGGCATCATGATGACGCGGATGGAAGGCTCGCGGCTGTCGCCCGGCGGTGGCTTCGAGGTTTCAGCCATCCAAAGACGATTGCCGATTGCCGAGTGCCGATTGACGATTGATGCGGATTAAGAAGTAATTGGTCCCCTCAATCGCCAATCGCCAATCGCCAATCGCCAATTCTTCTTACCTCTCTCTCGTCGACCTCGGCAGCTTCGGGGGTCCGTAGACGGTGGAGACGCGGACCACGACGCTATCGGTGAGGTTCACAGTCATCGTCCCGTCCGCGAAGTAATAGGTCCAGATCTCATGACGGGAATCCTTCCCGGAGGTGCCGACGGAGATCGATGGCTTTCCGATGGCGGCCACGACGTTTTCGGCGGTTGCGCCCGGGTCGATCCTCTTACGCGCGTCGGTCAGAGCGCCCGGAACCACGCGCGACCCCACCCCCGCGATGGCCTGGGCCTGCCAGAACTCTCGCGCCTCCCACCGGCGCGGAAGCCACACCGCCGCTGCCACCAGGAGGGGCACGAGAGCGATCGCGAGGAGCAGTCCCCGCCGCGGAGGACGAGAGCCCTCCATCAGCACACGAAGCCGTTTGCCTGCGATTCCAGTTCGAGGCGCACGGACTGTTCGAGGGCTCGGGCGCGCCGCAGGAGATCGCGGGAAAGCGGCTCGATGCCGGCTGCGCCGGGCCGCGCCGCCCGCTGGACGAGCTCGGCCAGCGCCGCCCGCGCTCCGACGACGTCCGCCTCGCGCTGCGGTGCCTCCTCGGCCGACAGGGCTCCGGCCACACGCGCGGGAACCGAGACGGCCACCTTGCGCAGACGGCGCGCGGCGTCGGGATCGCGGTCGCGCAGCTGGTCCGCCAGGGCGTACGCCTCGTGCGCGAGCGCGATGGCCTCGGTCCAGAGGTGATGATGCTTGTAATCCGGCCGTTCGGGGATCACGCCTCCTATTCTAGCCTGCGCCGCGCCGCGGCGGTTCGCTGGCGGCAGCGGGATAGAATCCGCGCCGCATGAAACAGAGGGTCACGGTCGTCGGAGCCGGAAACGTCGGCGCGACCGCCGCGCAGCGGATCGCCGAGAAGGAGCTGGCCGACGTGGCCTTGATCGACATCATCGAGGGCGTTCCTCAAGGCAAGGCGCTCGACATGATGGAGTCCGCCCCGATCGAGAAGTTCGACGCGAAGATGGGGGGCGCGAACATTTACGACCGCTCGTCAGGGTCCGACGTCGTCGTGATCACGGCGGGCGTTCCCCGCAAGCCCGGCATGAGTCGTGATGATCTGGTCGCGACGAACGAGGAGATCGTCGCCGACGTCGTGCGCAAGGTCCTGCCCGGCTCGCCCGACGCGATCCTCATCGTCGTGTCGAACCCTCTCGACGCGATGTGCGAGGTGGCTCGCCGCGTCTCGAAGCTTCCGCGCGAGCGCGTCTTCGGGATGGCGGGGGTTCTCGACTCGGCCCGGATGCGCTGGTTTATCGCCGAGGCGCTCGGCGTGTCGGTCGAGAACACGCACGCGTTCGTGCTCGGGGGGCATGGGGACACGATGGTACCGCTGCCGCGCTTCTCCACGGTCGCCGGGATCCCGCTCCCCGAGCTGCTGCCGAATGAAAAGATCGAAGCCATCGTCAAGCGGACGCGCGACGGAGGCGCGGAGATCGTAAACCTCCTGAAGACGTCGGCGTGGTATGCGCCCTCCGCCGCGGTGGTCGAGATGGTCGACGCAGTGCTCAAGGACAAAAAGAAGATTCTGCCCTGCGCCGCTTATCTCCAGGGAGAGTACGGCATGGAGGACGTCTATCTCGGCGTTCCGGTGAAGCTCGGAGGCGGTGGCGTCGAGCAGATCGTGGAGATTGCGCTCACACCCGAAGAGGGCGCTGCGCTGGCGAAGTCGGCCGACGCCGTTCGGGAGCTCTTCCGCATCCTGACGGTCTGAAGGGCATCGACGATGCCCCGACGCGTCTCGCCACGGTGACTCTCCGCTCCCTTCGGCCGCGTCGAGCGGCCGGTACGGATGTCGCGCGCCGAACCTGGCCTCGCCGCCTCCACTCGATCTCCGGCGTCGTGCCGGTCGGGGCCTTTCTCGCGTTTCACTTCTACTCGAACTTCTCCGCGATGCGGGGCGCCGAGGCCTTCAACGAGACCGCTCGCCGCCTGCAGCAATTTCCGCTGGCGTATCTTTTCGAGATCGCGCTCATCGCGGCGCCCACTTTCTTCCACGGGATCTACGGCCTCTTCCTCTCGGCGACGCAGCCCCCCGGCGCGCCGGATCCGGCGCCCATCCACCGCGTGCTGTCGATTCTGCAGCGCGTCACGGGCGTGATCCTCTTCGCCTTCATCCTGTTTCATCTCTGGACCACGCGTCTGATCCAGATTCAGGATCACCAGAGTCTCGACCTGTTTCACCTCATGCAGGCCGCGCTCGCGAGCCCCTGGATCCACGCGTTCTACGTCGTCGGGATTCTCGCGGCGACGCTTCATCTCTCGAGCGGGCTCTGGTCTTTCTCGATCACATGGGGGCTCTCGCGCGGCGGCCGCGCCGAGCGCGCCGTGGCGGTCGCCGCCGCGGCACTCTTCCTGATTCTCTCCGCGATGGGTCTTCGGTCTCTGACGGCGTTCCGCCTCTAGCAGGCCTCTGAAAATGGATGCGCACGCGGTCTTTGAGCGGGCGCTCGACGCGTCCGACGGGGCGGAAACTTGTCGTCGTCTTCAGTCCCCATCGCAAAGGGGGAGCAAGAAGCCCTCCGCCGCAGCGACCTGCTAGCCCGCGCATCGGCCTGTATAATCCGCCGCACTCCCCTATGAAGGTCCACAAATACCCGGGCAAGGTCCACCGCCAAGTCGGTCTGGAGTGGGCCCGAGGTATCGAGTTGTGAGCACGTCAAAAGCATCGCCGCTCTACGAGGTCCGACTGCTCGCCACCGCCGCGAGCCTCGGCTTCTTTCTATTTCTGGTGCGCAGCCGGATGATCGAGTTCGGCGAGGACGGCTGGCCAGGTCTCCAGAAGGTCCGGTCTCTTTCCGCGCGCGCGGCCTGGACGCTGCTCGCGACCTACAACGACTTGCTCTACGTTGTCGTGATCGCGGCGGCCTTTGTTGGATTGCTGTTTGTGGCTGGGGCGCATCGGAAGCTCATCTACCGTGTCTTCCTGGGCGTGGCGATCCTTTCCCTGGCGGCGGCTCTGGCCAATCGACTGATCCTCGAGGATCTAGGCCGGCCGCTGAACTACCAATGGCTCTACTATTCCGATTTCCTACGGAGCCAGGAAGCGAAGAATGCCATCTTCGCGAAGCTTTCGAGGAAGCAGGCCCTCCTCACCGTCGCGGGGCTTGCCGCCATGGTGGTTCTCGCGCGCCTCCTGGAGAAGGGTCTCGAGCCGCTCCTTCGACGGTGGGGCTGGCGCCGCGTGATGATCTCGGTACTCCTGATCGCGCTGATCTTTTTTCCACTTGCGGGCCTGCGGCTTGCGCGAACGGGCTGGGATCCGTTGCGTCTCGCAAACCCGGTCGTCTTCTTTGCGCACTCGGTGTTCACGGCGCGTCCGAAGCCGAAGCTCCTGGAGAGGAAGACCGCCGTCGACTCTGGCGACTTCGTTCCGCGGCCGCCGACGCCCGGCTCCTCCACGGTCGGCCCGCGCAACCGCGGTCGGATCCGAAATGTCGTCCTGTTCGTGCTGGAGTCGGTTGCGGAGCGGTACGTCGGAGCCTACGGCGCTCCGTATGGGGCGACGCCGAACCTGGACGCCGCGGCCAGTCGGGCCGCCGTCTTCGCCCGGATCTCGGCGCACTGTCCGTCGACCACTTCGTCGCTGACCTCGCTGTTGTTGTCGATCTACCCGTCGGTTTCCTACAAGAGCCTGACCAGGGAGCATTCGGAGATTTCGTTTCCCTCCATCAGCTCGGAGCTCGCGCGGCGGGGCTATCGGACGAGCTTCTGGAGCTCCGCGGACAGCCGGTTCGGGAAAATGGATGTCTTCCTAAGGCATCGACGGTTCGAGCGTGTCGAAGATTACCGGAGCCTTCCATGTCCCGGGGGGGCCCTTTCGGGGGGAATCAACAATCCCCTCCTTTTCGGCATGGACGACCAGTGCATCACCGATGCCTTCCGGTCCTGGGTGCCGGACTCCTCGGGGCCACCGTTTTTCGCGATGCTCTGGACGATGATGACGCACTATCCCTACTTCGCTACCGGCAAGGAAATGGAGTTCGGAGTCCCGGACCGGATGTTCAACCGCTACTTGAACGCACTGCATCGCGGAGACGAGGCACTGGGCGATCTGCTCCGGGCCCTCGAGGACAAGCACGTGGCGGATTCGACGCTCGTGGTCGTCGTGGGAGACCACGGGCAAGCCTTCGGCCAACATCACCAGATCGCGCACGGCAACAAGATCTACGAGGAGAACGTCCACGTTCCCTTGATCCTGATCGGGCCGGGTCTCTTTCATGGCGAGCGCATAACGACCTTGGGAGGACTCATCGACGTGGGCCCGACCGTACTGGACATCCTGGGCATCGACCCCCCGCCGCTGTGGCAGGGGCGCAGTCTCTTCCGGACGGATCGGACCGGGCGCGTCTACCTCTACGCCCCGTACTCCCATGATCTGTTCGGTCTGCGGGAAGGCGACCGCAAGGTGATCTACAGCGCCGCATACGACCAGACGGAGCTCTACGATCTCTCCGCGGATCCCCAGGAGACGGTCAACCTCGCCGCCGAGGCGCCGCACACCGTCCGACTCGCGCAGGAGCGTCTTGCGGCCTGGGTTCAGTATCAGTACCCATTTCTTCGCCGCCTGCTGGGGGAACGAACGGAAGGATCCGAAGCCCTTCAACGTGTGATCCAGCCGTGAGCCCGCGGATCGTTCGGCGGGGAGGCCAGAGTCGTCCGCTGTCAGTTTCGGTTCACGGTCTTAAGTTTGGAACTGTGAGCTGACTACTCCTAACTGATAACTTTCTTTCCCCATGAAGGTCCACGAATACCAGGCCAAGGCGATCCTCTCGCGCTATGGCGTGGCGGTGCCACGGGGCGAAGTCACCGACAGCCCCGCCGGGGCGCGCGAGACCGCCAAGCGCCTCGGCGGACGAGTCGTCGTCAAGGCGCAGATCCATGCCGGCGGCCGCGGAAAAGGGGGCGGCGTCAAGCTCGCGAAAGACCCCGAAGAGGCTCACGGCCACGCCAAGAGGATGCTCGGCATGACTCTCGTCACCCCGCAAACCGGGCCGGCCGGGCGGATCGTTCAGAAGGTCCTCGTCGAGGAGGCTCTCGACATCGCGCGGGAGCTGTACCTCAGCGCGACGCTGGATCGCTCGCGAGGATTGCCGGTAGTGATGGCCTCGCGGGCGGGGGGCATGGAGATCGAAGAGGTCGCCACGAAAGATCCCGGCGCGATCGTCCACGAAGCGGTGGATCCCTCGATGGGCCTCTTTCCGTTCCAGGCGCGCAAGCTCGCTTTCGCACTCGACCTTTCGGGAGAGAGCCTCAAGAGAGGGGAGGCCCTGATCCAGGCGCTCTTCCGGGCGTATGTCGACACCGACGCGAGCCTCGCGGAGATCAATCCTTTGCTCGTGACGAAACAGGGGAACGTGCTCGCGCTCGACGCCAAGATGACGTTCGACGACAACGCTCTCTTCCGGCACCCGGAGATCAAGGAGATGCGCGATCTCGCGGAGGAGGACCCGCTCGAGGTCGAGGCGTCGCGCTTCGGCCTGAACTACATCAAGCTTGGCGGCAACGTCGGCTGCATGGTAAACGGCGCGGGGCTTGCGATGGCGACGATGGACCTCGTGAAGCTGGCCGGCGGCGAGCCCGCCAATTTCCTCGACGTCGGCGGCGGCGCGAACGAGGAGCAGGTCCAGAACGCCTTCCGCATCATCCTTTCGGATGAGAACGTGCGAGCCGTCCTGATCAACATCTTCGGCGGAATCATGCGCTGCGACGTCATCGCCAAGGGCGTCGTCGCGGCCGTGCGAGAGATGGGACTTTCGATCCCCGTCGTCGTGCGCCTCGAAGGGACCAACGTCGACGAGGGGAAGGCGATCCTCCGCGATTCGGGCCTGAAGATCACTCCGGCCGACGGGCTGGCCGATGCGGCCCGAAAAGCGGTCGAGGCCGCGAGATGAGCCGCGTCGTTTCCCGTTTTCCGTTTCCCGTCTTTCGCCTATGAGCATCTGGGTCGGAAAGAGCACGCGGCTGCTCGTGCAGGGCTTGACGGGGCGAGAGGGAACCTTTCACGCGCTCGCGTGCCGCGAGTACGGAACTCAGGTCGTCGCCGGGGTGACGCCGGGAAAGGGGGGCAGGACCCACGAGGGGATCCCCGTTTTTGACACGGTCGCCGACGCCGTGAGGGAGACGGGGGCCAACGCGTCGATGATCTTCGTGCCGCCGCCGTTCGCCGCCGACGCCATCGTCGAGGCGGCCGACGCCGGCGTGGCCCTCATCGCCTGCATCACGGAGGGCATTCCGACAAACGACATGATCCGGGCGCGAGCCTTCCTGGACCGACACAACGGCGCGAGCGGCGGGGTTCGTCTGATTGGCCCCAACTGCCCGGGGATCATCACGCCCGGGGAGTGCAAAATCGGCATCATGCCCGGACGCATCCATCGGCCCGGCCCCGTCGGCGTCATCTCGCGGTCGGGCACGCTGACCTACGAGGCGGTCGATCAGTTGACGCACCTTGACCTCGGGCAGTCGACCGTCATCGGGATCGGCGGAGACCCGGTCAATGGCACGAGCTTCATCGACTGCCTCAAGGCCTTTCGCGACGACGCCGGCACGGAAGCCGTGGTCTTGATCGGCGAGATCGGCGGCATGGCGGAGGAAGAGGCCGCTTGCTACGTCGCGGGCGGGTTCCGCAAGCCGGTGGTCGCCTTCATCGCGGGTCAGACCGCGCCGCCGGGAAGACGGATGGGACATGCCGGCGCAATCATCGCGGGAGGAAGAGGGACCGCCGCCGAGAAGGTGAAGGCGCTGCGGACGGCGGGAATTACGGTCGTCTCGTCTCCCGCCGAAATCGGAAGGAAGATCCAGGAGGTGTTGACGCCATGAATGGTGCGTCGCTCTTCGACGAGACGCAGGGCTTCGCAACCTGGGTCTACCTGGTCCCGGTGCTCGTCATGGCGCTCCTGCTCTCGGTGCTCACGGTTCGCCAGAGGACGACCGTGACGCCCGAAGCGGTGACGGTGCGCTTCGGGTTTCTCTATCGGATGCGCGTCCCGCTTTCCGACATCGTGCGGGCCGAGGCCGTGGCGTATCGTCCGATCCGCGACTACGGAGGCTGGGGCATCCGGGGATGGGGTCGGCGGCGGGCGCTGAACACGCGGGGAAACCAGGGCGTCCTCCTGACGCGAATGGACGGTTCCACCCTGCTGATCGGCTCGCAGAAGCCGCGCGATCTGCTCGCCGCGCTGGCTGCGGCGGGAGTCCACACGGAGGACCGTTTGCCGGTCGTGGTGAGGGATTTCTAGCGGAGAAGCATTTGGAACGGACTCTCACGATCCTGAAGCCCGACTCGGTATCGGCGGGCAAGGCCGGGGCGATCCTCGCGCATCTGGAAGAGGCGGGGTTCGGCATCCTCGCCGTCAAGAAGATGCGTCTGACGGTCGAACAAGCCCGTGCCTTCTACGCCATACACCGGGACCGCCCCTTCTACGGCGCGCTCGTTGCCTTCATGACCGAAGGGCCCGTCATCGCCGCCGTCCTGGAGCGGGCCGATGCCATCGCGCACCTACGCAAGACGATGGGCGCCACCGACTCGCGCAAGGCCGAAGCCGGAACGATTCGGAATCTCTTCGGTACCGACATCGAGAGAAATGCCATCCACGGCAGCGACTCGGACGAGAACGCCACGAAGGAGATCGCCTTCTTCTTCAGCGAGGCGGAACTGATTTGAATTTTGGATTTTGGATTTTGGATTTTGGATTTGGATCGCCCAGGGCCCCAATCTAAAATCTAAAATCTAAAATCTCTCTTCCTTCCTCCTCAGCGTCACCAGAATCCGGTTCGCCACTCCCCTCAAGATCCTCACTTCGCGCTTCGTCAAGGGCCGTCCCGCGATGAGCTTTCTCCAATCGCGCAGCGAACGCTCCCGGTGTCCCGTGTCGTAGAAGTCGACCGCGTCAAGCGCCGCATCCCAGTGGGAGACTGCCGCCTCCACCTCGTCAGCCTGCGCCCAGTCCCGCGCTGGCGCCGCCGGGGCCGGCTCTCTCCGAAATGCGCGCGCCACCGCCAGCACGACCGCGACCGCGTGAGAGAGATTCAGCGTCGGGAATGCCGAATCGGTCGGGACGCGCAGGCACGCCGAGGCGCGGGACATCTCCTCCTCGGTCAGGCCGCTTCGCTCGGGACCGAAGACGAAGGCGACTCGACCTCGAGGTCCCGCCCTCGCCACCAGGTCGGGCAGCTGGGGGAGCTCGAGCGCTCCGGAGCGGGCCCGCCCGCGCAGCGACGAGGTCGTGACGACCAGCGGAAAGGCCGCCACGGCCTCGGAGAGGCTCGGATATCGAGCCAGCGTGTCGAGCAGATCGTCGGCTCCGGCTGCCAGCCGGTGGGATTCTTCATCGGGGGTCACGGCCGGTTCGACGACGGAAAGAGACCGCACGCCGAAGTTCTTGGCGACTCGGGCCACTGAGCCGAGATTCGAGGCCTTCTGCGGGCGCACGAGCACGATCGATAGGGCGGACGTCGTCAACGGAGGACAGTCTAACCGGCGGGAATCCCGCGTCGAGGCTTCACTTCGGGAAGTCCCGAGGCGGCTGAAAGCCTTATAATTCTTGAGTGAAGCGCATCCTCGAGCTCCTGCCGTTTCTGCTCCTGGCCGCCACCGTGGCGGCGCAGACCCAGAGGCCGGAAGTCCCGACGTACTCCGAGAACGTCGGCGCCGAGTACGTCATGTTGCCGGTGCTCGTGACGCACAGGAACGGCAAGTTTGCCGAGGGACTCCGAAAAGAGGATTTCGTCCTACGTGTCGAGAACACCCGCGTCGAATTCGATACCTTCGAAAGAGACGAGAATGCCCCGGTTTCATTCGCCTTCTTGGTCGACACATCCGGGAGCATGGGGGTGGCCAAGAAGCTCGAGAACGCGAAGACTGCCATCCGGAGCATCATTCGCAACCATCAGACCGGGGACGACTTCGCGCTCTTTGCCTTCTCGGAAGGAGAGGTTCGGCTCGTTGTGGATTTCTCTCCGGACCCGACAAAGCTCTCGCGGGCGCTGTGGGATCTGGAAGCGTCCGGCCAGACGGCGCTTTTCGACGCGGTGGCCGCCACTCCATCCAAAATGCTGAAGGGACGCAACAACAAGCGGGCGATCCTGCTCTTCACCGACGGCGTCGACAACGCCAGCCGCTTGAGCTCGATCGAGATGGCAGAGATCCTGCAACACGTTTCGGTGCCGGTATACGCGATCGGTATGAAGAATGCCGCGTTCGACGCCTTGAATGAAAAAGAGCGCCAGGAGCTCTCGGTGGACACGCTGCAGCTTCTCGCCAGCTCGAGCGGGGGGAAAATGCATCTGGTGGCCGGAGACGACGACCTGCGGCCCTTGGCCGCGCAGATCAGCAGCGAGGTGCGTCAGCAGTACCTTCTCGGCTTTGCCCCGTCGGGCAAGGGGGATATAAAATATCGGATCGTCTTCGTGTCCGTGGCGAAGCCCGGCTCATGGGTCGTCCGGACACGTCGGGGTTATCGAGGAACGGCTCCAGGAGGTTCATAAACATTTTTTTGGAGGTGAAAATGCTAAAGGGACGGTGGGTTTCTTCGATTCTCTCAAGTGGGGCGCTTCTTCTGGGGACCTTCGGGCTCACGGCGTGCGCGTCCAAGACGTACGTGGGCGAGGAAGTCGCCAAAAGCAGCGCGGCCTCCGAGAAGCGGATCAACGATGTCGAGTCGCAGGTCGAGGCGACGCAGACCAAGGTCAAGGCGCATGACACGAAGCTGGCGGAGCTCGACAACGCCACGCGTCAGGCCTTAGAGAGGGCGCAGCAGGCCGGAAAGCTCGCCGAGGGCAAGTTCGTCTTTTCGCTGGTGCTCTCCGACGACGCGACGAAGTTCCCGGTCAACCGGCACCAGCTTTCTCAGGAGGCGAAGGATCAACTCGATGCCTTCGCCGAGAGGCTGAAGTCGGAGAACAAGAACGTGTTCCTGGAAATCCAGGGCCACACGGACGCGACGGGCCCGGATGATTACAACTTGAAGCTGGGTGAGGCCCGTGCGGAGGCGGTGCGCCGCTACCTCAACAAGCAGGGGGTGGCCTTGAACCGCATGTCCACGATTTCCTACGGCAAGGCCGAGCCGGTCGAGTCCAACAAGACCAGGGAGGGCCGTTCCAAGAATCGGCGAGTCGTGGTCATCGTTCTCGCCTAGCCGCTCGATTTCGCTTCGTTCGTGCGCGCGCCGGCATTGCCGGCGCGTTTTTTTTTCCGCCTCGCAGGATCGCCAGCGTCGCTGCAAAGTCCTGGGGTACGGGAGACTCGGCGGCGATGAGCTCTCCGGACCGCGGATGCGGGAATCCCAGGGCGCGAGCGTGAAGCATCTGCCGGCGCGGCTCGCCGGTCCCCTTGGCCCCGCATCGTCCGTA
>DASXTI010000026.1:0-52186 GCA_036505535.1 Thermoanaerobaculia bacterium
GGGCGTCGGAGGCGCCTTCGGGAGGTGCGCGCGCTGAGGATTGAGGACAAACGCGTTCGCAGGGCTCGGAAAGAAGGGATTCGCCTGCTTGGTGCTGATCCAGGCAGAGAGAACGACGCTGGCGAGGACATAGATCGGCGCGCCGAGAATCATGAGTGCCCGCGTGCCCTGCCTGGTTTCGTTCGCGCGCGACAACCGGAGGAGGCTCATGACGATGAGTGGCGTCATCAGCGCCTCGACCGTCAAGCCGAAGCGGTTCTCGACCGCCACGGGCGCGTATACGAGCACCGAGGAGGCGGCTACCAGAACAGTGGAGAGGAGTGCGAACCCGACCTCGTCGATCCGCCGGCGCCGGATCACTCGCGCGATACCGAGAAAGCACCCCGCGAGGGCCAGGTAGAGGAGGCCGTAGTTGACGAGGCTCAGCGGCCACCGATACCAAGGGTGAAGATCGGTGACGTACGTGAACGGCAGGTCGTAGTCGAGCATCGCAAACGCATGGAGCCCGAGCGTTGCGAGATATCGCAGGGGATGGTGCCGGAGATACGACCAGGGATCCGGGTCGGTTCCGCTCAACGTGTTGACGTAGACGAGGAAGGGGGAATGGTCGGGGATCACGACCGTGCCGTACTTGAGCCAGCCCATTCCCCAGATCGTCTGCGTGCGATACAGGCTCCGCATGATCAGCGGATTGAGCCTGCCAGACAGCCGGTAGTTGATGACGAGCTGCGGGATGAAGGGAGGGATCAGGCCGGCGATCGCGGCGCCGATGCTCGCGGCACGCAGGTCACGCCAGCGGTATGCGCGGTAGACCCAGACGAGGACGAGGGCCTGCACGACGACGACATTCGCCGGCCGGACCGCGACCGCAGCGCCCGCGCAGAAGAAGGAGAGCATGGGCTGCCATATCGTCGTGCGCTCAGTCCGAGCGCCCGCCGCCGGCCGCCTCCAGGACAGAGCCAGCCCGAGCTGGATGAGCACCGCCGAGAGCAAATCGCTCAACGGTTCGGTGGTGTGCAGCAGGAGCACGGGATTGAGCGCGCCGACCGCGAAGGCCAAAGCCCCCAGGGATTCAGACTGGAATATCCGGGCGAGCTTGCGACTGACGAACCAGCAGGTCCCCAGGTAAAGAAGGAGCTGAACGGCGAAGACGACGAGCCGAAATTCTTCCGGAGGAAGGTCGCGAAAGCCGGTGACGATCGCCAGAAACAGGGGATACCCGTAGGTGCGGAAGTCCGTCGGCCACGCCAGGATCCCGCTGGTCCGAAGGATTCCGCTCAAGTAGTAGTAACCCCAGGAGTCGTAGATCACCGTCGGGTATCCCTCGAGAAACCAGAGGCAGGCGAGGGCGACGGCGGCGATCGTCACCGCGAGGTTGAGCCGCTTCACTCTCGCGTGACTCCTTCCTGCGATCGCACCGATTCGGCCGGCCGGTCCGGCGAAGACCGGTTATCAGACGCCTACAGGTTGACGTTCTTGACGAAGAACTCGGCCGCCGTGATCTGGCCATTGACCAGCAGGCGCGCCTGCTCGGGCGACATGTCGAGCATGCCGGCCGAATCTCCCGAAGAGCTCGTCATGACGATCTGGATCGTCGTCGGAACGCCCCGGCTGGCCGGGTCCGAGAGCGCCCGCGCCGCCGCGTTCAAGGCGTTGAAGACGGCCTCCTCCGTGTTGGCGGTGACGAGCAGGCGCGTCTTGCCGCGGAAGTTGGTCAGCCGGTACTGCGTGATGCCCGCCCCGTCGAAAATCCGGGTGAACGCGGACTGCAGGTTCGCGTCGACGGGTTGAAACGACGGGCCCGAGCCGTCGGCGGCCGGCTTCTGCTCCCGGGAGGGGAGGTCCATCCGCGGTTTCTTCTCCTTGATGTAGTCCTGGAGCCGCGGCGCGGGGGCGCCGGTTGCGGCGGGAGTGGGTTTGCGCCCATCCGGCGTATCGATCGCGATGACGTTGCCGAAGTTCTCCTTGTTGTACTTCTCCGAGCCTTCGACGTCGATCTGCTCGAGCTTGATCGCCGTCACCGTGCCGTTCTCGAGCGTGATGATGGCGCGGTCCCCCTTCACGGTGTACTTCGTGCGCGCGAAGATCAACGAGCCGTCCTTGAGCTTGACGACGTAGGCGAGGGCCGAGCTCGAAATCAAAAACAGCGCGAAAAGCGCGAAAAGCGGTCTCTTGCTCACGATCCGATGACCTCCTCCGGCTCGAGCCGGGCGGCGTTTGACACAGTTTCTTAGCACTCAGATGATAGCACCCATGCTCGTCGTCATGAACGCGGCGGCCACGGCGGAGGACATCCGCCGCGTCGTCGACACGATCGAGGGGCTCGGTCTCCAAGCCCATCCCATCCCGGGCGCCCAGCGCACGGCCATCGGCATCACGGGCAACCGCGGGGCGGTGGATTCCGGAGCGTTCGAGAACCTTCCGGGCGTCGCCGAGGTCATTCCGGTCTCCGCCCCATACAAGCTCGTTTCCCGCGAGGCCAAGCGCGAGAACACCGTCGTCTCGATCGGGGGTGTCTTAGTCGGTGGAGAGCGTCTGGCGATCGTCGCGGGTCCCTGCGCCGTCGAGTCGGAGACGCAGGCCTTGGAGATCGGGCGCCGCGTCAAGGAGGCGGGGGCCACGCTCTACCGCGGCGGCGCGTTCAAGCCGCGGACCTCTCCGTACTCCTTTCAGGGACTGGGAGAAAAAGGTCTCGAGATTCTGGCGAGAGTGCGGAAGGAAACGGAGCTGCCGATCGTCACAGAAGTGCTGGATACGGAGACGGCCGAGCTGGTCGCCGAGTACGCCGACTGCCTCCAGGTCGGGGCCCGCAACATGCAGAACTTCTCTCTCTTGAAGAAGCTCGGACGCCTGGGAAAGCCGGTTCTCTTGAAGCGCGGCATGTCGGCCACCATCGAAGAGCTCCTCCTCTCGGCCGAATACCTGCTCGCGGAGGGCAACTACGACGTGATCCTCTGCGAGCGCGGCGTGCGCACTTTCGCCGACCACACGCGCAACACGCTCGATCTCTCGGCGATCCCCTACGTGCAGCGGATCTCACACCTGCCGATCCTCGTGGATCCTTCGCACGGGACCGGCAAACGCGCGAAGGTCCTTCCTCTCTCTCGAGCGGCCGTGGCGGTGGGTGCCGACGGCCTCCTGATCGAGGTGCACCACCAGCCGGAGATCGCGCTCTCCGACGGGCCGCAGGCGATCCTGCCGGAGATGCTCGTGGAGCTGATGGGGGAGATGCGGCGGCTCGCGCCGGTCGTCGGGCGTACGATTTGAAGGGACTCCTCGTCCTCGAAGACGGGACCGTCTACGCCGCCGACGCGATCGGCAAGCCAGGAACTTCCTTCGGCGAGCTCGTCTTCAATACGGCGATGAGCGGCTATCAGGAGGTCTTGACCGACCCATCCTACGCCGGCCAGATCGTCGTGATGACCGCGGCGCACATCGGCAACTACGGCATCCGCGCCGACGAGGCGGAGTCGGACCGCGTGCACGTGGCCGGTTTCATCGCCCGCGACTTTCCAGCGCGCTGGAGCGGGACCGGAGGACAACAGAGCCTCGCCGACTATCTCGCCGCCAACGGCGTGACCGGACTTCACGGCCTCGACACCCGTGCCCTCGTCCGGAGGATCCGAAGCGAAGGCGCGATGCGCGCCGGCATTTCGACGGAGGTCCAGGACCCCGCCGAGCTTCACCGGCGCGTGCTCGACTCGCCCCCGATGATCGGCAGCGATCTGGCTCTGGCCGTGTCGCCGAAGTGCGCGCGCGTGGCCCCCGGCGGGCGGGGACGAAAGAAATTCCGCGTCGCGGCAGTCGACTATGGGATGAAGCGCAACATCGTGCGGCTGCTCCAGGCCGGCTCCTGCCGCGTGACGGTGTTTCCGGCGACGGCCTCCGCCGGAGAGATCCTCGAAAGCCGGCCCGACGGCATCTTCCTCTCCAACGGGCCGGGGGACCCCGCGGCGCTCGCGGGCCCGATCGGGACGATCGCAGAGCTCGTCCCGACGGGCAAGCCGATCTTCGGCATCTGCCTCGGCCATCAGCTCCTCGGGCTGGCCCTCGGGGCCAAGACGTTCAAGCTGAAGTTCGGGCATCGGGGAGCCAACCATCCGGTGAAGGATCTGGAGTCGGGCCACGTGTCGATCACCTCGCAGAACCACGGCTTCGCCGTCGACTCTTCGACGCTTCCGGGCGACATCGAGGCGACGCATGCGAATTTGAACGACGGCACCCTCGAAGGGTTCCGGCACCGGACGCTTCCGATTCTCGCCGCGCAGTTTCATCCGGAGGCGGCGCCGGGCCCGCACGACGCCAACGTGCTCTTCAACCGATTCCTGGAGGCGATGGAGAGCTTCCGGCGATGAGGTCTCTCCCCTTCGAGGTCGCGATACGGTATCTGAAGTCCAGACCCTCGAAGCTCGTCTCATCCGTGTCCCTGCTCTCGATCGCCGGCATCGCTCTCGGCGTGGCAGCCTTGGTCGTCGCGATGGGGCTTCTCTCCGGCTATCGAACGGAGATCCGCGAGAAATTGATCGGCGCCAACGCGGAGGTCGTCGTCTTTCCGATGATCGCGGGGGGAGATCGGGATCCGAGCGGGCTCGAGCGGCGGCTGGCCAAGGTTCCGAGGGTGCGCGCGACGGCGGCGGTCATCTACCAGACGGGCGTGGCGACTTCGGCGGCGGCGTCCGATGGCGCCGACGCGGTGCTGAAGGGGATCGATCCGGCCGCGGAGCGCCGGGTATCGGATCTCGACGCCTACCTTCCCGACGCGCCCCGCGCCGTGACGCGAGGATCCGCGGATGCCCTCCCCCAGGTCGCGATCGGAAGCGAGCTCGCAAGGCGGCTGGACGTTCGCGAGGGGGATCCGATCATTCTGTCGGTCCCGGACAACTCCGGCGGCGAACGCCGGTTTGTGCCGAGGAGCGGCCGTTTTCGCGTGGGCCGCGTCTTCAAGACGAACTTCTACGAATACGACTCGGAGTGGGTCTTCGTGGATCGCGAAGAGCTGCGCCGCCTTTCCCGGATGGAAGGGAGGGCCAACGTCATCGAGGTCCGGCTCGATTCGATTCGCGACACCGAGTCGGCCGCGCGCGCGGTCGGATCGGCGGCGGGCAACGGGTATTCCGTCTCGGACTGGCGATCGATGAACGGAGGCCTCTTCGCGGCGCTCGTGATTCAGCAGACGACCCTGTTTCTCGTGATCGGCTTGATCGTGGCGGTCTCGACCTTCAATGTCGTCGCGACGCTGGTGATGACCGTACAGGAGAAGAAGCGCGACATTGGCGTGCTGACGGTGCTCGGCGCCGAGCCCGGCTTCTTCCCGCGGGTTTTTCTGACGCTCGGAGCGCTTCTCGGAGGCGCGGGGGTGATCGTCGGCGTCGCGTTCGGAGCGCTCGTCTGCTGGGCGACGACCCATTTCCGGCTTCTCTCCTTTCCGCCGGGGGTGGCCGAGATCTACTTCGTCTCGTATGTTCCGTTTCTCGTACGCGCTCCGGACATCGCGGCGATCATGGGTTTCTCGGCCATCGCGATTCTCATCGCCTCCTGGGTGCCTGCCCGCCGAGCCGCCCGGATCGACATCTCCGACGCGCTCCGGTACGAGTAACGGGACGGATCGGAGACATAAGCAAATGCTTATAGATTGCCGATTGTCGATTGGCGATTGTCGATTGGCAGCCGGGCTCCCAACAATCGGCACTCGACAATCGTCAATCGGCAATTGATTGATGCGCGCCGGAATGATCGACATGGAGAGCAACACGACGCTCGTGCAGAACTTTCCGGCGCACGAAGCGATGCCGGACGGCCGGGGACCCTTTCCCGCCGTCGTCATCTTCCACGACCGTTTTGGGTTGAGCGCGCACGTCCGGGGGGTCGCCAATCGGCTCGCGCGGGCTGGCTTCTACGCCCTGGCTCCGAACTTCTACGCGCTGCCGACGAGCTTCGCGTCCGTGGCCCCCGAGTTCATGAGGGGGTTGACCGTGGGATTCTTCGACTACGCCGACGAAGCCGCGGCGGTCGAGCGGGCAGCGACGTTGACCGACGAGCGCGCGGAAGTCGTTTTTCGCCAGGCCTTCCGCTACCTCGCCACCCGTTCGCGAGCGCGATCCGGGCCGTTCGGCGTGCTGGGCTTCTCGATGGGAGGCCGCCTGGCGTTTCTGGCCGCGTGCGTGGCGCCGGAATACGTGCGCGCGTGCGTCGGCTTCTATCCTGCGGGACTGGGCGACGACGCAGCCGTGCACCCCGGGCAGAGCGATCCTCTGGCGCGCGCCGGCGACCTGCTCGCCCCGCTCCGGCTCTTCTTCGGGCGCCTGGACACGACGATCCGGGATGTGCAACGGGAGCGGATCCGCTCGCGCCTCATGGAGCTTGGAAGGGACTTTCGGATCGAGGTCTTCCCGGAGGCCGGGCACGACTTCTTCTGCTCGGAGCGTCAGACCTACCGGATCCGCGCCTCGAAGGTCGCCTGGGAAGAGACGCTCGCACTCTTCGGCAGCGCGCTCGGCGGGTTCTAGACGAGACCTACCGGACCGTGCGGCGCTCGAGAAACTCCTTCTGCTTCCGGATGGCCTCCGTGCGGATCGCGGCGAAGTCCGGGTCCTGGCGAATTGAGTCGAAGAGCGGGTCGTTGTCCATCGCCGGGTATGGGATGAACCCTCCTTCGAGCGCCGCACGGAGGAGCCGCAGGGCCTCGGGCCGGCGGCCCGCCAGCGAGAGGCCGGCCGCGACGAAGTACTTCGGCTCGGAGTCTCGATCCTTGAGCAATCGCTGCAGGACTCGCGCGGCGGCGGCATCCCTCTCGGGGGCCGACTGCGATCGGGAGAGGAGCGTACGGAATTCCGCCGCAAAGACCGGCGCGACTTCGATGCGGCGAAGGGCCTCTGCGCGTCTCCCGTCACGCAACATGAGATCCGTCTCCTGTCTCCGCGCCCATCCGGAGCCCGTGTCCAGGGCGACAAACACCCTCGCCCGGTCGAATCGCTTCAGGAGCATCATGGTGACGCTGCACGAGCGGAAGTCCCGGTCGTGCGGGTCCACTGCCAGCGCGGCTTCGCATTCTCGCGCGGACTCCTCCAGCAAGCCCGCATAGCGCAGGACATAACCCAGGGTGAAGTGCGCCCGGCCATTCTGCGGCCGCCGACGCACCATGTCGGAGGCGCGCTCGTAGGCCCCCATCAGGTCCCCCCCTTCGACGTCGTAGATCGCGAGATTCTCCGCGGCCGGTGTCAGATCCGGGTCGAGCGAGAGGGCGTGCTGCGCGGCGGTGACCGCGCGCTGGTAGGCGGAGGCGCCCCCCTCGGCATAGGAGGCGTCGTAGTAGTAGCGGTGGGAGAGCTCGGCCCAGGCGGGCGCGAAGGTGTCATCGAGCCCTACGGAGCGCTCGAGCATCCGGATTCCCTGCTGGTTCGGTTCGGGGTCGCTCGTGAGCGGCTTGCTGCGCAGGTAGAGGTCGTAGGCCTCCGGATTTCTCGGGCGCGTGGCGGCCTCCGTCGTGTCGGAAGTGGCACCGAGGAGCGGGAAGAGCCCCTGCCGCAGACGCGCCGAGATCTGCTCGCGCAGGCCGATCAGGTCGTTCACGGCGGCGCTCGACGTGTCGCGCCAGAGGAGCCGATTTTTCTCCGTGTCGACGACCTCGAGCGTGACGCGCATCCGATCGCCTTCCTTCTGGAAGTGACCCGTCAGGACGTTTGCGACCCGAAGCTCTCGGCCGGCGGCCTGCGGATCCGCCTCACCTTTCGCGTACTTCTGTGTGGCGGCGAAGGGGCGGATCGCGAGCGTCGGGATGTAGGAGAGCGTCGTCGCCACCTCGTCGGGAAGGGCGAGCCGCAGGTAGTCGTTGGCGGAATCGCCGCCGAGATTCTGGAAGGGGAGGACGGCGATCGTGACCTGTCCGGCGCGGCCGGCAGGGGGCCGCCTCCGGGCCATCCACCAGCCGGCGGCCGCGGCGAGCAGGATGCCGGCCGCCGCGGCGGCGGCGACCGGCCACCGTTTCCAGCGTGCACGAGACGGCGGAACGGCGGCGGCGGCCTCGGCCTTTCCGGTCCGGCCCGAGTCGGAATCGCGCTTCAGGCGCCTCAAGTCTGTCTTGATCTCGGCGGCGCTCTGATACCGCAGCCCCCGGTCCTTCTCGAGCGCGGTGTTGACGATCCGTTCGAGCTCGGCCGGAAGCTCCGGGTTCAGGCGCACGGGCGGAGTCGGCGCACGATTGAGGATCGCGTCGAAGATGACGGCCGACGTATGGCCCGCGAAGGGCTGCCGGCCCGTGGCCATCTCGTAGAGCACGGCGCCGAAGGAGAAGAGATCGGTGCGGGCGTCGAGAGGCTCGCCCCGAGCCTGCTCGGGGGACATGTAAGCCACCGTCCCGAGCGCCGTGCCAGGGCTCGTCAGGTGCTCGTCGGCCATCTCCGTGGGAAGGGCCGTGTCGCCCGGGGGGGTTCCGGGCGTCGCATCGTGCGCGGCCTGCTTGGCGAGCCCGAAGTCGAGGAGCTTCGCCTCCCCGCGCCGCGTTACGAAGATGTTCGCCGGCTTGATGTCGCGGTGGACGATGCTGCGAGCGTGCGCGGCCTCCAGCGCGTCGGCGATCTGAATCGCGAGGTCGAGGAGGGGGTCGAGCTTGACGGGGCCGGCGACCAGACGGTCGCGAAGGGTCTCGCCTTCCAGAAGCTCCATGGCGAGGAAGGGGCGCCCCTCGTGCTCGTCGATGTCGAAGATCGTACAGATGTGGGGATGCTGGAGCGAGGAGGCGGCCCGCGCCTCTCGTTTCAAGCGCTCGAGCGCCTGACGATCTCGAAGGAGCTCCTCCGGCAGGAACTTCAAGGCGACGTGTCGGCCGAGCTTCAAATCCTCGGCCTCGTAGACGACCCCCATCCCGCCGCCCCCGAGCCTCGCGACGACGCGATAGTGAGTGACCGTCTGCCCGATCATGATCTCGAAGCGGAGGGGTGATCCCCTCATCCGATTCTATCCGCTATAATCGCGTCTCCAAATCCTTACCAGCGAGGTCGCTCATGCCCAAGCTCGCCCGTCTCGCGGTCGTCTTTCTACTCCTCGTTTCGGCGTCGTCTTCTCTGCGCGGTCAAACGTGCGGTCCATGGCGATGGGTCAACCCGCTCCCTCAGGGGAACGCGCTGCAGGCCGTCGCCTACGGCAACGGACAGTACGTGGCCGTGGGCCGGGCCGGCTCGATCGTCACGAGCCGGGACGGAGAGACCTGGGAGCTGCGCCGCTCGAATGTGGCCGTCGACCTCTTCGACGTCATCTGGAACGGCTCCGAATTCGCCGCCGTCGGCGGCCGGGGCGCCGTGCTCATGAGCCTGGATGGGGAGACGTGGCAATCGCGTTTCACCGGCGCGACGGCGGACCTTCGCAAGGCGGCCTGGAACGGCTCGCGGTTCGTCGCCGTCGGAGATCACGGCACGATCGTCACGAGCCCGGACGGCTGGACCTGGTCGCCAGGGATTCTCTCCACCGCCACGACCGCGTCTCTGCGCGACGTCGTCTGGAGCGGGGCGCTGTTCGTCGCCGTCGGCGATGAGGGTTCCCTCGTCGCGAGCCCGGACGGGCAGCGCTGGGATCGCCGCGACTCGCACACCATCGACCGCCTGTACGGAATCGCGTGGAACGGCTCCCGCTTCGTCGCCGTGGGCTCGGGCTTCCCGGAGTACCGGACGATTCTCGCGAGCGACGACGGGTCGAGCTGGAATGCCCTTTCGCTCGGCCTCGGGACCGAGCTGCTTCGCGTGACGTGGACCGGCAAGGAGTTTCTGGCCGTCGGCCAGTTCGGGGCCGTGGCCGCGAGCCCGGATGGGAGGCAGTGGGAGAGAAGGAATCCGGGAACGCCGATGGACCTAAACGGCATCGCCTCGGGTCCCTCCGGCCTCGTCGCCGTGGGCAGCCGGGGCGCGATCCTGACGAGCGCCGACGGCATCGCCTGGACGAATCGGACGCCCGGACCGCGCGCGCCCTTCTCCGACGCGGCCTGGAACGGATCGCTCTATGTCGCCGTCGGTGCGGAGGGCTCGATCGCGACGAGTTCCGACGGCGTCGCCTGGACACGGCGTCCAACGGGCTCCTTTCGATGGCTTCTCGGCGTGGCGTGGAGCGGCCGGGTCTTCGTGGCCGTGGGGGAGGCCGGGACGATTCTGACGAGCGCCGACGGCCTGGCGTGGACGGCGCGCTCCTCCGGCGTGCAGGACGTGCTCTACAGCGTCCTGTGGGATGGGGCTCGCTTCCTCGCCGTCGGCAGCGGCGGGACCGTCTTGACCAGCGGGAACGGAGACGTCTGGGCGAGCGCATGGGTGGGCGTCGGCAACTCGCTCTACTCAGTCGCCTGGAGCGGCTCGCAATACGTGGCCGTCGGAGGAGAGCACGCGCGCATCATCGTGACGTCGCCCGATGGCTCGGCCTGGACCAAGCGGGAGGGCTCCGGCATCGAAGACCCGCTCTACGACGTCGTTTGGAACGGCTCGCAGTTCCTGGCGGTGGGCGGAAACGGCCGGGTGATGATGAGCGCCGATGGGGCGCGCTGGGAGGAGGGCCTCATGGGGATTCCCGGCCGCTTCTTCTCGGTCACCTGGAACGGCTCCCTCTACCAGGCGGTCGGCGAGGACGGTGCGGCCGCCGAAAGCATCGACGGCCGGCGCTGGAGCGCACGAAGCTCCGGGACGGTCAACGATCTTTACGGCGTCGTCTGGGTCGGCTCGCGCTTGATCGGTCTCGGAAAAGCGGGAACGATTCTAGACGGAGGCTGCGACGCCTCGACGCGGCGCTTGCCGCAGTCCGTCTCGCGCGAGTAGTACGTAGGGGCGGGGCTCGTCCCGCCCGCGGTGCCGCGAGCCAATCGCACGGGAACCGCCCGCTATACTCCCGCCCCGGTGCCGAAGCGCGACGACATCCGAAGCATTCTCGTCATCGGATCGGGCCCGATCGTGATCGGCCAGGCGTGCGAGTTCGATTACGCCGGTACTCAGGCCGTCAACGCGCTACGGCGTGAGGGATATCGGGTCGTCCTCGTCAACTCCAATCCCGCAACGATCATGACCGACCCGCAGCTCGCCGATGCGACGTACGTCGAGCCCCTGACCGTCGATTTTCTGGAAAGGATCATCGACCGCGAGCGTCCGGACGCGCTGTTGCCGACCGTGGGCGGCCAGACGGCGTTGAATCTCGCCGTCGCGCTGGCGGAGCGGGGCACGCTCGAGAAACGCAACGTGCGATTGATCGGCGCCAACGAGCACGCCATGCGGCTGGCCGAGGATCGCGATCTCTTCAAGAAGGCCATGCTCGAGATCGGCGCCGAGGTGCCCCGCTCGGGACGCGCGCGAGGTCCGGCCGAAGCGGAGCAGATCGCGAGGGAGATCGGGCTTCCCCTCGTCGTGCGCCCTTCTTTCACGCTCGGCGGCTCCGGCGGCGGTACCGCCCGCACCCCTTCCGACTTCCGGCAGATCGTTCGAAACGGGCTCGCAGAGTCGCCGACCCACGAGGTCTTGATCGAGGAATCGGTCGAAGGGTGGAAGGAGTTCGAGCTCGAGGTCATGCGCGACACCGCCGACAACGTGATCATCGTGTGCTCGATCGAGAACTTCGACGCGATGGGCGTTCATACGGGCGACTCGATCACGGTCGCACCCCAGATGACCCTCTCCGATCGCCAGTATCAGGCGATGCGCGACGAGGCGAAGGCGGTCATCCGCAAGATCGGAGTCGACACGGGCGGATCGAACATCCAGTTCGCGGTCGATCCGGCGACGGGGCGGCGTGTCGTCATCGAGATGAACCCCCGCGTCTCCCGCTCCTCGGCGCTCGCCTCCAAGGCGACCGGCTTTCCGATCGCGAAGATCGCGGCGATGCTGGCCGTGGGATATCACCTCGACGAGATCCCCAACGACATCACGAAGAAGACCCCGGCCTCCTTCGAGCCGTCCCTCGACTATGTCGTCGTGAAGATCCCGCGCTGGGCCTTCGAGAAGTTTCCGCGGGCCGACGCCCGTCTGACGATCCAGATGAAGTCGGTCGGAGAGGCGATGGCGATCGGGCGAACCTTCGCCGAGGCGCTGGGCAAGGCGATCCGGTCGCTCGAGATCGGGCGGGATGGGTTGGACGACGGGCGGGGACCCCTCTCCCGAAAAGAGCTCCTCGCGCGTCTGGTCTCTCCGACGCCGGAGCGCCTGTTTCATCTGCGCCGGGCCTTCCTCGCGGGGATGAGCGTCGAGGAGGTCGCGGCGCACTCGAAGATCGATCCGTGGTTTCTCGACGCCGTCCGGCAAATGGTCGAGGGGGAAGAACACTTCTGCGGCCGCGACCTCGCGAGTATCTCTCGCGAGGAGCTGCGCGGCGCCAAGCGGCTGGGGCTTTCCGATGGCGCCCTCGCCCGAAAGATGGGAAGCGCGGAGGCCGCCGTTCGGACGCGTCGGCGCGAGCTCTCCGTGACGCCGGTCTACAAGACGATCGACACCTGCGCCGCCGAGTTCGAGGCGCAAACGCCCTACTTCTATTCGACCTACGAGGACGAGAACGAGTCATGGCGGACGGAAAAGCCCAAAGTCGCCATCCTCGGCGGCGGGCCGAATCGGATCGGCCAGGGCATCGAGTTCGACTACTGCTGCGTTCACGCCTGCTACGCGCTCTCGGAGGCGGGCTTCGAGACCGTGATGATCAACTGCAATCCGGAGACGGTCTCGACCGACTACGACACCTCCGACCGTCTCTACTTCGAGCCGCTGACCTTCGAAGACGTGACCGCCGTGCTCGACAACGAAAGGCCCGACGGCGTGCTGGTGCAATTTGGCGGGCAGACTCCTCTGAAGCTCGCGCGGCCTCTCGAAGCGGCGGGATATCCGATCTGGGGAACCTCTCCCGAATCGATCGACGTCGCCGAGGATCGCGGGCGGTTCAGCCGGCTGCTGGCGGAGCTCGACCTCGCCGCCCCGCCTCACGCCGAAGCGCGGACGGAGGTCGAAACTCTCGAGGCCGCGCGGCGCATCGGCTATCCCCTCGTGGTGCGCCCCTCTTACGTCCTGGGCGGGCGAGCGATGGCGATCGTCTTCGACGAGGAGAGACTCGCGGCCTATATGAGGGCCGCCCTGGCGAGCTCGCCGGAGCACCCCGTCTTGATCGACCGCTTCTTAGACGACGCGACCGAGCTCGACGTCGATGCGCTCTGCGACGGGAAGGAGACCTGGATCGGCGGGATCCAGCAACACATCGAGGAGGCCGGCATTCATTCGGGCGATTCCTTCTCGGTTCTGCCGCCGTGGAAGGTGCCGCCGGAGCTGCTCTCCGAGATTCGCGACGCGACCAAGCGCCTCGCCGAAGCGTTGACGGTCCGCGGGCTCGTCAACATCCAGTTCGCGATCCAGCACGGCAAGCTCTACGTCCTTGAGGTCAATCCCCGCGCCTCCCGCACCGTGCCGTTCGTCTCCAAGGCGATCGGCGTTCCGATGGCGCGCGCGGCGGCGCTGCTGGCGGCGGGGCGGTCGCTCAAGTCGCTCGGGCTGCCGGAGGAGCGCGACCCGGTGGATTTCTTCATCAAGGCGCCCGTCTTCCCCTTTCGCAAGTTCCCGGGAGAAGACGTCCTGCTCGGTCCCGAGATGAAGTCGACCGGCGAGGTCATGGGCATCTCCCCGCGCTTCGGGGACGCCTTCGCCAAGGCGTGCGAGGCGGTGGGCACGCGATTGCCCCTTTCCGGCCGGGCGTTTCTGACGGTCAATCCGTACGACAAGCCGGCGGTGATTCCGATAGGCCGCGAGCTGAAGGACCTCGGGTTTGCGCTCTGCGCCACCGAGGGAACTCGCGAGGCGCTTCGCGAGGCCGGAGTCGACGCGGAACGGGTGTACAAGGTCAACGAAGGACGTCCCAACGCGGTCGATCGGATGGAAGCGGGCGAGATCCAGCTCGTCGTCAACACCCCACTCGGCAAGGCGTCCCGCTTCGACGAGGCGGCGATTCGGGCCACGGCCCTCCGCCTCTCGATCCCGTGTCTGACGACGCTCTCGGCGGCCACGGCGGCGGTCGAAGGGATTCGGGCTCGCCAGGAGGGGGCGACCGGCGTGGCCCCGCTTCAGGAATACCATCGCGGATGAGCGGCGTGTGAGCTCGGAGCCGACGCGACGCCCCGGCGGAGGCGTACGGCTCCTGCTCCTTCTGGCGACCCTCGCCGGATTCTTCGAGGTCTTCTCCCGGGGCTTTCCTCCGGCTGCCCGGGCCCGTCTGCCGATCCTGGTTGTCGCCCTCGGGCTCGCCCTTCTCGCGGCCTGGCGTCCGCAACGGGGCCTCCTCGTCTTCTCGTTCCTTTTTCCGCTCGCGGGTCTGGGCGATCGAGTCTTCGGCGGCGCCGATGCGATCGCGTGGCCCGTACTGCTGTTTACCGGATTCGCGGCAGGATGGACCTTTCGCTTCCTGTACGACTTCGAAAGCGGGCCCGACCCCTCTCGCGTCGACGCGACGCTGCGCGCGCTCGCGGCGGTCTGGCTTCTCGCGACCCTCTATGCCGTCGTCCGCGCTCGCACGCTCTGGGCCCTTCTCCACGGCCTGAAGCTGCGCGCGGTCAACGGAGAGGGGCTTCTGGACGCCGCAGCGATTCGCGACAGCCTGTTGTCCTTCGCCGCTCTCGCCGTGGGCGTCGCGTATTTCTTTCTCCTGCGCCGATCGGGGAGAGCGCTCCGGAGGCGTGCTCTCGCCGCGGCGCTCACCGGAGTCGGTGTCTCGGCCGCCGTGGCGGTCGCCGAGCGGCTGGGGATGCCGCCCGGCGAGACGAGCGACTTCTGGAAGATGACGGGCCGCCTTTCCGGAGGCGCGGTCGATCCCAATGCGCTCGGAGTTCTGTGTGGCCTGGCCATGGCTCCCGCGCTGGCCATGTTCTTCTTCGAAAGGGAACGGCGCCTATTTGCGGCAGCCCTCGCCATCGTTCTCTCGGCGGGTCTCCTTCTCGCGGGCTCGCGAAGCGGACTGGTCGTGGCCGGTGTGGGGCTGCTCGTCGTTATTCTCGGCTCGCGTGGGCCGAAGAGGCTGCGGCCCGTTCTGGCTCTCCTCGGACTGGCGTTGATCGCCGCCATCGGACTGTTCCTCTTGCGCGGCGCCCGGGGTAGCGTCGGCTCGCGTCTCTCCGAGGTGTTCGATCCCCGGCTAACCGCCGAGTACCGCGCCTCGGCCCGTCCGCTGCTCTGGCGAGGAGCCGTGCGGCTCTTCGAGCGCCACCCGGCGACGGGCGCGGGCCTCGGCGCTTTCTCGTGGCATCTTCCCGACCTGCTGGCCGAGGAGGGCCGCTCCCTTCCCGTGCGCGATAACCCCGGGAACGGCTACCTGCAGGCCTTGGCCGAGACCGGAGCGATCGGGTTTCTTCTCACGATGGCCTTTGCGCTCGGGCTCGTCTTGCCGCGCTCGAAGAACGCCGACGGGGGAGAGTCCGGTCCGTCGGCTCTCGGGACGGGCGGTCGGGCGGCCATCACGGGCTTTCTCCTCGCTCTTCTTGCCGGATCGCACTGGTTCGCACCCGATGTCGCGCTTCTCTTTTTCCTCTTCGCCGCCGCCGTCGCGCCCGGAGCGAGGGCATCCCCTGTCCACGGGATGGACCGACGGGTCTGGATTTTGGTGGCGGCCTATGCGGCTGCCGCGTCGGGAAGCGCTCTTGCGACGCTCGATCCCGATGAGACGTTCCGGCACCGAAACGGAGTCGGATTTCACGCGAGAGAGAACGGTTCGGCCGGGCCCTTCTATTGGACACAGCGGCGCTTCGCGATCCGGGTCTTGCCCAAGGAAAGCCTGCGGCTGGCTCTCGCGCATTTCACCCCCGAGAATCGAAGCCTCGAGCTCACGGCCGAGAGTGGCGGACAGGCCGTCCTCCGCCGAACGCTGCAGCCGGGAGAAATCCTCCCGCTGCGCATTTCCGGCGGCGCATCTTCTCCCCGAGTCGTTCGCTTCTCGGTCTCCCGTTCCTTCGTCCCCAAGCGCCTGGGCCTCTCCTCGGACCGGCGGCAGCTCGGCGTCGTCGCGGTGTTTCCGCCGGAGAAGCAGTAGGCATGGAATTCCAGTTTCACCCGGCATCCCGTCGCGGCGCGGTACGAAGTCTCGCGTTGGGGCCGCGGGGCGAGAAAGCAGCGGCGGCGCTGACGGCCGTCGCGGCGCTTGCGGCCCTGTCGCTCTTCCTTACCGTCCCGACCGCGGTCCGGCGGGCGCTTCGCCGGGAAGGGTCGGCCGCTCTCGCGCAGGAATCGGAAGCCGCGAGCAAGCAGCGGCGAGGCCTGGAGGGCCGAGCCGCCGGGCTCAAGGATCGCGCGCTCGATTCGGGAGACCTGCTCAGCCGGATCGCGTTCCTCTATCGGGTGAGTCCGGCACGCTGGCCGAAGAGCCTGAATCCGGAGGCGGGAGTGCTGGAGGCGAAGGATCCCGGCGAGATCGCCCGCGGCCTGGCTCGGTATCTCGTCGCGCTCGAGTCGGGTCTCGCCGTACTGCAGGAGGCCGAGAGCGCCGCCCCGACGCTGCCGGCGCGGACGCCGTCGCTTCTTCCGGTCTCCGGAGATCTCGTCGAGCCCTCCGCGTTCTTCGGGCCGCGGACCTCCCCCTGGACGGGCACGGAGGAGTTTTTCACGGGTCTCGACCTCGCAGCGGCCGCGGGCTCGGCGGTTCTCGCTCCGGCAGGGGGGGAGGTCGTCTTCGCCGGGCGCGTTCCTCCCTCGCCGGATTCCCGCCTCTGGCGTTTCGGAAACCTCATCGTGCTGTCGCATGGCGCGAGCGGAGCAACGCTCTTCGGCCATCTGGCCGAAATCAAGGTGCGACGCGGGCAGCGGGTGACACGCGGAGAGCGGATCGCCACCGTGGGATCCACGGGCTGGGCGGTCTCCCCCGGTCTCCATTACGAGTACTGGCGGATCGGGGGCGGGCTCTCGCCGACCGATCCCCGGTTCGCGATTCTCGACCGCCGGCTCACGCGCGGCGACGTGTCGCTCGAAAAGATGTGGGCCACGTCGGCGCCCGGGCCGCTGGAGCCCTTACCCGGAATGTAGCCCTATTGGATTTTGGATTTTGGATTTTGGATTTTGGATTCTGGACTCCGGATTCTGGACTCTGGACTCTGGCGCTCGATTCATGCCGTCTCTCGCCGTTCGCGGGCGGCGTTATGCTGGATGGGGCATGACGGAGACCTTCGATCTGGCGGCGGTCGCCTATTCGCGGTGGAAGCGCGCCGTCGATCTTCTGTTTCGCGAAGTCGTCCGGCGGCGCCGGACGCGGTTCGAGGCGGAGGAGCACGCCCGCGCCGAGCGGCGCGTGAAAAACCTGAGGCGAATCGTGCGCCGGGCGCTCTCCGAATACAGCCGGCTGCAGCTCGAGAGGCAGCGTCGGGATCCCCCGCGGCGTTGACAACGCCGGTCGTCGCCGAGGGTTGATCCCGGCCGGAGAATCAACGCTTCGCGGCCAGCCGCGAATCGAGCGCGAAGGCCTCGGCCTCACCGAGGCGGATTTGCCGAAAGTCGCGGTGCGCCGGATTGAGGAGATAGTTCCGCTCGCGCGGCACGAGGACCGAGGGAACCGCAAGAATGGCCGTCTCGCCGCGGTTCACCCACTCGGTGCCGAATCGAGCCAGCGCCTCGGGAGCGGGATAGCGGCGCCAGTTGCGCGGCAGACTCGAGACTTCGATGCGCCGGATGGGAAGGGAGTCGGGAACTTCGGCGAAGATCGCGACGAGGTCCTCGGGTGCCAGCGGCGGATCGCAGTGAACGAGCAGCTCCAGGGCGGCGAGCGATAGTGTCTCCGACGTGTAGACGATGGGGACGCCGCGTTGGTTCCAGCGGCCGCCCGCCAGCCGTGCCCCCTCGCCGTCGAAGGCGCCGTGCCTTCTCTTACAGAGACGCCAGACGCGCACGAGCTACGAAGATCACGAATCGACCGGGCTTAGCTGAAAACTCCGTGCGCAAGGCGCAGGAGCACGTCCTCGACCTCGCCCGCGCCCAGGTCCGTATCGAGCTGGGAGAGCGGCGTCCGATTGCCGAGCGCCCGGTTGCCCGTGTGGAGCCACCGGGCGGCCTTCTCTCGGCTTCCGAGAACTTCCTCGGCCAGCGTTGCGATCCTCCCCAGCCGGAAGATCCGATCCGATTCTTCGGCGGAGAATCGGCGCTGCTTCTTGCGGCGGGCGAGTGTGCGGGCCGGAACCTTGAGGATCGTGATGACGTCCTCCCCGCCGATTCCAAAGCCGGAAGCGACGGCCGCGAGTGAGGCGTAGGGAAGGCCGTCGCGCAGCCTTCCCTGAAGCTCTTCGAGTGACCTCGCGTGGAGGACTCGAGGGCCTCCGAGGGTCCGGACGATCCGCCGGAGATCATCGATCGCGCGTGCTGCCATATGGCAAGAGTTATTATGCCATATGGCAGGCATGGCCGGGAGGGCCGGCGGGAACGAGAGGGTCCCGGAGAGCGTCATCACGGCCAGAAGATCCCTCGACCGGCCGGACAGATGAGGTCCGGGAGGATGTCCGCCCTGAACGGCTCGGAGGGTCAGCCCGGATAGCGGCGCACACGCTCGCGGTGGGAGGCGAGGCGAGAGGCGACCTCGGCCAAACGGTCCCCCCCGGTCAGCTCGAGAAGCGCGTCGGCGAGCACGAACGCGAGCATGGCCTCTGCGATGACGCCGCAGGCCGGTACCGCGGTCACATCGCTCCTCTCGTAAGCGGACCGTGCGGTTTCGCCCGTCTCGAGATCGACGGAGTCGAGGCCTCGCGCGAGCGTGGAGATGGGTTTCATGGTGACGATCACGATCACCTCCTCCCCGTTCGTCACGCCGGCCTCGAGTCCTCCGGCGCGATTGGTCCGGCGACGGAGCGCGCCGTCCGCCGACCTCTCGATCTCGTCATGCGCGGCTGAGCCGGGCCCGCGGGAGGCCTCGATCGCCGATCCGAACTCCACGGCCTTGACCGCCGGCACGGACAGGAGCGCTCCGCCGATGCGGCCGTCGAGCTTACGGTCCCAGGACGCGTACGAGCCGAGCCCTGCCGGCACGCCGCGCGCCCCGACGAGGATCGAGCCGCCGAGCGTCTCTCCCCGCGTCTTCGCCTCATCGACGGCGGCGACCATCTCTCTTTCGAGCCCACCGTCGATGGCGCGCAGCGGCGAATCCTCACGGACCCGCCCGAGCGACGCGAAGGAGCGCGGCGACCGCGCGTCGACGACGGCGCCGAGCGAGAGCACGCCGCTCTTCACCTCGATCCCGCATTCCTGCAGCAACAGCTTGCAGACGGCCCCCCCCGCGACGCGCGCCACCGACTCGCGCGCCGAGGCTCGCTCCAGCACGTCGCGCAGATCCCTGGCGCCGAACTTCATCCCGCCCGCCAGGTCGGCATGACCGGGTCGCGGCCGGGTCAGTCGCTTCTCGGCGGCGGCCGCCGGATCGATCTCGAGCGGCCCCATGACCCTCTCCCAATTCGCATAGTCCCGGTTGGCGATCCCGATCGAGATCGGGGAGCCGAGCGTTACGCTGCCGCGCACGCCGCCTTCGAAAGCCGCGACGTCTTTCTCGATTTTCATCCGACCGCCGCGGCCATAGCCGTGCTGGCGGCGGGCGAGCTCGGCGTCGACGAATCCCGAATCGATCCGCAGTCCTGCCGGAATCCCTTCCAGGATCGCGGTCAAGCGCGGTCCGTGCGATTCCCCGGCGGTGGTGAGACGAAGGGGCATGGGGAGAGTCTAACTGCGCTCTGCTTCGGGGTAGGGGCGGCCGTGACCGCCGGCGGACGCCGGCGTTGCCTACTGCCGAGGGCCTGCCTTTGGTGGCCGGCTGCGGCTGCCCGCGGGTGGGGGCGAGCCCCGCCCCTGCATCGGGGTAGGG
This sequence comes from Thermoanaerobaculia bacterium, assembly GCA_036505535.1. Taxonomy (GTDB): domain Bacteria; phylum Acidobacteriota; class Thermoanaerobaculia; order UBA5066; family Gp7-AA6; genus DAHUXD01. The sequence continues at coordinate 19,801 of DASXTI010000026.1, forward strand.
ATCCCTCGGCGCGTCGCGCCTCGGGATGACGGGCTTGCCCGTCAGTTCGGGATCAGGCCGTCGAGGATGTTCGGCGAAGCGAGCTGCGCCAACGAGTCCTCGGGCGTGGCGGCCGGTTTCGACGCCCGTTCGTGCGCGAGCCCCGCAAAGAAGAAGAAAAGTAGCGCGGCCGCGGCGGCGAGCCAGGCGCGGCGCCACCTTCGGTTCCAGCGGTCCTGTCGGACGGCGCCGGCGACCCGCAGAACGAACCCTTCTTCCGCGGGCGCCGCCGTCTCCAAGGCCTCCGGACGCGAGAGCCCTTTCCACGCCTGCACCAGCCGCACGTCGGCGCGGCAGTCGGGGCACGTAAAGAGGTGCCGCTCGTCGTTCCGCCCGGCCGAGCAGTTTTTGCAGATCATGATCGTTCCTCCTTCTGAAACCGAACGCGGATCTTCTTGCGGGCCCGGTGCATTCGGACGCGCACCGACGTGACCGTGAGATCGAAGCGCCGCGCGATCTCACGGTCCGATACTCCCTCGAGCTCCCGCGCGATCATGATCTCGCGGTCGAGCGGCGACAGCTCCGCAAGCGCCGCCCGCAGAAGGTCGATGTCTTCGTGGCGCGATTCCTCGGATCCCGTCGCGGCGTGCAGCTCCGACAGACGACTCTCCGGGCGGCGGCGTCGGACCAGATCGATGGCGCAGCGGATCGCAATCGTGCGGATCCAGGCGCGAAAGCTCGATCTCGCGCGGAAACGGTCCAGAGCCCGAAAGGCACGCAGGAAGGCCTCCTGCGCCGCATCCTCCGCGAGCCCGGCGTCGCCGGTCACGCGCCGCGCGGCGGCCAGCGCGGTGGGCGCGGCAAGCCTCACGAGCGCCGCGGTGGCGTCTGCGTCCCCCGTCAGCGCCCGGGCGACGAGCAAGTCCTCTTCGGCGCAAGCCGGCGCCGCGGACGCGCCGCCGGAAGCGGGGAGCGGCTGAAGGCTCAGCTGTCGCCCCGGAGGAAAGCGTGCAACGACTGGAGCGCCGCGTCGCCATGCCGCCGCATCCGGCCGTGGAAGCTGACGAGCTTCTGCTGCTGATCGGAGCTCAAGACCGGCCAGATCTCGGAGCGGATCTTGGCGCAGAGGACGGCGCCGTCTCCGTGGACGCTGCCGACCTGCTGGGCCAGGTTGCGGATCGTCGTCTCATCCATCGGCTGCGCCATGACCGCGTCGTGAAGCGCTCGCCGCGCGTCGATGCCCGCCTTGACATGCGCCTCGATCTCGTCCGCGTGAGACTTGAGGACCCCGCGGATCTGGGTTCGCTGGCCGTCGGAGAGGTCGAGCTCTCGCGCGATATGGTCGAACATGTACGCGGCGTGGCCCTCCGAGAAGTGCTCTCCCATCTGCCGGGCGAAGAGCCGGCCCGCGAGGAGGCCCGAGACGGCAAGCGCGCCAATCCCCGCGGCGATCAGGATGGAGCGGCGAATGTTTCGGATGCTCATCGAAAACCCCCTTGTTCACCCTCTCAAACGAGCGGCTTCTCCGAAAGATTACCCTTCCGGCGGCAGGGCCCCCTCGAGAGGAGAGGAAGCGGGCTCGGGCTAAACTGCTCCCGTGGAGCGCAAATACGTCCTCAAGACCCCCGTCCGGCTCAAGGCCTACCGGGTCGACTACGACCGCGAGTTGAACGAGGAGCAGCGGGAAGTCGTGCTGGCCGGGGGAGGACCGATCTTAGTCATCGCCGGCGCCGGCTCCGGCAAGACCCGGACGCTCGTCTATCGGGTCTCGCGCCTGATCGAATCGGGGCACGACCCGTCGCGCATCCTTCTGCTGACTTTCACGAACAAGGCGGCGCGCGAGATGCTGCGTCGCGTCGAAGCGCTGTTGTCGGTCGACATGCGGCGTTTGATGGGCGGAACCTTCCATTCCGTCGGGAACCGGCTGCTGCGCCGGTTCGGCAGCCGTCTGGGGTTCGCGCCCAACTTCACGATTCTCGATCCCGAGGACGCCCGCGAGATGCTCGAGGCGGCGACCTCGGACCGAAACCTGCGAACCCTCGACCGGCGTTTTCCCAAGGGGGATGTCCTGCTCGATCTCTATTCCTACACGATCAACACGGGCCGCCCCTTCGTCGAAGTCCTCGCGGAGCACGCGCCGCACTTCGCCCCTCTGGAGGCGGAGATCGTGTCGGTCTTCCAGCGCTACCGGGAGCGCAAGCGACTGGGGAACGCCTGCGACTACGACGACCTGCTTCTGCTCTGGAAGCGCCTGCTCGGAGAGAACCCGGAGGCGGCGGCGCAGCTTCGCTCCGCCTACGACCACATTCTCGTCGACGAGTACCAGGATACGAACCGTCTCCAGGGCGAGATCGTGGATCTGATGGCGAAGGGCAAGCGGAACGTCACCGTCGTCGGCGACGATGCCCAGGCCATCTACTCTTTCCGCGGCGCATCGTTCGAGAACATTCTCGGATTCCCGCAGCGGTATCCCGACGTTTCTACCTTTCGACTGACCCGCAACTATCGCTCGACGCCCCAGATCCTCGCGCTCGCCAATGCATCGATCCTCCACAACACGCGCCAGTTCGCCAAGGAGCTGCGGGCCGCGCGCGCGAGCGGACCGCTGCCCGCCGTCGTCGCGCTGCCGGACATCCCCGACCAGGCTCGTTTCGTGGCGCAGCGGCTGCTGGAGTGGCACGACGAGGGGGACAGGCTCGAGGATCTCGCTGTCCTCTACCGCGCCCACTACCAGGCGCTGGAGCTGCAGATCGAACTGACGCGCCGCGGCATCCCCTACGAGATCCGCTCGGGGACGCGCTTTTTCGAGCAGCGCCACGTCAAGGACGTGCTCGCTTTCCTGCGGATCATCGCCAATCCGAAAGACGAGCTGTCGTGGAAGCGTGCCCTGAAGATCTTTCCGCGGGTCGGCGAGCGGGCGGCGTCGGCGGTCTGGGAAGCGATCGGATCGCGGCCGGATCCGCTTGCGGCCTTCCGGGCCCTCGAAGCGAAAGGCAGCGAGTTCGGGCGCGTCACGGATAGGGCATTGACGCCCTGCCGTTCGCTGTTGGCTCGGCTGGACTCGCCCGGGATCCGGTCTTCGCCGTCGGAGGCGATCCGCGTCGTCGTCGAGGACGTCTATCGCGACTACGCGCGGGCGAAGTTCCCCAACGGGGACGCGCGCCTCGACGACCTGGAGCAGTTCGCCCAGTTCGCGCAGACCTATGACTCGCTTCCGGCGTTTCTCGAAGAGGTCACGCTCTTCAACGAGCTCTCCGGCGAGGACGTCGTGGCGGGGGAGCCGGAAGACGATCGTGTCGTGCTCTCTTCCGTCCACCAGGCCAAGGGCCTCGAGTGGAGCCGTGTCATCGTGATGGGGCTTTCCGAGGGACGGTTCCCCAACTACCGATCCGCCGCGACCGAGGAAGGTCTCGAGGAGGAGCGGAGGCTCTTCTATGTCGCCGTGACGCGCGCGAAGAACGAGGTGGCTCTGGTCTATCCGATGCTCGCCCGAGACCGCTATGGCGTCGACGTCATTCTCGAGCCGTCCCGATTCGTCTCGGAACTTCCCGACGAGGTCTTCGAGCGCTGGACGGTCCAGCTCGAGCCGTCCTCGGAAGAGGTCGAGCCGCTGGCGGACGAACCGGTCAATTGACCGGAATAAACCGAGCCCGCCCTCTCCTTGGCGTTCTCATGAGAAGGACCGCCGCGCGCATTCTCCTGGCTCTTTGCCTCCCCTTTCTTCTCGCGGCCGGTGAGGGCGTACCTCTTGTGCGAAAATAGAGTCCACCGTTGGAGTGTTCTCATGGACGCGAGGGTCTGATGAGGGATGACATCTACTCCGCGATCTGCAGGGAGGCGCTGGAGTCGCGCCAGCGGGACGTCATGTCGTTCGTCGACCGGGGGATGACGGGCATGTCCACGCGGCTCGAGAGCACTCTGCTGCGTCTCCCATCCGGGTATTTCCTGCTCGGGCTCGGGCCGTACAACGCCGGCTTGGTCAAGCTCGACTTCGAGGAGCTGCTGATCGGTCGCGAGGTGCCCGAGTACATCGGCGTCGGCATGCCGGTCTCGGGCTTTCGCGTTTCCTCGCCGGACGCCTTCTTGAATACCGAAGTCTCCCGCCTACATGCGAAGGTCTTTCGGCGCGCCGCGGGAGAAGGGCTCCAGTACCGCCTCGTCGACATGCGCTCAACCTGCGGGACGTACTTGAACGGCGACCCGATACCGGCGCCCGACGACCTCGGCGGAATCTCCGAGGAGGACTGCGCCCGGCCGCTGCGGTCAGGGGACTTCTTCTCGCTCGGCCCGTCGGCCGTCAATCTCTTCCTCTTCTTCCAGAAGTAGGCCGGCGCTCCCGGCGCGCCGCCGATGGAGCGATCAGCGGCGAGTCGCGGCGGCCGCGGCCACCGCACTCGCCAGAACTTCTTCTCCCACGTCGAATTCCGAAGGCATGATCGAAGTCATTCCGGAGGCGTCCCAGATCCCCATGGTCCGCAACGGAGGCCGGTAGATGTGGAGCGAGACGGCCCGGGAAGTCGTCGGGGTGAGCCGATGCAGCGCAGTCGGACCGATCTCCGAGAGATCCCCTTCGGGCCGCGTCCGGTTGTCGGTGAGCTCGGGCCGGTTCTCCGGCGTGATGAATCGTTCCTCCGCGAGCGCGCCGGAGAGGATGACCATGCCGCCCATCACCCCGCGGTGATCGTGGATCGGCGTGATCTGCCCGCTCTGCCAGGCGATGAGCATGACCTCCCAATCGTCCCAGAGAAGGATCGGGTGACGGACGTAGCGAGCGGAATCGAAGAGGACGCGGTCGAGATAGCGCTCGGTCTCGCGTCCGACTCTCTCGCAAAGACGTCCGGGCGTGAGGCGCTCCGGCTGTATCGAGGCCTCCCGAATCAGCTCGCGCACCGTTTCTGCGAAATTCATCGGATCATTCTAAGGCGTTCACCGCTCCCCCGTCCTGCAATTTCCCCGTGCTATCTTCCGCCGGTTCATGAAGCTTGCGATCGTCCCCGGCGACGGGATCGGTGTCGACGTCACCCGAGAGGCGGTCAAGGTCCTCGAGCAAGTCTGTAGCCTCCGGAGCCTTCCCCTCGAGCTCGTTTTCTTTCCGTGGAGCGCCGACCATTACTTGAAGACCGGCGAGACGGTCCCGGCGGGGGCGTTCGACGAGCTTGCCCGCGGCTTCGACGCGATCTTCATGGGCGCCTTCGGCGATCCTCGTGTTCCCGATATGAAGCACGCCGCCGACATTCTCCTTGGGACGCGCTTCCGGCTCGACCTGTACGTCAACTACCGGCCGGTGCGCTGCCTGGACGACCGGCTCTGTCCGCTGAAGGGCTTCGGCGCGCGGGACGTCGATTTCGTGGTTTTCCGCGAGAACACGGAGGGCTCATACGTCGGGGCCGGCGGACATCTCAAGAAGGGCACTCCCGACGAGGTCGCGATTCAGGAGGACGTCTCGACCCGAAGGGGCGTGGAGCGGATCATCCGTTACGCCTTCGAGCACGCGCGCGCCCGGGGCCGCAAGCGCGTGGTGATGTCGGATAAGTCCAACGCGATGCGTTTCGTCGGAGACCTCTGGCAGAGGACCTTCTCCGAGGTCTCGCGCGATTATCCGGGGATCGAGGCCTCACACCTCTACATCGACGCGCTCTGCATGCAGATGGTCAAGGATCCGCGCCAGTTCGACGTCATCGTCACGAGCAACATGTTTGGCGACATCGCGACCGATCTCGGAGCGGCGCTCCAGGGAGGGCTCGGAATGGCGGCATCGGGAAACATCCATCCCGGCCGGGTCTCGATGTTCGAGCCGGTGCACGGCTCCGCACCCAAGCACGCGGGGACGGGCAAGGCGAATCCCTTCGGCGCGATTCTGACGGCGGCGCTTCTGCTCGAGCATCTCGGCAACGCCGAAGAGGCGGCGGTGGTCGAGGCGGCCGTCGCGACGTGCGTTCGGGAGGGCGCCGCAACGGCCGACGTCGGCGGCTCTCTGTCCACTTCGGCCGCCGGCGACGCTGTATGCCGGAGGCTCCGAATCGACGGGCCTCCTCGCTCGAACCTTCGTACGCCCTGATACAATCCGCCAAAAAGGAGAGCCAACGATGGGTAATTTCACTCGCAGGCTTCTGACCGTCGCTTCGGCCGCGTTTTTCGTTGTCGCGGTTTCCACGGCGCTCGCGGCGGCCGAGAAGAAATTCGTCGATTCCGACGACGCCAAGGAGAGGGATGAGCCGCAAAAGTTCCTGCCCGACTACGACAAGCTGGTCAAGGGCAAGGATGCCGACTGGGTCTACTTTCCACAGGGTGATCTCTCGAAGTACAAGACCGTTTCGGTTCAGGAGTTCGACCATACCGGGCGGGGCGTCGAGTCGCGGGACGCGGCCCGTGAAGGCAAGGACTACATGGAGCAGTGGCTCGACAAGCAGGGCTTCAAGGTAGTCAAGTCGGGCGGCGATATGGAGGTCGAAGGCAATATCTTCAATGCCTGGGAACCGCACGGCGCGGCGCGCTACTGGGGGGGCTGGGCTGCCAACCCGGGCGTGGGGGTGGAGCTGATCCTGAAGGCGGGCGGGAAGGTCGTGGGCGAGGTCCGTCACAAGGCCAAGGGCTCGACGATCCGCGACGCCGTCGAGAACAACCTGGAGGACTGCGCCAAGTCGATCGCCAAGGGGAAGTAGGCGGAGCTCAAATCGACCTAACGACTTGTCTGGAAGGAACTTGCCAGTTCAGGAGAGGGCCCGGAGGGAAGCCCTGGGCCCTCTCGTGGTAGCGTTTATGCCCTCAAGGAGGGGCCCCGATTCCTGATCCAACCCACGCTGCAACCCTTCCCGAAACCGGACTGACTGCGCTCTTCGGAATCGCCGACGAAAACCTGCGGGCCATCGAGGATGCCTTCGGTGTCCGGCTTCAGGCTCGCGGAAGCGAGATCTCGGTCATCGGGGAGGGAGAGGCGGAAGAGAAGGCCCGGCGGCTGCTGTCCGGGCTGATGGACGTTCTTGCCGCCGGCTACCCTCTGCGCGGGAGCGACGTTGCGACCGCGATCCGTGTCGTCAAGGAGGACCCGGCCGTCTCGCTCGTCGAGTTTTTCACCGACAGTCCGTTCGGCCCCTCGCTGAAATCGGTCGTGACCGTGCGCAACATCAAACAGCGGATCTACGTCCAGACGATCGATCGGCACGACCTCGTCTTCGCCATCGGCCCGGCGGGCACCGGCAAGACCTATCTGGCGGTGGCCATGGCGGCAGCCGCGCTGCTCGAGAAGAAGGTCAAGAGAATCGTCCTGGCGCGGCCTGCCGTCGAGGCAGGGGAGCGTCTGGGCTTCCTCCCGGGCGATCTGGTCGAAAAGGTCAACCCCTACCTGCGCCCTCTCTATGACGCTCTCTACGACATCCTCGGCTACGAGAAGACCGCCAAGCTTCTCGAACGCGGCATCATCGAGGTCGCTCCAATCGCATTCATGCGCGGCCGCACGCTCAACGACGCCTTCATCATCCTCGACGAGGCGCAGAACACCACGTCCGAGCAGATGAAGATGTTCCTGACGCGAATCGGCTTCGGTTCGAGGGCCGTGGTGACGGGCGACATCACGCAGATCGATCTTCCGCAGGGCAAGACCTCGGGGCTCCGCGAGGCGCGGCAGATCCTCTCGGGAATCGAAGGTATCCGCTTCGTGCTCTTCGACGAGCGAGATGTCGTGCGCCACACGCTGGTGCAGTCGATCATCACGGCTTATGAGGCGCTCGACCGCGAGCGGGAGGCGGCCTCGACGGCGACGGGAAGCGCCCGAGGTCCCTCGCGGTCCCCCCAGCCCCCAGCGGCGGCTCGCTGAGGTAACCATGACCAAAGACGCGCCCTCCGGGCGCACGGCGATCAATTTGCAGCGTGCCTCCGACCTCCCGCGCCAGGGAAAGCCGGGACCGTTGCGCATGCGGGCGCTCCTCTGGGCGTCGGCCTACGTCCTCATCACGACGGCGGCGTTCTCGCCGACGCTCTCGTTTCGCGGTACGTCCCCCACCCCGGGATCGATCGCCGCGCATGATGTCGTCGCGCCCCGGGACCTGATTGTTCCCGATCCGGACGCCACGGCCCGGCGCCGGGCGGAGGCCGCCGCCGAAGTCCTGCCCGTGTACGAGTCCGACTCCTTCGCACCGGCCCGCTTCGAGCAACAGCTCCGGGAATCCTTCGCCCGGGCTCGTCGGGTGGCCGCCCGCGTGCGCCCCCGCGGGAAGCTGACGCCCGAGCTTCGCGACGCGTTCAGCTTGCCCATCGGCGACGAGGCGCTCTCGGCGCTGGCGCGGCAGGAATTCCCGGCGGAGCTCGAAGACCGCTTCGTCGCGATCGGCCTGGATCTCTACCGGACGGGCGTCATCGACAACCGGGACCTGCCCCCCGAAGCGCGCAGCCGTGGGATCCTCACACGCGACACCTCCTCTGGCCGGGAATCCCGACGGCGCGAGGCGGGTGCGATCGAGTACGGGAACGAGACCCGCGTGGCCGTCGCGTCCCGGCTGGCGGACAGTCCTTTTTCGCCGCCCGAGCGGGCGGAGGTCGCAGCGTTTCTCGCGGCGACACTTCGGCCCAACCTGACCTATGACGCTGCGCTGACCGTGGAACGGCGCGCGGCGGCCGCTCGCTCGGTCGAAAGCGTGTTCGCGCGCATTCCGCGCGGGAAGGTGATCGTCCGGCGCGGCGACGAGATCACGGCGCGGACGGCTCAGTGGATCGCGGCTGTGCGGGCCTCCGCCTCCGACCCATCCTCCTGGGTCAAGGTAATGGGCATTCTGATCCTTCAGATCCTGGCGGCGATTGCCTTCTGGCTCGACGCCCGGAGGCAGCGCCGCCGCAAGCGGGAGCGCTCGGCCGGCGTGGTCTTCGGCTCGGTGTTGGCGACCGGCGTCCTGTTCGCGGTGGTGACCCGCGGCAGCTTCGTTCTGGCCCAGGCTCTTTCGCCGAGCCTGGAGGGCGCCTCGGGTTCCGTGAACTATGCCATCCCGTTTGCGGCGGGCCCGATCGTCGTGAGCCTGGTCGCCGGGATGGGTCCGGCGCTGCTGGTCGCTCTCGTTCATGCGATCGGGGCGGGCGTGCTGATGGGCCTCTCTTTCCCCTTCGCGCTCTTTGCGGTCGTGGGATCCCTGGCCGGGATCTACGGGCTGGGCAAACTGCGCGCGCGCAGCGTCCTTCTCGCGATGGGCGGAATGGTGGCCGCGGGCAACCTCGTCGCGATCGCCTCGATCCACTTCCTGAATGCCGGGCCGTGGGGCTGGGAATTCCTCTACGACGTGCTCGCCGGCGTCGCCGGCGGACTTTCGGTCGCGATGGTCGTCGGGCTCTTCCTGCCCGTCTTCGAGCATCTCTTCTCCGTCGTCACCGACATTCGGCTGCTCGAGCTCTCCAACCAGAACCTACCGCTCTTACGCAATCTCGCCCTCGAGGCACCGGGGACCTACCAGCACTCGCTGATGCTCGGACACCTGGCGGAGGCGGCCGCGGAGGCGATTGGCGCGGATACGCTGCTGGCCCGGGTGTCCGGCTACTACCACGACATTGGCAAGACGAAGATGCCGGACTACTTCATCGAGAACCAGCCAAAGGGTTTTAACCGGCACGACCGGCTCGAGCCGTCGATGAGCGCGCTCATCATCGCGGCGCACGTCAGGGAGGGCGTGGAGATGGCCAAGAAGGCGCGGCTGCCCGAGCCGATCTTGACGGCCATTCGCGAGCACCACGGCACGAAGTTGATCCGCTACTTCTACCAGAAGGCGCTGACCAAGAGCGATCCGGCGCAGGGCCCGATCCGGGAAACGGACTACCGCTACCCCGGACCCAAGCCCTCGACTCGGATTCTCGGCATCCTGATGATTGCGGACGCCGTAGAGGCGGCCTCGCGCACGCTCGTCGAGCCGACGCCGGCGAAGATCCGGGCGATGATCCGAACGATCGTGGATGACTGTCTGCGCGACGGACAGTTCGACGACTGCGACTTGACGATGCGCGACCTGGCGATCATCGTGGATGCTCTCGAGCATACCGTCACGACGGTCTTCCATCACCGGATCGACTATCCCGGCTTCGACTTCAATCGCGAACGCACCCGCCGCCGCACGACGGAGACCGGGCCCGCCGCCGAAGCCGCCGGGCCCCGAGCGGTCTAGGTGATACGGGTCGAGGTCCAGGCCCGTGCTTCGGGGGCTCCGCCGCCGCGGCGCGTTCGGTCCGTGTTGACTCGCGCCGCCCGGGCGGCTCGGTCGCGGGCGCAGGAAGTGTCGGTCCTCTTCTGCGCGGATACGCGGATGCGGTCGCTCAACCGGCGCTACCGGGGCAAGGACCGCTCGACCGATGTGCTCGCGTTCCCGGCGAACTCAGCCGCGGAAGGGTTCCTGGGCGACATCGTCATCTCCCTGCCCTATGCCTCGAGGGAAGCGCGCCGCCGGGCGGAGCCGCGTGCGCGAGAGATCGACCGGTTGCTGGTCCATGGCTTTCTTCACCTGATGGGTTACGACCATGAGACCGACAGCGGCGAAATGGAGGCGCTCGAGGGCCATCTGCGTCGGCGGCTGGGGATCCCGGATGCGCCCGCGGTGTCGCGCGCCCCGCGGCCGAGGCCGCACCGATGATCGCTCTGCTCTCCGCCGGCTTCTGTTACGCGGCGTTCCTGCTGTTCGAGACCTTCGCGATGGCGCTCGATCGGCTCTCGCCGATCAAGATCTTCGGCCTGCTCGAGGAGCACCCGGAGCGGGCGCGGATTCTCTCGGGCGCCGGAGAAGTTGAAATCGTCCGCACGACGACGAAGGTGGTCGTCCAGGCGCTGGTGCTCACGGGGCTGCTGACGACCGTCTCGGCGCTCGAAAGCTTCCAGGTGCCTCGGGCGTGGTTGTGGGGCGGGCTCTTTTTCGTGGCCGGTTGGCTCCTGACGGAGATCGCACTGCTGCGCCGCGACGCGAACCGAGACCCGGAAAAGATCGTGGCGCGGCTGCTGCCGGTCGTCACGGCGGCTTCCTGGCTGCTCCTCCCGATCGCGTTTCTGATCCGGCGGATCTTCGCGGGTCGATCCTCGGCGCCGGTCGAGCCCGCCGAAGCGACCGAGCAGGAGGTCCGGGCCTATATCGACGTTGGGCGGCAGGAGGGGATCCTCGAGAAGGATGAAGAGAAGCTGCTCCTGTCGATCGTGGACTTCGGAGATACCCGCGTGCGGGAGGTCATGACGCCGCGGACGGACATCGTGTGGATCGACGTCGCATCGTCGTTGACGGTCCTCTTCGATCTCTTCGTCGAGTCCAAGTATTCGCGCATCCCGGTTGTGCGCGGGTCGATCGATACGGTCGTCGGCGTCGTCCACGTCAAAGACGCCCTGCAGTCGATCCGAGCGGGCGCGAATCGGTCGATCGCGGATCTGATGCGCGAAGCCTACTTCGTCCCGGAGACGAAGAAGGTCTCCGAGCTGCTGCGCGAATTCCAACGGCGCCACCTCTGGATGGCAATCGTCGTCGACGAGTACGGCGGGGTCTCGGGCCTTGTCACCGTGGAGGACCTGCTCGAAGAGATCGTGGGAGAGATCTCCGACGAGCACGAGGACGAACGGGAACCGGTCACGAAGGCGGGGGAGAGCGCCTATTCCGTCTCGGGCAAGGCCAACATCGAAGTGATCCGTGATCTCTTTGGACGAGGCCCCGAGGAAGGAGAGTTTACGACGGTCGGCGGTTTCCTCGCGAGTCGCCTCGGGCACATCCCGAAGCCGGGCGAGATCCACAAAGAGTCGGACCTGCGCTTCACTGTCGAGGAGGCGGACCGGCGGCGCGTCTACCGCGTGCGAATCGAGCCGGTCGTGTCCGCGACGGTGCCGGCCTCCGCAGGGAAGAGTTTGTAGTTTGTGGTCTGTGGTTTGTAGTTCCCATCATCCGGTGCGCAACAACCACAAACGAGAGACCACAAACCATAAACCCATTCGCGCCGGCGAGGTCGCCGTTGTCGGCCGTCCCAACGTCGGAAAGTCCACCCTCGTCAACGCGCTCGTCGGCGAGAAAGTCGCCATTGTGTCGAATAAGCCCCAGACGACGCGCAAGTGCATTCTGGGGGTGGCGCGGCGCCCCGCCTGCGAGATCGCCCTGCGGGACACGCCGGGAATCCACCGCCCGCAATACCGAATGAATGCCGCGATGGTGCGCGATGCCCAGGACGCGCTCGCCTCCGCCGACCTCGTGCTCTTCGTCGTGGATGCCTCGGAAGCGCGGGGCGCCGGGGAGGAGTTCATTCTCGCCCGGATCGCGCAGGCCGCCAGGCCGTCCGTCCTGGCGCTGAACAAGATCGATCGGCTGAGAAAAGATCGCCTCCTCCCTCTGATCGCCGACTTCTCGCGGCGGCACGCGTTCGACGCCGTCGTGCCGGTGTCCGCGCGAACGGGGGAGAACGTCGAACGGCTTTTTGGCGTCCTCGCGGATCTGCTTCCGGAGGGGGAGGCTGCCTATCCGGAAGACTTCCTGACCACCACCCCCGAAACCGAATGGATCGGCGAGGTCATTCGCGAGAAGCTTCTCGAGCGCACCCACGACGAGCTCCCGTTCGCGCACGCCGTTCTGGTCGAATCCGTGCGCGAGGGGGAGCAGAAAGACATCACCGTCGTGACCGCGTCGATCATCGTCGAGCGAGAAGGAGAGAAAGGGATCGTCGTCGGCAAAGGGGGCGCCATGATTCGCGAGATCGGCCGGGCCGCGCGCGAAGAGCTCGAAGGGGCGCTCGGCCGCCGGCTGTTCCTCGATCTCACCGTCCGCGTCAAGACCGACTGGCGCAACGACGAGAGATTCCTCGCGCAGTTGCGAGGAGGCGGAGGGAATTGAAGATTGATGATTGAAGATTGGAAGATGGAGGCGAGGGTGCAGCTTCCTCACCTCAATCGACAAATCATCAATCTCCCAATCATCAATTTCCCCTGACCGTCTGGCGGACGCGCTCTGCCAGGTCGTGGAGCGACTCGGCGAGGGACTCGCGCAGGCGTTCCATCTCGGAGAACAGGAGCGCGTCGGACTCATGCCGGCGCACCCGGTCCTCGAGCAAAGGCGCGATCTGCGAGCGGATGTCCTCGGCCTCACGGCGTCCCTGATGGGTCTTCTCCTCCAGCGTCGACTCCAGCTCGTGGTGTTGACGCAGGACGGAATCGATCTGGGCTTCGAGCTCCGGCAACTTCTCCGATAGTCCGCGGAGCCGGGAGAGCTCTCCTTCGATTTGCGAGAGCTTCTCGGGAAGCGGGCGAAAAGAGGAGAGCGCATCCTCTTGCGCGCCGACCTGGTTGATCAGTGCGCCGATCTGATGATCGACGGCCTGGGCTCTTTCGGTCAGGCCGCGCAATGCCATGGCGACGTCGTCGGAATCCTTACGCTGCCGGGTGGCGTCGGAACGGATGCGCTCATCGAGGTCCCGCAGGCCCGTCTCCAGGCTGGAGACGCCGATCTCCAGATTTCGGAACCCCGCCTCGAGCTCCTGATGCCGCGTCGCCGCATTCTCCACCGGTCCCAGGCGCTGCAGGAAGGAGCCCAGTGCCTCATGGAGGCCGCCGACGTTTTTCTCCAGTGACGCGAAGCGCTCGACGATGGCGGACAGGTGCTCGGTCGTGCCGGAGACGCGTTCCTCGATCGAGGCGACGACGGAGCCGAGCCGCTCGGCCGCTTCGCGCTCACGACCCGCGCGATCCTCGGCTTCCCGAAGCCGCTGCTCCAGAACGTCGACCTTCTCTTCCAGGGCCACCTCCGTGGGCAGGAAGGCGGGATCCGTGACGGGAATCTCCGCTTCCTGCGCTTCCGGAGCGACGGGGATGTCAATTTCGGCCTCCTCGGCTTCGGCAAAGACGTCCTCGATCTCGAGAGCGTCGGCATCCGGAGCGCCGGCTGCGACGTCGGGAGAGACTGCCTCCATCTGCACGGTCGCGGCCGGATTGGGCTGCTCCGGCGGAGGCGCTGGCTCCGCGGCCGGGGGCTCGGGGAACGCATCGGAAGAGGAACCGTCGTCGTCGTCCACGCCCCGCCCGAGCTCGGCGGTATCGAAGGGGGGCTGGTCGGAGACGGGAGGCACCAGCGAAAGAGGGCGCGATGGCCGCGGAACCGTCACGGCGGGCTGGGAGTCGCGCTTCAAGAGCGAGTCCTTCCAGGTCTGGAGATCGTCCTGCCGCTGTCGCTCCACGGCGGCCGCGGCAGCGCTTGCCTCCTCGGCGCGGCGGCCCTGGAGCCGCCGCAACAGGTCGACGAACGTCAGCTTCGAGATGAGCTTGAACGTTTCGGTGACCCCGCGCCCGGCGCTGGCGACCGCCTCGACGAAGGGATAAGAGGAGAGGCCCAGCGCCTCCTGCATGGCGTCGACGGCGAGGATGTCGGCGAGATCGCGCTTGTTGTACTGGACGACGACCGGGATGCTCTCGAAGGTAATCTCGTTGGCCTTCAAGTTGTCCTTGAGGTTCTGCCAGGCCTCGAGGTTCTTCGGGAGCATCGTCCACTGGGAATCGGCGACGAAGACGATTCCGTCGACGCCTTTCAGGACGACCCGCCGCGTCTCGTTGAAGGCCGTCTGGCCGGGAACCGTCGCCAGCTGAAACCGGATCTTGTAGCCCTTGATGTCGCCGAGCTCGACCGGAAGCAAGTCGAAGTAGATGGTCCGGTCGGTTTGTGTCTGCAGGTTCAGGAGCTTGCCGGCCGTTCCGGGCTCGAGCCGGTCGTGGAGAACCTTGAGGTTCGTGGTCTTTCCGCAGAGGCCCGGACCGTAGTACACGATCTTGGCCGTCAGCTCTCGTGTCGCTGCGTTGTAGATGACCATGTCGCGCGCGTTGTTCGTCTCGATTCTAGCGCCGTTTCGCCGCTCCCGACCGGATTTTCAGCGCACTTCTTGACCGGGGAGGACCGACCCCATAGACTCGCGCGGATTTGACCGAAGAGCTGATCCGGAAGGCAAAGATCCTCGACGCCGACCGCATCGGGCGCATGATCGATCGAATGGCGCATGAGGTTGCCGAGCGGCAGAAAGACCTTCCCGGACTGGCGTTGATCGGCATCCGAACACGGGGCGTTCCGCTCGCCTCGCGCCTGGCGGCTCGGCTCTCGGACCTCGTCAAGCAGAGCTTCCCCGTAGGGACTCTCGACATCACCCTCTACCGCGACGACCTGTCCACGGTCGCCCCGCAGCCCTTGCTCAAGAAGACCGAGATCGACTTCGACTTGAACGGCCGGACCGTTCTGCTCTGTGACGACGTCCTCTATACCGGCCGGACGATCCGTGCGGCCTTGGACGGCGTCATCGACCTCGGCCGTCCCCGCGCGATTCGCCTGGCGGTGCTGATCGATCGAGGCCATCGCGAGTTCCCGATCGAGGCCAACTACGTCGGCAAGAGCGTCCCGACGTCGAGCCGCGAAGTCATTCAGGTCTTCTTCAAGGAGACCGACGGCGCCGACGAGGTCTGGATCCTGGAGAGGCCGCACTGACCCGGTCCGGAGGGGCGGCCCTCGTGGCCGCCCGCGTCAAACCGGGTGGGGGGCCCCTCCGCCTCTCCGACGGTCTGCGGGAGCCCCTCGCGTGACGGTCACGAGCCTTCGCGCCAAGGATCTCCTCGGGATCGAGCCGCTGACTCCCGACGAGATCACGCTTCTCCTCGATACCGCCGAGTCCATGCGCTCCATCGCCCGGCGTCCGATCAAGAAAGTCCCAGCCCTGCGAGGCCGGATGGTCGTCAACCTCTTCTTCGAGGCCTCGACGCGGACGCGCTTCTCCTTCGAGACGGCGGAGAAGTGGCTGTCGGCCGACTCTCTCAACTTTTCCGCGAGGGGAAGCTCCGTCGAGAAGGGGGAGTCGCTGCTGGACACGGCGAGGAATCTGCAGGCCATGTCGCCGGACTTGATCGTCATCCGGCATGGCTCGCCCGGCGTGCCTCACTTCCTGGCCCGGCACCTCGAAGCCGGCATCGTGAACGCCGGAGACGGAGCGCATGAGCATCCGACGCAGGCCCTGCTCGACGCGCTGACGATCCGGCAGCGGCTCGGCCGGATCGAAGGTCTAAAGGTCGCGATCACGGGGGACATTGCGCATTCGCGCGTCGTCCGCTCCAACATCTGGCTGCTGACGAAAATGAAGGCAAGAGTTACCGTGTGCGGGCCGCCGACGCTGCTGCCGCCGCGGATAGAGGAGATGGGGGTCGAGGCGACGACGGAGTTCGACGCCGCGCTCGAAAGGGCGGACGTCGTCATGATGCTCCGCATGCAGCTCGAGCGTCAGGGTCGGTCGCTGTTCCCCTCCATCCGGGAGTACTTCCGGCAGTACGGCCTGGACGCGAAGCGGCTCGCCCGGGCGAATCCCGAGGCGATCGTGATGCATCCGGGACCCATGAACCGCGGGGTCGAGATCGCCTCGGAGATCGCGGACTCGCCGCGCTCGGTGATACTGGATCAGGTCGCCAATGGAGTCGCGGTACGGATGGCGGTCCTCTACCTGCTGCTCGGCGGGCATCCCTGGGAAGGGGAGGCATGAGCCGCGCGCTCTTGATTCGCGGCGGACGCCTCGTGGATCCGGAGGCCGGAAAGGACGGCCGTTTCGACGTCCTGTTGCGCGACGGGGTCGTCGCCGAGGTCGGGGAGGGTCTCGAGGCGCGGGGAGCGGATATTTTCGACGCATCGCGGCTGATCGTCTTTCCCGGATTCATCGACCTCCATGCCCACCTGCGCGAGCCGGGGCGCGAGTACGCCGAGACGATTCCGACGGGACTGCGCTCCGCCGCGGCGGGCGGCTTCACCGCCGTCTGTGCGATGGCGAACACGAATCCGGTCAACGATAGCCGCGAGGTCTGCGAGTTCGTTCGCGCCCGGGGGCTCGCCGCCGGCGCCGCTCGGCTCCATCCGATCGGCGCGATCACGAAGGGTCAGAAGGGGGAGGAGCTGACGGCATTCGGCGAGCTGCGGGAAGCCGGGGCGGTCGCCGTCTCGGACGACGGAAAGTGGCTGGCCGATGGATCGCTTCTGCGGCGGGCCTTCGAGCACGCGAGCCTCTTCCATCTCCGGGTCGTCCAGCACGCTGAGGACCCCGGCCTCTCCGCCGGGGCGCCGATGCACGAGGGGGCCGTCTCCACGCGGCTCGGACTCTCCGGCCAGCCCTCGATCGCGGAGGCCGCCGCCGTGTCGCGCGACGTGCTCGTCGCGGAGCTGGCCGGAGGGCGCCTTCATGTCGCGCATCTCTCGACGGCGAAGGCCCTGGAAATCGTGCGGCGGGCGAAGGCCGAGGGTATGGACGTCACCTGCGAAGTCACGCCCCATCATCTGATCTTGACCGACGAAGAAGTGGGCCGTTCCGGCTTCTCGACGCGGATGAAGATGAATCCGCCGCTGCGCGAGACGTCGGACCTGACGGCCCTGGCGGCCGGTTTAAACGACGGAACGATCGATGCGATCGCGACCGACCATGCGCCACACCACGCCGACGAGAAGGCCGTCGATTTCGATAGCGCTCCGTTCGGGGTCGTCGGCCTAGAGACCGCCGCCTCCGTCGTGTTCGACCGCTTCGTCGCCCGCGGGCGGCTGCCGCTCTCCCGATTCGCCATCCTTTTCTCGGCGGGCCCGGCCAGGGCGTTCGGCCTGCCGGGAGGGACGCTCTCGGTCGGCGCGCCGGCGGACGTAACGCTCTTCGATCCGGAGGCGCGATGGAAAGTGGACCCCGCACGCTTCGTATCGATGGGACGAAGCACGCCGTTTGCGGGCTGGGATCTCGTCGGTGCGCCGGCGGCGACGATCGTGGGCGGAGCCGTCGCTTGGGAACGCGTCAACCTTTAGCAGCTCGGTGGTCATCCACGCTTTTGGGGATGACGATCGTCGCCGTCCTGGCGCTCGCTCCGAAACCCTCGCCGACTCCCGCGCCTCGTCGGATCGCGTTGCGAGTCTCCGAGGGGCTCTCGATGCCGGCCGAGCTCGACCGGCTCGCGGGCTGGGCGAAACGGCGCGGTATCCAGATCGAGAGCGGTCCCGAAGAGACTCCCGTACCGGAGGGCTTCGAAGCCGCGCATTTGTGGAGCGTTCCGATCTCGGAACGCCTCAAGCCAGCGCTCGGGCAATTCCCGATCTCTTTCGATGAACGAGGTTTCGTCTTCGACGGAAGAACCTACTCGGGCAACGGGGACGGCATCTTCTTGAGGGATCCCGGCAAGCCGACGGAGACCTTCGTCCTCGGCAACGAGGCTCGGACCGTCGCCGAGCTCGCCGCCCGACGGATCTTCTGGAGGGAGGATCCGCCCGCCGACTATGTTGTCGTCTCCGGGGAGCTCTCGAAGCGGGGGCGGTTTCTCGCCCGGGACGGCCGGCTTTCAATCGATCGGGCCGCGGATGTCGACCAGATCGCCAGGCGAGAGGAATTCTTCAGAGTCCTCCGGCGCGAGAAGAAAGCCGGCACGGAGTGGGAGTTTCGCGAATCGGAAAGCTCCGCCGCCGCGAATTGGGAGAAGGCCGCTGCCCGGTTCGCCGGAAAGCGCCCGTTTTCGATTCGCCTCTTTCCCGACGCCGCGACCAAGGGACTCTATACGGGATCCTCGCGCCCGGCGGACCTGGTTGCGGAGGCCGGGAAGGTCCGCGTCGAGATCGACGCGTCGGCGCCCGAGGAGCCCGACATCGTCTCGCCCGTGCTCGCCGCGGCCGCGCTGGCCGCTTCCGAGCCGCTGTTGACGGAGCGCCGGACGCTCCTCCTCGCCGCAGGAGCCCGCCGGTTCGGCCGCTGGTGGGGGCGTGACGTCCGGAGCTTCGGCGCCTTTGCTCGCGCGGCGGGTGTGGAGCCTTCCCTCGACGAAGTCCTCGAGTCCGCGGAGAACGTCTCTCCGGTGCTCGCCGTCGGCACCGTCGCCGCCTGGCTCGACGCGGGGGTCCGGCTCGAGGGGGAATCCGCCGTCGAGCGGGCTCTCGCGGGCGCGCCGGGAAGCCTGCGCGCGAAGCTTTCGCGCTGGCGAGAAGCCGCGGTGCGGCAGAGCGTGAAGCCTCCGGCGCGCCGTCCGATGCCGGAGGGGTTCCTGCGCGGCGTTTCTTACGCGATGACGAACTCGATCGAGGGAGCTTACGTCTCGCCGAGGTCTCTCGAGACCCTCAAGCGCGTTCGCGACATGTCCGCGAGCTCCGTTTCCGTCATGCCGTATGCCTTCTGCCGCGACCCCAAGGCGGACCGGATCTTCTTCGTCCACCGCAGCCCGCAGGGTGAGACGGACGAAGGCACGCTCCGCGCCGTTTCCGACGCGCGGTCGATTGGAATGAGCGCGATGGTCAAGCCGCAGCTCTGGGTCGGCGGAGGCGCCTTCGTCGGCGACATCGCCATGTCCGACGACCGTGCCTGGCGGGACTGGTTCGACTCGTATCGGCGGTTCATCGTGCACCAGGCCGTCGTGGCGGAGGCGGCGGGAGCGGAGCTTTTTTGCGTCGGCACGGAGTTGAAGGCGACCGAGGAGCGCGAGAAGGAGTGGCGGGAGATCGTCGCGGCCGTCCGCCTGGCGACCGGTGCGTCGCTCCTCTACGCCGCGAACTGGGCCGCCAACGCTCCGCGCACGCCGTTCTGGGACGCGCTCGACGCGATCGGGGTCGATTTCTACGATTCGTTGTCTCCGGCGGAGAAGGCTTCCGATGCCGCGCTCGAGCAGGGCGTGCGGCAGGCCGTGCGGCCTCTGGCGGAGCTTTCCCGCAAGTACGGGAAACCTGTGATCTTCGCGGAAGCGGGCTATCCCTCGGTCCGGGCCGCGTGGATCGCACCGCATGACGAGGACTCGAGCAGGCCCCCCGGCGGCGGCGACGCGGCGCGCACGATCGCGGCCGTCTACCGGGCGCTCTCGAGAGAGAGCTGGTGGAAGGGGGTCTACTGGTGGAAGGTCTTCTCCGACGGGAAGCCGGCGCCGGCGGGAGAGCGCGGGTTCAATTTTCTGGGCACGCCGGCCGAGAAGGCGATCTCTCAGGGGTTCAAGGCGATGACGCTCGAGCGATGAAGAAGGCCCGACGGATCGGGCGCCCCTCATGAGCGCCGTCCTCGAAACCGCCGTCGAGGCGGCCCGATCGGGAGGCGAGGTGCTTCTCGCCAACTGGCGAAACCTCCCTCGGGGTTCGGTGGAGGAAAAGATGAAGAACGACTTCGTCACGCTCGCCGATCGGGAGAGCGAGGAGCGAATCGTGTCGTCGATTCGGGCACGCTTTCCGCAGGACGCCTTCCTCGGCGAGGAAGGGGGCACCCGGTCGGGCCGGAAGGGCGCTCGATTGTGGATCATCGATCCGCTCGACGGGACTTCGAATTTCGTGTCGGGCTTTCCCTTCTGGTGTATCTCGATCGCGGCGCGCGAGGGGGAACGGCTCATCGCGGCCGTCGTCTGGGATCCGCTCCGAGGCGAGATGTATACGGCCGAGCGCGGATCGGGAGCCTTGTGCAACGGGAAGCCCATCGCGGTCACGGGACGGCCCGATCTCGACGGGGCTTTCGTCGCGACCGGATTCCCATTTCGCCACCGCGAGAAAATCGACATTTATCTCGCTCTCTTCAAGGCGGTCTTCCTGAAGGCGCGGGGGATTCGCCGCGCGGGCTCCGCCGCGCTCGATCTGGCTTACGTGGCCGCGGGGGTTTTCGACGGCTTCTTCGAGTTTCGGCTGTCTCCCTGGGACATCGCCGCCGGAGCGTTGCTCATCCAGGAGGCGGGAGGGGAACTGACCGACTTCAACGGCGGGGGAGAGTATCTCGAGCGCGGCAACGTCGTCGCCGGATCGCCGGGTGTCGTCGCCGGGATCCGCCGCGCGGCTCGAGGGATCGTTTCGGAGGAGTCGATCGGAAGAGAATCGTGAGTTGTGAATCGTGAGACGTCTTAGATATATAAGTGATCACTTATATATCGTGGGCACTCATGACTCATGACTCACAACTCACGACTAATTCGGCAGATACTCCTTCGGGATCGGAAGGTCCGGGCGCTCGTCGGTCCAGATCGCGTTGGCGATCCACCAGCGCTTGCCATCCCAGAAGAGCTCGATCGAGTTGATGCCGCGTATGATGATCGGGCCATCTTCCTTCTGGCGCGACTCGTAGGTGCTCCAGACGTGGGCGATGGGCCCGAAGCGCTCCGTGACCCGGTGAATCTCCCTCTCGAAGAAGCCGCGGTCGCGGAATGCGACGTCGGTCCTGTCGACATAGGCTTGATGATCCATGATTCGCGGGGCGGCCCTGCCTTGCTTGTCGACGTCGACGGAGACGAATCGGAGATCCTCGATGTAGAGGGTCCGATCGCGTCCCCACTCACGCGCCTTGCCGGCCGGTCCCGAGATGACGTCGTAATACGCCTTGATCATTCCGTCGATCGACGACACGTCCTCCGCTCTCGGCGAAAGCGTTGGAACATCGACCTGCGGCTTGGCTGCCTCCTGCGCGCCGATCGTCGCCGCCGCGAACAACCAGAGGGCGGCGAATGCTGAGCTCCGCATAGGTCTTTCTCCAATCACAAATCTCCAATCACCAATCCTCAATCGGCAATCATCAATCTCCGTCGATGATTACTCCCGCGTATCCCACGACGCTGGAGGTGTCTCCCGTCTCGTCGCCGCTGTCGCGCCTGGCCACGACGCGCGCGTGCGTGGCGCCGGCCGCCCGTGCTGCGAAGAGAAGGGCCGTCGTGGGAAGGAAACCGCACATCGAGATCGACTCCGTCAGGACGACGCGGAAGAGCCCATCCGGATCGACGGCTTCCACACGGGCCAGGGCCATGTCGTCCTTGCGCCGGCCGGTCGCGCGGCTCTCATAGTGGTTCATATCGGAGGAGGCCAACAGCAAGGGCGGCTCCTCCTGTTCGCGACGAATCGTCGCGAGCGCTTCACCGACTTCGCGGCAGAGAGCCAGGCGAGCCTCGCCGAGGCAGATCGGAACGAACCGGACGTCGGGACGCAGGACCTGAAGGAAAGGAAGCTGCACTTCGAGCGAATGTTCCCGCCGATGGGCGTCGGAGTCTCGCTCGAGCGACGGCACGAGGGCGAGGAGCCGTTCGGCGAGGCGGCCGTCGATGGGGACGTCGCCGAGGGGCGTGCGCCAGGCATCGGAGGGCTCCAGCGATGCCGGCGATCCTCGACCCGTGTGATTGGGGCAGAGGATGATGGCAGTGCCGGGAATCTTCATCCGGGCATAAACGGCCCCGGCCACCGGTCCGGAATAGACGTAACCGGCGTGCGGCACGATGGCGCCGAACGCCGCCGCGGGAACGCCCTCCGAAGACAGGTGCGAGCGCACGTCTCTCTCGAGGCGATCGGGCCTCGCGTCGTAGAACATGCCCGCGACAGCGGGAAGTCTTACGCGCTTTGCGGCCATGTGTCGAGGCTCAGTTCACCAGCAGCGTCGCCTCGGCGGACTGGCCTGCGAGCTCCACACGGATCGTCGCCGTACCCGCCTTTCGCCCGGTCGCCACTCCGGATGTGTCGACCGTCGCAACCGACGGGTTGGAAGAGTGGAAGGCCGCCGCGACGTCCGGGATGGGTATTCCATCCGGGCCGTACGCGATGACCTCGAAGTGCTGCGAGTCCCCGACGCGCCCGATGGCCGTCACCGGCCGGATCTCCAGGCGCGCGATGGGCCGCACGACGACGGCGACGTCGCAGGCACCCTGGATGTCCCCCACTTTGGCCAGGATCGTCGTCGATCCGGGCGCCACGGAGGTCACGACCCCCTCCTCGGAAACCGTCGCGACCTTCGCGTTGGCCGTTGTCCACGTCGGTTTGATGTCGACGGACTTCTGCTTCGAGTCCTTCACCGTGCCGGCGAGCGGTACCGATGTGCCGGGCGGCCCGATGAGGGAGAACGACGGGGGGGCGATCTCGATCGACGACACGTCCACGACCTCCACGGGAACCTGGGCCGAAAGCCCCTCGTAAGATACGGTGATCATGGTCTTTCCCGCTTTCCGGGCGATCAGCCGTCCGCCGGGCTCCGCCGCGACGATGCCGTCGTTCGAGGAGCCCCAGCGCGGTGTCCCTTCGATCGGCTGTCCCTTCTTGTCCAGGACGCGCGCGCTGACGCGCTGGGAGCGCTCGATGCCATAGATCTTGACCTTCTTCGGCGAAATATCGATGGAGGCGGGTCTGCGGGAACAGTCCGAGGCAACCAGAGCGAGCGAAGCGAGAAGAAAAAGAGCCGTGATGCGGCGAAGACACATCCGGTTCACCTCCGATGAGACGCCGACTCGAGAATAGCACGCAGGGGGTTGAAGGAATCCTGCCTCCGTTGAGCCGTCACTCCATGCGGCTCAGAATCCGTTGCGCACGGCGCGCCACGCGGTCCGGATGGCTGACGGGATCGAAAATTCGGGGGGAGGGGATGACCGCCGCCAGCGTCGCGGCCTCGGTTCGCGAGAGTTCCCGCGCTCTCTTGCCCATGTATCGCCGCGCCGCCGCCTCGACGCCGAACGTCCTCGGCCCGAACTCGATGACGTTCAAGTAGAGCTCGAGGATCCGGCGCTTCGTGAGCCCGCGCTCGAGGCGTTTGGCGATGGCGAGCTCACGGAGCTTGCGCCACGGCGTGCGGGCCGGAGTCAGATAGAGGTTCTTCGCGAGCTGCTGCGTGATCGTCGAGCCGCCGAGCTTGACGCCTCCGTTCTCGAGGTTCCTCTCGAGCGCACCCCGCGTCGCGCCCCAGTCGACGCCGCCGTGCTGCCAGAAGCGCGCGTCCTCGGCGACGACGGCTGCCCGCTGCATGTCCGGGGCGATTCGCGACAGCGGGACGGGGATCCATTCCAAATGCGCGGTCTTTCCGGCGCGAGAGAGCTGCGCCTTGCGCCGCTCCATGAACGCGGTCGTCTTCGGCCAGGACTTCGCTAGCGGTCGGACGTCGGGAAGTGTGAACCAGAACAGAGCCGCGGCTCCGAGGAGCACGGCGGCCAGGAGGAGTGTGAAACGCCGGATCACGCGACCCGGAGGAGGCGCTACTTCTTCGCGGCGGTAATCGCCCGACGCAATTTGCGGACCCCCTCGTCCGCCTCGTCCTTCGACAGGATCAGGTGTGGCCGGAGGCGGATCGCGCTCACCCCCGAGGCGAGACCCATCATGCCGTTCTCCAGGCACGCCGCGAGGGTGCGATCGCGAGTTTCCTTGTCCGGCAGATCGAAGGCGATGAAGAGCCCTCGTCCGCGCACGTTGGTCATCACGCCCGGGAGCTCTTCGGCGAGCTCCCGCAGCCTTCCCTGAAGGTAGTCTCCGACGACGCGCGCGTTCTCGATCAGGTTTTCCTCAGTGATGATCTCGAGGTATCTCGCGCACCGGATCATGTCGACGAGATTGCCCCCCCACGTCGAGTTGATTCGAGAGGAGACCTTGAACACGTTGTTCGGGACGTCGTCGATCCGGTGGTTCGCGGCGAAGCCGCAGACCTGGGTCTTCTTGCCGAACGCGAACATGTCGGGCTCGACCCCCATCTGCTGCCAGCACCACATCGAGCCCGTCAAGCCCACGCCGGTTTGGACCTCGTCGAAGATCAAGAGGAACTCGAGCTCGTCGGCGAGAGCGCGCAGGCGCCGGAAGAGGTCGGGCCGGAAGTGGTTGTCGCCCCCTTCTCCCTGGATCGGCTCGATGATCAGGGCGGCGATGTCGTCGGGGGTCGCCGCGCAGGCGGCCCGGATCTCCCGCTCCACCTGCTCTTCGGCCGCGGCGACCTCTCGGAGAACCTCCTCCGTCGCCGGAAAGCGGAGCCGCGGGCAGGAGAGGCGAGGCCAGTCGAAGACCGGATAGTACTGGGTCTTGCGCGGGTCGGCCGTGTTCGTCATCGAGATCGCGTAGCCCGAGCGGCCGTGGAAGGCGTTCCGGAAATGGAGGACTCTCTTTCCCTTCTCTCCCTTGCCGCGCGATAGGTTCTTGCGCACCTTCCAGTCGAACGCCGTCTTCAGGGTATTCTCGATGGCAAGCGTGCCCCCCTCGACGAAGAACATGTGGTCCGAGTGGGTCGGCGGTACGGCGAGGGTCGCGAAAGTCTCCACGAAGCGGGCGAAGTGCTCCGTGTAGATGTCGCTGGTGGATGGTTTGGTCAGCGCCGCCTGCATGAGCGCCTCTCGGAATTCCGGATCCGCCATCTTCGGGTGGTTGTATCCGATTGGCATGGTCGCGAAGCAGGAGAAGAAGTCCAGAATTGGCCGGCCGCTGCGCGCATCGAAGAGGTAGGAGCCTCGGCTGCGCTCCATGTCCATGACGACGTGGTACCCGTCCACGAGGATGTGCCGAGACAAGACGTCGAGGACGTTCTCGGGCGACAGTTGTTCTTTGGTGATCGTCGGCATGAAGCCCCCTCAGGCGAAAAACGGGCGAAACCGAGCGGAAACGGGAAACGCTAGCACTTCTCGAGGGCGGAAGCCAAGCCCATCAGGACGAGAGCACCGGAACCCGTGCGTCTTCCAGGCTTGCGGGCGTGCAGCGATCCTTCCCGTGGTCCTTGGCGCGGTAGAGGGCGGTATCCGCGGCTCGCAGCAGCTCGTTCTTCTGCTGTTCCACCGAAGCCCCCGGCGTGGCATGCGAGCGAATCGAGGACAAGCCGAGCGACGCGGTGATGACGCCCTGAAGATTCAAAGCGGGCTCGTTGAAGCCATAGGGCCGGAAGAGGAAGGTCGCGCTGCGGATCGCGCTGCGGATCGCTTCCGAGACCTCCAGTCCCTCTCTTAGGCTGTGGCCCGGAAGGATCAAGACGAACTCGTCGCCGCCGTAACGGGTCAAGGTTGCCCGCTCGTCGGTCACCGTTCGCTTGAGCAGATAACCGACCTCGCGCAGAACCTGGCTGCCCGCGAGATGCCCATGACGGTCATTGACAGCCTTCAGGTTATCGAGATCGAGGAACACGACGCAGAGGTCGCCGCCGTCTCGTGAGATGCGCGAGAGCTCCTGTGTCAGGCGCAGGTGCAAGTAGCGTTCGTTGTAGAGACCGGTCAAACCGTCGCGCTTGGCCACCTCGTAGGCGCGCCGCGCGTCGAGCAGATTCTGGATCGAAATCGAGGCATAGTCGGCGAAGATCTCGAGCAGCCGCCGGTCCTTTTCCCGGAAGCCTCCGGGTCCAGCGCGGTTGACGAGCTCCAAGACCCCGCACACCGACGCCTCGATCCGGATGGGAACGCAGAGGGCCGACTTGGTCTGGAAGCCGTCGGTCAAGTCGAGGGTGGGGTAGAAGAACGGATCGTCGACGACGTCTTCGGTCATGTAGGCCACGCCCGTGGCGTAGACGTGTCCGACGATGCCGACTCGGGCGTTCATGCGCTTGCCCAGGCGCGCCTCGCCGTGCGCGCCGTATGTGGCGATGAAGACGAGCTCGTTCTCGAGCCGGTCGTCGGAGTTCTTCGTCATCGGGTCGTCGAGCAGGATCGAGCCCGCCTCCGAGGGAACGAACTCATTGGCCTTCTGAAGGATCTCGCGCAGGAAGCGGTCGATCTCGATCTCGCCGGTGTACGCGTAGTAGGCCTTGTGCCTCTCGAGGAAATTCTCGAGGCGTCGGTTCTCGAGGGTGAAGACCTGTAGCACGGTGTGAGTCCGAGGGGAAAAAGTTTACCATCTGATAGCCTCGAACGCCGTGCCTCCTGTCGCGAAACGCCATGCCGTCACAGCATGATCGGCGGGCCGGCCCGCGAGGGGTCGGTCTTCCCGCGCGCAAACGATGGGGACAGCATTTTCTCGCGAGCACCGAGATCGCGCTGCGCATCATCGAGGCTGCGCGCGTGTCGGCGGAGGACGCGGTCCTCGAAGTCGGACCGGGAGACGGAGCGCTGACGCGTCCGCTGTCGCGGCGAGCGGCGTGCCTCGCGGCCGTCGAGATCGATCCGCTTCGTGCCCGCGCGCTCGCGGAAGAGTTTGCCGGCAATGACTCCGTCCGAATCTTTTGCGGCGACATCCTGACGCGACCCTTCGGCCAGTGGCTGTCGGCAGCGGGATGCCGCGAGAAGGCGGTTCTGATCGCGAACCTTCCGTACAACGTGGGAACGCGGATTCTCCTCGCCGCGATCGAGGCTCCCGACACGATCCGGCGCACCGTTGCCACGGTGCAGCGAGAGGTCGCGCGGCGGATCATCGCGAAGCCAGGCGAAGAGGATTACGGGTATCTCTCGGTTCGCGCGGCGGCGCATGCCACCGGCCGTATTCTCTTCGACCTTCCGCCCGGCGCCTTTTGGCCGAGGCCCAGAGTGACCTCGAGCGTTCTCGAGCTCATCCCGCGCGAGATCCCCGAGAAGGAGCTCGTCCAACGCGCGCTCCGTCTGGCGTCCCTGGGCTTCAATGCGAGGCGCAAGACGCTGCCCAACGCGCTCTCCTCCGCGGCACCTCGCGCCGAGTGGGAGCAAGCCCTGGAAGCGCTGGGAAAGACGCCTCGCGTCCGCGCCGAGGAGCTCTCGCTCGAGGACTTTCTGGCCCTGGCGCGAAACTGGCGCACGCGGTGAACGGACATCTGGAGATCGTTCCGCTCGGCGGCGTGGGCGAATTCGGCCGCAACGTCCTGTGGCTTCGCTCCGGGGAGTCGAGCATCCTCGTGGACGTCGGCGTTTCGTTCCCCGACGAGAGCTTCCCGGGCATCGATCGAATCGCACCGGATCTCTCGATCCTCCGGGGCGAGCGGATCGATGGCGTCTTTCTGACGCACGGTCACGAAGATCACATCGGCGCGCTCGCCTTCCTGCGCGAGTGGTGTCGCGCGCCCGTTTACGGGTTCCCCTTCACGCTGGCCATGGCGCGGAGACGCCTCGAGGAGGCGCAGCTCTCTCTGGAGGGTCTGATCGAAGCGCGGGGACGTGAGCCGATTCGCGCAGGCGCCTTCTCCGTGACGTTCTTCCGCGTCTCCCACTCCATTCCGGACTCGGCGGCGATGCTCATCGAGGCCGCCGGCTGCCGCCTGTTTCACTCCGGGGACTTCAAGCTCGACGACGATCCGCCGGACGGCGAAAGCACCGACGCCGCGGGAATCGCCGCCGCCGCAGGCGCGGGGGTCGATCTGGCGCTCGTCGACTCGACCAACGCGGAGCGTCCGGGTCGTTCGCTTTCGGAACGCGCCGCCGGACGGGGACTCCGCGCCGCGTTCGAAACGGCGCCGGGAAGAATCATCCTGACCACGTTCTCGAGCCACGTCGCGCGTCTCGCGCAGGGCGTGGAAGCCGCTCTCTCGCTCGGGCGGCGCGTGGCGATCCTGGGACGCAGCATGCGAGAGGTGGCCGAGATCGCCGAACGGTTCGGACGGCTGCGCCTTCCCGCGGCGGCTCGCTCCGCGCCGTTCGATCTGCGCCAGGTCCCTCCCGGGCGGCTGATGTGCCTGACGTCGGGAAGCCAGGGGGAGCCATTCTCGGCGCTCTATCGACTCGCCCTGGGGGAGCACCTGGACCTCGCGCTCTCGGAGGGGGACCTCGTGCTGCTTTCCGCGCGCACGATCCCGGGGCACGAGCGATCCGTCAACCGCATGACGGACCACCTGGTTCGCCGCGGCGCGCGCGTCGTGCGGGAGAGCGAGCCGCCGATTCACGTCTCGGGCCACGCCCATCGCGACGAGATCGCGGAGTGGCTGCGCATGGTCAAGCCGGGCGCCGTCTTGCCGGTGCACGGCGACCGTCGCATGCTCGCCGCCGCGGCCGAGATCGCGGTGGCCGAGGGAGTCCCCGCCGGACGCGTATACCTCCTCGACGACGGAGACCGGCTCGCGCTGACGCCGACGGGCGCGCGGATCGAGCCGAAGGCCGTTCATTGCGGCAACGTCTACTTGGACGATCGGCCCGAGTCGGTCGGGGCCGAGGTCGTGCGCGAGCGACGTCAGCTCGCCGAAGAAGGCTGCGTCGTCGTGCTCGTCCGCGAGGGTCAGGTCGACGTTGTCTCGCGCGGCGTGGCGGCGAAAGACGAGCAGCTCTCGGGTGAAGTTTCGCGGGCCGCCCTCGCCGTTCTCGCCCGGGCCACGCCGGAGGAGCGCGGCGACCCGGAGTGGCTGCGCGCGGAGATCGCCATCGCCGCCAAGCGCGCCTGCCGTCGCGCGCTCAATCTGCGGCCGCTGATCGTGCCGGTGGTAGTGTGACCCGGTGAGCTGGATCGATGCGGTGGTATTGGGCATCATCCAGGGCTTGACCGAGTTCATCCCCGTATCTTCCGACGGACACCTTTCCGCCGCCGAGATGCTCATGCCCCGGTTCGGACAGGTCGGTCTGCTTTTCGACGTCATGGTGCACGTGGGAACGCTAGCGGCGATTCTCATCTACTACCGAAAGCTCCTTCGGGAAGAAATCAGCGGCCTGGTCTCGACCGACGCCGAGCAACGGCGAACGGCCTGGCGGCTCGCGATGCTGTTGCTGGTGGCCACCGTGCCCACGGGGATCACCGGACTGTGGATGAAGCACTACGTCGAGCAGACGAAGACCAACGCGCGCTTCGTCGGGGCGATGGAGATCCTGACCGGCCTCTACCTGGCCGTCTCGTATTTTCGGCGAGAGGGAGACAAGACCCGCAAGACGATGACGTATCTCGACGCCTTCGTCATCGGCACCGTCCAGGGCTTCGCCGTGCTGCCCGGACTATCCCGGTCCGCCTCGACGATCGGGTTCGGGCTCCTGCTCGGTTTCACGGGGCGCTGGGCCGCCGACTACACCTTTCTGCTCGCGATCCCGGCGATCGTCGGCGCGGCGGGTGTGGAGATCTTGTCGGCCCTCCGGCACGAAGGGGCGGGCTTCTTCGCCACGCCCGATTTCGCGAAGTATCTGGTCGGGGCCGCCGTCGCGGGCGTGATCGGCTACTCGACGATCGCCTTTCTCATTCGGATGGTCTCGACCCGAAAGGTCCACTACTTCGCGATCTACTGTTTCGTCTTCGGCCTCATTCTGATCTTTTTCTTTCCCGGATTCTCGGGAAAGTGATGAATCCAGGACCCCGGCTCGACTCGAAATAGGAACGGAGGAAAAGCGATGAAGACACAAATTCTTTCGGCGGCTCTCGGTCTCCTGGTTCTCACCGGTTCGGCGCTCGCCCAGACGGCGACGTCCCAGGCCCCGTCGCTCTATAAGCGACTCGGGGGTTACGACGCGATCGCCGCGGTGACGGACGAGTTCATCGCGCGATTCGCGGCCGACAAGTCGCTGTCGCGCTTCCTCGTCGGTTTCTCGGACAGCTCCAAGGCACGGCTGCGTCAGCTGATCGTGGACCAGATTTGCTTCGTGACGGGTGGTCCGTGCGTCTACATCGGACGCGACACGAAGACGGCCCACAAGGGGCTCGGGATCACCGGGGCGGACTGGGAGGCGTCGGTCAAGCTCCTGAGCGACTCGCTGGACAAGTTCAAGGTTCCGCAGAAGGAGAAGGACGACTTTCTCGCGCTCGTCTCCTCGCTCAAAGCGGACACCGTCGAGAAGCCGTAAAGGCGTTCAACGTGCGCCGCGCCCGGCCGTCAGCCGTCGGGCGTGGCGGGTTCCCAGCCGGATTGCGGCATAGACCAGGACGCAGCAGATAAAGTCGATCAGCAGTCCCACATCGAAGCGAAAGGGCTGGTGTTGCAGCGACGGCGGGAGCCCCGGGTGCAACACGGCGAAGTAAATCCCGTTCCCCGCCAGAATCGCCACCAGGTACTCGACCCACCGCCGAGGCGTCACGATTGAAATCTATCTCTTTTCGCTCCTGGCGTCTCACCGGTTGGGGAGACTCTGGTTTGCCGCCAGCTGCGCGAGCGTGATCGCGAGGTGCCTCTCCGACGACGCCCGTCCCTCCGCGAGGTTGTTGCGCCCCCGGATGGCGACGGCTTCGCGGAGCGCGGCGGCGCTGCGCTCCAGATGCGCCCGGGCGTTTGAGGGGTCGAGCTCGGAGAGACGACGCAGTGCCAGACCCATGTTGTGAAGCGTGACGCCGCGGGCGATCTCGCGCTCGGAGGTTCGCCAGTCGAGCGCCTTCTCGAAATGGGCGAGTGCCTCTTCGAGCTCCGCGGCGCTGGTGCCGAGATTGGAGAGCGCCGTGGCGAAGTTGTGGAGGGCGCGGGCATGCCAGCCGCTCTCGGGGTCGCCGGTGAAATATTCGAGGGCGAGGGCGAAGCCATGACGGGCGCGCGCGAGGCTGGCGGCCGGCCCCGGGCTCCCGTAGAAAACGGCGGCGTTGTGGAGGAACCGAGCCCGCTCCTCCGCCGCTCCAAAGGAGAGCTCGGGCAGAAGCTCCCACAGATCGTCGGCGAGGAGCCGAGCGGCGGCCTCATCGGCCCGATCGCGCAACTCCTCCTGCGCGCGAAACCAGTCGCGATAGGCGCCGACGGGATCGGCCTGAAGCGCTTCGCGGAAGTGGCGTCGCAGCTCCTCGGCATCGAGATTCATCGCGGGCAACTGTACCCTCCTCACCCCGGCCCTCTCCCGGAGAGAGAGGGAGAAGATGGATCTATGACCTCGCAGCGGCCCTCTCCGGCGCGAGGGCGTGAAACACCTTCCTGTGAAACGGACTGTTCTCGTGTCCGATCAGGAGGTTCTCCGGCCCCGGCGGATCGCCGATGAAGAAGCGAAAGTGGCGAGCACCCGGCGCCGTCTCGAAAACGAAGGTCGTCGTGTAAGACTCCCCCGGGTGCAGCTCCTGCGTGAGGGGAATGGAGCGGCCGTGCCGCCTCTCCCAGGCTTCCGTGGCTGCCGCCGAGGGCTTGTAGCGGCGGCCGGCCTCGTCGACCAGGTAAACGGTTCGAGGGTTTGGGGTCAGTGGGGCGTTGCCGCGGAAGGAAGCGATCGTGCTCGGGTCGAACCAGGTTCGAACCGTAATGACGGGATGCGTATCGTCGGCGACGGCGTCCTCGATCGAGTAGGCGACGTGGCAGTCCATCTCGCAGAAATATTTCTTCTCGTTGGGGCGCAGAGTTCGCTCCTCGGAGATGAGCGCCGCTCCGAGAAGGAGGGTCCCGTAGATCACCGCCACGGCGAGGCCGCCGGCTCCGAGAAGTTTCGCGAGCCCGAACCGCTGCGCGGCCAGGGCGATCGCGGTGCCGACCAGCGAACAGAAGATCAGAAGGCCCGCGCCGAGGAAGGCGAGAAGGACCAGCGGCGCCAGCTCGGGAACCTTGGCGTCCATGATTGCAATGGCTGAAAGGGAACTTTGCATCATAAAGTCTCCCCCAAAAAAAGTCACCGTCCGCGGGCATGCTCGATGACCGCTTCGAGGTGGCGCAGATACCGCTCGAAGGCGCGCCGGCCTTCGGCGGTCAGACGATAGGCGGTCTTCGGCACGCGTTGCTCGAAGGTCTTCGTGCACGTTAGGTAACCGGCGTCCTCGAGCTTTCGCGCGTGCGCCGAGAGATTCCCATCGGTCGACTGCAGGAGCTTCTTGAGATCATTGAAGCTCAGCGTCTCGTTGGCCGCCAGGGCGCTGACGATTCCGAGGCGCATTCGCTCGTGGATGAGCCTGTCGAGATCGGGCAGCGCCGCCGGCTCGCGTCGAGCGGCGATCCGGCGAGGTTCCTGGTTCCGGGTTTCTCGTTTCTGGTTCGG